>CAJANL010000059.1 GCA_903941105.1 uncultured Rhodospirillaceae bacterium
CTATATTGAATAAATATTCTGCATTCATTTTAAGACCTCCCCTGCCAAAGGCGGGGAAGGGATGGTGTTGGGGCCGCGAAGCTCGGGAGTTCTTCCACTTGGCAACACTCCCGCCTCGCTTCGCTCGCTGCCCCCACCCTCCCCTCCCCCGGCTACGCCGGGGGAGGGAGTTAGAGAACCCTAGACCTCCCGGAACCCCCGCGCGAAGCTGTCCATCAGGGGTTTCAGCAGGTATTGCAGGGGGGTGCGCTCACCCGCCGAGATCATCACTTCGGCCGGCATGCCGGCCTTCAGGGGCTGCGGCAGACGGGCAAGCTCCTCTTTCGAGACCTCGACCCGCGCCATGTAATAGGGCTGCTGGCTAGTCTTGTCGGTGAAGCGATCGGCCGACACCACCTGCACCGTCCCCTTCAGCACCGGGGTGGTCCGGCTGGAGAAGGAGGAAAAGCGCACTTCGGCGCCCTGCCCCTCATGCACCTTGTCGGCATCGCGGGGGCTGAACTGGGCCTCGACCACCAGACGGTCTTCATCGGGAATGATTTCGGCCACCTCGGCCCCCGGGGTGACCACCGAGCCGGGGCCGGCCACCTTGACCGACTGAACCGCGCCGCCGACCGGTGCCACCACGTCGAGCCGCTTCACCGCATCCCGCGCCGCCACCAGCTTGGCGCCGAGATCGTTGACCTCGGTCTCCACCTTGGCCAGCTCGGTGGTGACGTCCTCGCGGAACTTCTGCGCCAGTTGCATGATCTGCAAACGGTTCTCGCCGATCTCGCGCTCCGACTGGGTGGCGCCGGCACCATCGGAGAAGCGCTCGCCCTCCATGCGGGCCAGCTCGCGTTCCTGGGCGAGCAGCTTGTTGCGCGGGTAGTAGCCTTTGGCCTCCAGCTGGCGCAGGCCGGTCAGCTCGTCCTTGAGCAGGACCATCTGCCGGCGCTTGGAGTCCTCCAGCCCGGACCGCCCCTCGCGCTGGCTCTCCAGTTGGGTGATGCGCTGCCGGAGGATACCGATCTGGCCGTCCAGGGACTTGCGCCGCTCGGCGAAGCGGTCCTGCTCGCGGGCCACAACCTCGGCACGGTCGGCCACGGCGGGCGGGAAGGCGATGGCGTTCGCGCCATCGCGCTCGGCCACCAGGCGCGCCTGCTCCGCCAGACGGGCGTCGAGCTGGGCCGAGAGGGTCGCCATCTGGGCGGCGGCGGTGGTGTCCTCCAGCCGGACCAGCACCGTCCCCGCCACCACCATGTCGCCCTCGCGCACCAGGACCTTCTGGACGATGCCGCCCTCGCGGTGCTGCACCGTCTTGCGCTTGCTCTCGACGGTGACGGTGCCTTGCGAGACCACGGCACTGCCGACCGGCGCCAGGGCCGCCCAGGTGCCGAAGCCGCCGAAGGCGATGCCGATCACCACCATTCCGGCGATCAGCGGCCTGCGATAGTCGCTGGGCGGCGTCGGCAGATCGAGGGTGTAATGGGCCGGAAGAGCCGGCAGGTTGGCATTGTTCATGCTATCCGTCCTCATGCGTTGATTGCTGCCTTGGCCGCCTGCTGATTGGCGACGACATGCGGGCGGGCGAGACGGGCCATCACCTCATCACGGCTGCCCATCAACTCGACCTCGCCATTGTTGAGCACCAGGATGCGGTCGACGCAGCCCAGGATGGCGACGCGGTGGGTCACCACCACAGTGGTGGCACCGCCACGCTTGAGATCAAGCACCGCCTCGACCAGGGCCTGCTCGCCCGCGGTATCGAGGTTCGAATTGGGCTCGTCGAGCACCACGAAGCTGGGGTTGCCATAGAGGGCGCGGGCCAGGGCGATGCGCTGGCGCTGCCCACCCGACAGGACCCGGCCACCCTCGCCGATACGGGTGTCGTAGCCTTGGGGAAGGCCCAGGATGATGTCATGCACCCCGGCCTTGGTGGCGGCCTCCACCACCTTGTCGGGATCGACGGCCTGGAAGCGGGCGATGTTCTCCGCCACCGAGCCGTCGAACAGTTCGACGTCCTGCGGCAGGTAGCCCAACGCCGGCCCCACTTCCTCGCGCCGCCAGGCGTGCAGGTCGGCGCCGTCCAGCCGCACCGCTCCGGCGCCCGGCTGCCACACCCCGGTGAGTGCGCGGGCCAGCGTCGACTTGCCGGCGGCCGAGGGGCCGACGATGCCCAGCACCTCACCCGGAGCCAGTTGGAACGACACTCCCTTGACCACCGCGGTACGGCTGCCCGGCGGCACCACGAAGACCTTCTCCACCGCCAGAGCCCCCTTGGGACGCGGCAGCGGCATGGTCTCGTCGCGGCTGCCCGCCTCGTTCAGCAGATGGCTGAGGCGATCCCAGGCGCCACGGGCACCGACGAAGCCCTTCCAGTGCCCCACCGCCATCTCGATGGGCGCCAGGGCACGGCCCATGATGATCGAGGCGGCGATGATGGCGCCACCGGTGATCTGATCCTCCAGGGCCAGCCAGGCGCCGATGCCGAGAATGGCGCTCTGGAGGAACAGACGGACGAACTTGGACAGCGCCAGCAGCCCGCCGGCCCGGTCGGCCGCCGACGACTGCAACGCCAGCGCGGTCTGATGCCGCACCAGCCAGCGCATGGAGATGCCGGGCAGCATCCCCATGGCATGGACCACTTCGGAATTGCGCAGGGAGGCTTCGGCAAAGGCGGAGGCGCCGATGGAAACCGCCGAGGCCTCCTTCAGCGCCTTGCGGGTGATCATCTCGTTGACCACCGCCAGGGCGAAGATGCACAGCCCGCCGCCCAGAGTCACCAGGCCCAGCACCGGATGCAGCACGAAGGCCACCGCGATGAACAGGGGCGCCCAGGGGGCGTCGCAGAAGACCAGCAGGGCAGGGCCGGTGGCGAAGTCGCGCACCATGTCGAGGTCGCGCAACACCTGGCCACCGACGGCGCTCGGGCTCTTGCGCGACATCTCGAACAGGCCGGCGAAGGTGCGCCCGGCCAACGCGGCGTCGAGACGGCTGCCAACCCGCACCAGCATGCGCGACCGCAGGAACTCCAGCCCGCCCATGACGGCCAGCATGAAGGCGGCGATGACGGTGAGCATCACCAGCGTGGTGGTGCTGCGGCTGGACAGCACCCGGTCATAGACCTGGAGCATGTACAACGGCGAAACGAACAGCAGCAGATTGCCGCACAGGGAAAACAGCGCGGTGGCGGAAATGGCGCCGCGGCAGGTGCCGAGCGCCGCCTTCAACGGACCGCCGCCGGTCCCGGATTGCGTGGTGATGAATGGGGTGGAGGCCATCGGGTGACCGTTCCTTCTCGCTGTGAATGCGAAGCCTTGAGGAACGGCAAACTGCCCCGCGTCTCCTAACGAAGGGTTAAACCGGATGGGGGATGGGAAGAAGCGGAGCGGCCAATTCGGCGCACCACTAAGTGATTATCTTGCCACTACACCAAAGTGATAGACGGATTTAATTTAAAGGCGGATTAAGGCGTTGAGGCAATTTTTGGAATTTGTTGAGACACGAATGATGGTTACTACAATCATATTATGACGTAGTTACATATCAATTCAGGTAATACATACAATATTTTGAGCTGACACATCGATCGTCACCCGCAGCCCGCCCGGATGCCAGCGTCCGAGGCCATTGCCCTCGACCGTGAGCATCCGGTTGACGGCCGTCAAGGTGCCGCGCCGCCGCTTTGCCCATGGTCCCGGAAATTCCCGCACACGAGGTTCGCGCGCCATGGCCACCATCAATCTGCAGGAGCCGGCCTATCGGGGCAAGCAAGGCCCGGTGTTTTTCGCCGCCGGGTTCCGCCCCTTCTTCCTGCTCGCCGGCATCCAGGCGGCGGTGATGCTGCCGCTGTGGCTGCTGGTGTGGGAGGGGATCACCGGCCTGGGGCTGCCCTACGCGCCGTCCCTGTGGCACGGCCACGAGATGGTATTCGGCTTCGGCGGCGCGGCGGTGGGCGGCTTCCTGCTCACCGCGGTGCCCAGTTGGACCAACACGGCCTATGTCTCCGGCCGACCGCTGATAGTGCTGTTCGCGTTGTGGCTGGCGGGGCGCGCCGCCTTTACCCTGGGCGGGGTGCTGCCCGCCTGGCTGGTGGCCCCCATCGACCTCGCCTACCTGCCGCTGCTGGCCTTCCTGGTCGCCAAACCGCTGATCGCCGCCGGCAAATGGCGCAACATCGCCTTCGTGCCGATCCTGGCCCTGTTCACCATCGCCAACGCCCTGGTGCATGTGGAGGCGGCGGGCGGCTTCGTCACCGGACTGATGGGGGTGTGGCTGGGCATCTTCATCCTGCTGCTGATGATCGCCATCGTCGGCGGCCGCATCGTTCCCTCGTTCACCCAGAACTGGCTGCGCATGCAGGGCCAGCCCATCGATCCCAAGCCCATCGGCTGGATCGAGAAGGGCGGCGCCGCCGTGGTCGTCCTGGCGGCGGCGGCGATGCATATCCACTTCCCCGGACCAGTGGCGGGCGTCGCCTTGCTGCTGGCCGCCCTGGTACATGGCGCGCGTCTGGCCGGCTGGTACAGCCTGAGGACGCTGGCCAATCCCATCCTGTGGGTGCTGCACCTGGGCTATCTGTGGCTGGTGGTGGGGCTCGCCCTGCTGGGGTTGGCCAACCTGCTGCCGGCATTGCCGATCTCGGCGGCGGTGCACGCGCTGACCGCCGGCTGCATCGGCACCATGGTCATGGCGGTGATGAGCCGCGCCGCGCTGGGCCATTCCGGCCGGCCACTTGAGCTTCCCCGCCCCATGGTGACGGCCTATGTGCTGGTTTCGCTGGGCACCCTTATGCGCGTGCTGTCCCCCCTCGCCCCCGAGACTCTGACCATTGCCGGCGGCCTGGCCTGGACCGCCGGCTGGCTGGTCTTCGTGGTGGTGTATTGGCCGATCGTGACACAGCCGCGCGCTGATGGGAGGCCGGGCTGAGCCTTAACCGCTCGGCAACCTGGACGGCATAGGACTTACGGGTCGCAACACTTAATCCCGGAGCCCCGCCCCATGCCCATCATCGTGATCCAGACCAACATCCCCGGCCGGGATCGCAAGCCCTTCCGCATATCCGAAGTGCTGGGCATGGTCGCCGACTCGGCGCACGAGGCCCTGGAGATCGCCGCCAGCCATATCGGCGGCGATCGCGAGGTGGTGGAGACTCTGCTGACCGTGCGCTGGCTCGACAGCGGCGGCTACTGGCTGGTCGCCTATGAACCCGCCCCCGAATTCGCCGAGGCGGATCGCCTGCTGCTGATGTGAGGATTTCGGCGTAATCTCTCCGCCATGACCGTCGTCCATTCCCTCGATCAGGCCCGCGCCGCCGTCGCCGTCGCCACCGCCCCATTGGCGCTGGAAAGCCCGCCGGCCGCGTCGGCGTCGCTGGGCATCGGCTGGTGGCGGAACCTGCTGACCGCCATCGCCGCCGAGTTCCCCAACCGCGCGGTCAGGGGGGTATTGGACTGCGGCGATGCCCCCGGCCATGCCCTGGCCGCCATCGCCGCAGGAGTCCAGACGGTCCGTTTGCAGGGTCCGCCGGAGCTGCTGGACAAGATCGCCGACATCGCCCGCCAATCAGGCGCCGAGGTCGTCAGGGTGGCGGCAGGGACACGGAGAGCGCCCTATTAGGATCAGCGCCCACGGAGAGCGAGGGAGGATCAAGGTCCGCGTCCCGTGTTCTCCGTGTCCTTGTCGCCCCCCTGCCCCGCCCTCCGTTTCCGGAGGGCGGGCATTCGGGGGCGGCCTACTGCTTGGCCACGGGGGCGGCGGGCGGTGCCGCCTTGGTGTCGACCTTGACGGGGGTCTTCTTCTCGGCCTTGACCACCTTGGCCGCCTTGGCCTTGGGAACCGCCTTGTCGGGGGCGGCGGGCTGGCCGACCGCCTGGACCGGAGCGGCAGCGGCGGGCGGCGCCGCGGTTTGCGCCAGCGCGGCCATCGGCAGGAACGAGGCGGCGATCAGGGCGGTGGCGAGGAAGCGGGCGATACGCATCTTGAGGCATCCTTTTCATCTTGTACCCGGCGGCTCATTCATCCTCCGGTGACATGAAGTCTCGCCCCCGGCCATGGCGAGAATTGGGTGGGATTGTGCTCCTTTTGGGGCAGGCGCCACCCCCTATGCGTCCATGGAAATGGCTGAAGCCTTGGCGCCTCACCGCCGGAGGCCGATCCGCCGGCCACCATTCCGCCGCAATCGGAGGTTGGCAGCCCCGAGCCGGGGCCTGCCACCGCCGCCAAACGTATTGCGCATGTCGTTCAGTCGTGCTTCAACGGTCGGCGCGCCGTCGTCCGCACAGGCGACGGCGCAGGCCGGATTACGGATATTCTTGCGGGAAAGGACTGACCATCGCCACCGACCGCTGCCGCCTCTACCTGATCACCCCACCGGTGATCGAGCGGCCCTTCGAATGGGTTTCGACCTGGGAAGCGGCGCTGGACGCCGGTGATGTCGCCTGCGCCCAGATCCGCCTCAAGGGGCTGGACGACGACGCCCTGGCCCGCATCGTCGATGTCCTGCGGCCGCCGGCCCAGCGCCGCGGCGTCGCGGTGCTGCTCAACGACAACCCGCAACTGGCCTTCGAGACTGGCTGCGACGGCGTCCATATCGGCCAGGAGGACGCCCCCTTTGCCGAGGCGCGCAAGGCCCTCGGCCCCAACGGCATCATCGGCGTGACCTGCCACGATTCCCGCCATCTGGCCATGGAGGCCGGCGACATGGGCGCCGACTACGTCGCCTTCGGCGCTTTCTTCCCCACCGCCACCAAGGACGCCACCACCACCGCCGACCCCGAGCTGCTGCGCTGGTGGAGCGAGCTGTTCACCGTGCAATGCGTCGCCATCGGCGGCATCACGGTGGACAACTGCCGCCCCCTGGTGGAGGCCGGCACCGACTTCCTCGCCGTGTCCGGCGGGGTGTGGAACCACCCCGAAGGCCCCGCCGCCGCGGTGAAGGCTTTCGACCGCCTCTTCGGGGGCAACTGATGCGCAGCGTCTGCGTCTTCTGCGGCTCCAGCCTGGGCAACCGCCCGATCTACGCCGAGGCAGCCGCCACCTTGGGCCGCCTGCTGGCCGAACGGGGGATGGGGCTGGTCTATGGCGGCGGCGATATCGGCCTGATGGGCGTCCTGGCCGACGCCGCCATCACCGCCGGTGGCGAGGTCACCGGCGTCATTCCCGAGGCGCTGATGCGCTTCGAGGGCGTCGGCCATATCGACCGGGTATCGTTGCACGTGGTCGGCTCCATGCACGAGCGCAAGAGCCTGATGGCCCAGCTGTCCGACGCCTTCATCGCCCTGCCCGGCGGCATCGGCACCATGGAGGAGATGTTCGAGACCTGGACCTGGGGCCAGCTCGGCCTGCACGCCAAGCCGCTGGGCCTGCTCGACGTCGGCGGCTTCTACGGTCATCTGCACAGCTTCCTCGACCACATGGTCGACGAGGGCTTCCTCAAGGCCCGCCACCGCGACATGGTGGCGGTGGAAAGTGACCCCATCGCCCTGCTCGCCCGCCTGGAATCCTATCAGGCGCCGTCAGTGGTAAAGGTGATCGACCGCGACACGGCGTGAGCCTTGACACCGCTCCTACCGCACCATATAAAGCGGGCCTTCGTAGCCGTCGGGTCCACAAAGACCCGCGGAATATGACGAGAGATGGGCGATTAGCTCAGCGGGAGAGCACACCCTTCACACGGGTGGGGTCGTAGGTTCAATCCCTACATCGCCCACCATCTCTTTCCCCTTGAATTTCAAGGCGTTAGAGATGGGCCGGAACCATCACCATCATCATCGCGCCTCAGGCTGTCACACTCTGGTCACAGTGGGGCAGCGATGGCGACGTTCCGCAAGCGTGGCGACAAGTGGCAGGTTCAGGTGCGGCTCAACGGGTGTCCGCCCATCAGCCGCTCATTCCTCCTGAAAGCCGACGCCGTGGCGTGGGCACGGCAAACCGAGGTCGAGGCCGACCGCCGCGCCATCCCCGTCGATAACTGGCTCGCCGCCGCCTGACTCTTGGCGGTCGCTGCGGCGAGCCAGTTACCCACCGCTCCTACACCACTCGGCGGGACACGATCCTCTCTCGCCTTGCGAGGGCAAGTGTGGCGCAGGTAAACGTTGCATTTAACGGCGTCAACCGAGCTGGTAGCTCTGGCGCCTCATAAGCTGCATAAATGCGACAGATAACCTGTCAATGTTCGAATTTTCCGACACATTACTGAGCAAACAGCCAAGTTCGTGCTTTTCCGGCTTGGGACATATAGTGAACTCTTGGACGGGGATGACGGCATGTAACGAGAAAAACGTTATGCTCCATAGGCTTGCCAGCTTATCCTTCTCCTAACAGACAGCACCGAGTTCTCCTCTCGGTCCGCCGCGACCCAAGGGCCGGCCCCCACAAGGGAGCTGGCCCTTTTTTCTGTTCGAGAACGCTAAAGCGTGGGGCCCTACGGCCGCGTCCGCAAGCTCTGCGCCGGACTATTTGCTGACCCGGAGGTTGCTGAGCTCATTGGCGATCTTGCGGAACGCCTGCTTCAGGTCGCTCTGGCTGGGGGAGTCGAAGTATTTCGAGGGGTCGCTGGCACAGGTACGGTAAAGCTCCTTGGTCGCCGCATTGATACCCGAGGTGAAGGTGACGGTGTAGATCACGATCTGTTTGGCCTTCATGGCATTGCATACTGCGGTCATGCGGCTATTGATGACGCTCTTGGCCGTGGTGGTGTTGGTGGTGCCCATGCGGCCGAGGTCGTCGAGGCGGCCATAGCCGGTGTAATCGGAAATCACACCGCTGTTGACGTGGTTTGCGCCGGTGGTCGATGTCAGCTTGTAGAACTGATTGTCACCATCGGTCATCAGGATCACCGCCTTGGTCCAGTCATTGGTTCCCCACGGCAGTCCCTCGGTGAAGGGAGGGGCGGGTGACAGCACCCGCAGACCCCAGGCCATGCCGATATCGCTGAAAGTGCCGCCGCGACTCCATGCCTCCATGGCGTCGATGGCTGCTGTCACGGTCGACTTGGTATCGGTGAGCGGCGTGATCGGTGTCGGGCAGCCGAGGTTGGGACCGGTGCCGCCGTTGCCATAGGACGGCGACGACTTGATGGTGCTGGGGTCGGCCAGAGTGTAGCTGTTGTCGGTGGCCGTCGCCCAGATGTACCGGGTCCACAGCACGCCGTTGGTATCGGCAACGGCGTCGGCGCCGGCGCGCTCCACCACACAGCCCTTCCAGCCTGAGGCACTGCCGGGGTTGTAGGCTGACCCAGCCGCCACCAGCGTTGGTGCCACGGATCCCACATTCACCGAGGCCGAGTACGGCACCACGGCGACGCGCAGATGGGGATGGACAGTAAAGTTGCCAAACAGGATGTCGGCCATCTCGTTGGCGGCATCACGCGCAGCGCCGATGTTGTTGTTGGAGGTCATCGAGCCGGTATTGTCCAGCACCATGGCCAGCTCCAATCCGCGAATCGAGCGGGTGATCTCTGCCGACGTGCTGACGTCGATGTGGTCCTTGCCGGCAATCTGCATGAACACCGTGTCGACGCGCGCGGTGGCGCTGACGGTGATCTTGTCGCCGTCGACCGTTACCCCGAATGCCGTGGCGATGCCCACTCCGCCGGGCGGAAAATTAGCGTCGAAGAACTTCTGGCCGATGGCTGTGAGTTGCGCAATCGACCCGGATGACGAACCGACCGCCAGCCCCGCCGCATCCAGGGCATAGGACAGCTTGGTCCTCACCATGTAGGCCCGTGCCGCATCGGTGGCAACGCCGACGCTCAACAGCAGCGGCAACAGGGCGAAGGCGAAAATCACCGCGATAGTGCCGCGGTCGCAGCCGAGCAGGCGGAACATGGTGCGGGTCATGGCGTCTTTACCTGGCCGTTGAGGGTGATCTGCCGGACAGTGCGTGGCCGCGAGATCGCCGAATGGGAAAAGGTTACCGACCCCGCCACGGCATGGGCGAAGGACTGGTAGGCATAGCTGACACGGGTAATCACCACGCTCTCGCCCGCCTCCCCCAGCCCAGTGGCCACCGAGACATCAATCGTCGGCGCGGCACCGCCGGAGGTGTATTTCCACATCACTTCGGGTGCACCGGTGCTGGCGTTGAAGCCGACGCTGGCGATGGTCACCGCCAGGTTGCCCAGGTCGTTGGGCAGCGGTGCCAGCACATTCTGGGCGGCTGCGATGATGGCGTTGAGGCTGGCGGTGGTCTGTTCGCCGACTTGCGCGGTGAGGTCGGCCACCGTATAGGCCGTCGACTGCGCCTTGAGGGAGGCGCGTGCCAGGGTGCAGGCCTCGATGGCGCCCAGCCAGGCGGTGATCAAGATGGGCGCCACCAGGGCGAATTCGGTGGCGGCCAGTCCACGCCGGTCGTGACGGAGGTGGTTGAGGAGGCTGAAGACGGTCATTTGTCGTACGGCTCCGTCCGCATCACGGCGGTCGAGGTCAACACCATACTGGACCCGTCGCCGCCCATCAGGCTGCCGATCAGGGGAGTCATGAAGTTGTGCCGGGTGACCACCCTCACAGTCACCACCTTGCCGGCGCCGCCCGGTTGGAACACCGTATTGGAGGGATTGCCGGCGGAGTCGAAAGTCAGGTCCGGCAGGGCGATTTGCGGAAAATCCGCGAAGGTCCTGATGTCGAAATGGAAGTCACTGCAGGTGAAGGTATAGAGGTTGTTGCAGAATTCCGTGGTGAAGCGGCCGACCGCGTCGCCGCTGGTTTGCACCACGCCGGTGCGGACCTGGCGGGCCGCCGACTGGGTGGCTCCCTCCATCACCGATTCTTTCAGCATCAGGATGCCTGTTTCGATGATCCCCAGCACCAGCATGAAGGCTGGCAGTGCCACCAGGGCGAATTCGACGGCGACGACGCCGCGGTGATCGCGGAGTAGCCTGGTGCGGGCGAAGGGCATTGCATCCTCCTCAGCGTGGCGCCGCGGCGGACTGCGGCGCGGCGCCTTCCTTGCGCTCGGGCACCCGAACGCATCCCCTGGCGCAGGCGAACACCACCGAGCGGCCGCCCGGCTCGACGTTCTTGCCGCTGCCATGGTGAACGGTGACGCTGTCCTGGGTGCCACCCGGCGCCACCACCACCGGCACATCGAGCACGCTGTTCCCGGCGCCGTCAGTGGCGGTGAGCGAGGTGGCCCCCAGCCCCTTGCCGAACACGAACAGCAGGCGCGGGCCCTGCACGGTGACGTCGGCCACGCTCGGGTCGCCGATGATAACGGTCTTGGCGGGACGGTCGAGATTGACCACCACCGCCCGGCCATGGCCGACCTCGATGGGCTCGGCGGCCTGCGCCCCGCAGGCGACGACGGCGAGCAGCGCGACCATGGGGAGTGTGAGGTTCGTCATTGTCTTGACCTTTGATTACGAAGTAATGTCCACTGACAACAATAACTATAATCGGAAATCCTGGGAAAATCTGTGACGGGGTTCACAATGAAACTTGGTGTTGTCGCCGTGGTGAGTCTGGGGTTGGCGCTGGCTGCTTGCGCCGGCGGCCAAATCAGTGCCGATGACGACGATGCCGTCGCCCAGGCGGTGGAACCGTCCCTGCGCGCCGCCGCAGCCAATGCCGAGGCCAGCCAGGATTACAAGGGTGCCGCCCAGCACTGGCGCACACTCTACCAGCGCCGCCCCGGGGACCGCGCCATCGCCGTGCAGCTGGCGCGCATGATGCGATATGCCGGCCAGCCGCAACTGGCCGCCGACCTGATGCAGGGCCATCTGGCGAAACGTCCCGACGACGGCGACCTGCTGGCCGAGTTGGGCAAGGACTACCTCGCCGCCGACCGCACCGCGCTCGGTGCCCGGACGCTGGAGCGAGCCTCCGAGGTGATGCCGGACCGCTGGGACCTGCACTCGGCGCTGGGGGTGGCCTACGACATCGAGGGCCGCAAGGCCGAGGCCGAAGCTGCCTATGCCAAGGCGCTCGCCCTGGCGCCGGGCAACCCTCAAGTGCTGAACAATCTCGGCCTCAGCCAAGCGCTTCAGGGGCGCATCGACGAGGCGGCGGCCACCCTCACCCGCGCCGCCGACCATCCACGGGCGGGGGTTCAGATCCGCCAGAACCTGGCCCTCGTCCTGGCGCTCAGGGGCAACACCGATCAGGCCGAACGTCTGGTGCGCCGCGATCTCCCCCCCGAGATGGCGCGCGCCAATGCCGAAGTGCTGCGTGCCCTGGCGCAGGCGGCGCGCGGGCCATAAAGGAAATTGCGTGGGGGCCGATGCCTACTATACTGCCTATATTAGACAATCCACCGGGTGGGGGGACCTGTGCGGCTCGCAGCAATCGTTCTGACATTGATGTGCCTGGGCGGTGTGGCTTATAGCGCCGACCGCGATCTCGTGGTGGGCGTCGAGGACATTGCCTATCTTCCCGCCTATTCCGCCGAGGGAGGGCAGTATAGCGGCACGGCACGGCTGATCCTCGACCGGTTCGCCGCCGACCGCGGCTACCGGATGGTCTATCGCCCGCTGCCCATCAAGCGGTTGTTCGCGGAATT
Source organism: uncultured Rhodospirillaceae bacterium (assembly GCA_903941105.1). Lineage (GTDB taxonomy): Bacteria > Pseudomonadota > Alphaproteobacteria > Rhodospirillales > Magnetospirillaceae > CAJANL01. The sequence goes on from CAJANL010000059.1 coordinate 12,481, forward strand.
GGCCGGCGGCGGCATCGACCTTAAGTTTCCCGACCATCCGCAATGGAATCAGGCGGCCAAGACGGCCGTCGAGGTCCGCTACAGCCAGCCGGTGATCCGCTATGTGGACGGCCTCATGGTGTTGCCTTCCCGGCTGGGTGGCGAGGTGACGGTGATGGGAAGCGTCACCGGCTTCACGCCGTTCGCCTGGCTGGATCGCATCAAGGACGGCCGCGTTCAGTTGCGCGAGACCGCCAATCCCGATGACTTGCTGCAACAGGTGGCCAAGGACCGTCTTCACGGCGCCTACATGTCGGTGGCGGCGGCGCACTATCGTCTCGACAGTGTGCTCGGGCTGCCGGGGGCGCTGGCCTTCGACCCGACACTGCCGCACTCGCGCGACGCCTACCGGCTGTCCTCGGTCAAGCACCCGGCGGTGATCGCCGAGTTCGACGCCTGGATGACCGCCAACGCCGACTGGATCAAGGCGACCATCGCCAGCACCGGGGCGGAGAAGGGCATCGAGTGAGTTTGGACGCTACCGCCCGAACACCAGCCGCACCTTCAACCCCGGCGCGTTGTCTTCCAGCATCAGGCGGGCGGAGTGCAGACGGGTGACCGCCTGAACCAGCGACAGGCCAAGGCCGTTGCCCGGCGTCGAGCGGGTGGCGTCGAGGCGGACGAAGCGGTCCAGCACCTTGTCGCGCGCCTCGGGCGGAATGCCGGGGCCTGAATCCGTCACCGACAGTTCGATGCCGTCGGCGGTGTCGGCCACGGTGACGGCGACGCTGCCGCCCTCGGGAGTGTACTTGACCGCGTTGTCCACCATGTTGGCCAGGGCCTGGAACAGCAGGTGGCGATCGCCGCGCAACGACAGGCCGGGGTCGGCGTGGCCGACGAGACGGATGCCTTTTTCCTCGGCCAGCGGCTCATAGAGCTCGACGGCGTCGGCAGCGAGGCGGGCGGGATCGAGCGCCTCGAAATGCTCCAGCCGGGCGGCCGATTCGGCGTGCGAGATGGTGAGCAGGGCGCTGAAGGTGGCCAGCAGGTTGTCCGCCTCGGCCAAGGTCTCTTCCAGGGTGCGGCGATAGGTTTCCGCATCGGCGTCGCTCATCAGCACCAGATCGATGCGGCTGCGCAGGCGGTTCAGGGGGGTGCGCAGGTCGTGGGCGATGTTGTCCGAGACGGTGCGGATGCCCTCCAGCAACCGCTCGATCTCGTCCATCATCTCGTTGAAGCTCTCGGCCAGCTGATCGAATTCGTCCTCGGTGCCGGTGAGGTTCATGCGCTGGCCCATGTCGCCGCCGACGATGCGCCGCGCCGTGCGATTCATGGAGTCCACCCGCTGCAGCAGGTGCCGGCTGGTGAAATAACCGCCGACCACGCCCAGCAGGATGGTCAGCGCCAGGCCCCAGCCCAGGGCGCGGTTGATGGCCGACTTGACCCGCTTGGCCTCGTACAGGCTGCGGCCCACCAGCAGGCGATAGCCGTTGGCGAGATCGTAGGCGTGCCCCAGCACCTCGGTGGCCTGGCGGTTACCGCTGGGCAGGTCGATGGGGAAGCGCACCCAGCCCAGGATGTCGCTGACCTCGCGCGGCCAGGTGGCCAGGTTGCCGGCGATGCGCCGTCCGTCGGAGGCCATCAGCAGGTAGACGGTGCGCCGCTCCACCTCCTGGCGGGCACGGTCGTTGACCACATCGGCCAGGCCGATCATGCCGCGGTCGCGATAGACCTCGGACAGGCCGGTGACCTCGGCGTCGACGGTTTCCTGCACCTGCCACTCGATGAACATGGCGGTGGTCCACGACACCAACAGCAGCAGCGCCATGGCCGAAATGGTGAAGATGCCGAGATAGCTCAGCGCCAGCCGGAAAGTGGTGGTGTGGAGGAGACTACCGGGCCGCACGGAGCGTGTATCCGGCGCCGCGAACGGTATGGATCAGGGCCACCTCGAATTCCTTGTCGATCTTCTGGCGCAACCGGCTGATATGCACGTCGATCAGGTTGGTCTGGGGGTCGAAATGGTATTCCCAGACATTTTCCAACAGCATGGTGCGGGTCACCACCTGGCCGGCGTGGCGCATGAGGTATTCCAGCAGGCGGAATTCGCGCGGCTGCAGATCGATCTCGTTGGTGCCGCGGCTGACGGTGCGGGCCAGCAGGTCCATCTCCAGATCCTCCACCTTGAGCCGCGTGTCGGGCTGGGCGGTGGAGATGCGGCGCGACAGCGCCTCGATGCGGGCCATCAGTTCGGCGAAGGCGTAGGGTTTGACCAGATAGTCGTCGCCGCCTGCCTTCAGGCCGCGCACCCGATCGTCCACCTTGCCCAGGGCCGAGAGGATCAGCACCGGGGTGGCGTTGCCGGCGGCGCGGATGGCCTGGATCACCGCCAGCCCGTCGAGGCCGGGCAGCATGCGGTCGACGATCATCACGTCATAACGCTCGGAGGTGGCGAGGAACAGCCCGTCGGGGCCGGACGCCGCATGGTCGACGGCATGGCCGGCCTCGCGCAGGCCCTTGGCCATATAGGCGGCGGCTTCGGCGTCGTCCTCGATGATCAGGATGCGCATATGGTAATGGTCCTTTCCGGCGGGTGAAACCATACCCGCTGTATGCTGAACGGAAAAGCCCCCGCGCCGGGGGGACGGTGCGGGGGCCTTTTATCCTGGAACGCCGGGCCGGGGGGGCCGTCCGGCGTTCAGTGGTGCGTCCTCGGGGGGGATCGAGAGACGCTCCGGTCGGCGGGGGAGTTCAATCTCCGCCTGGTCTGGTTGGTTCCTGGCGGGGAGCGCTTGAGCCGCCGTTCGCCTTCCGTGACCTTGTGATGAAGAGATTGGCATCGAGGAGGTTACCGCGGCATTTCGGCGGGATTAAAGTTTCGTAATGAGGTAGATCAAGTCCATCGGGTGGGGGCGTTTCTCCCCCGAAGGGTGGGGACTCCCCCGTTCAGGCCGCCTCGTCCCCGTGATGCCCGGCGAAGTCGGCGTCGATCACCGCCACCGCATCGGACTTCATGCCGTTGTAGCTGGCCGCCATCTCGCGGCCGTAGGCGCCCAGCAGGTTGAACTCGATGTAGTCGCCCTCGCGGGTGTCGCCGGGCAGCTCCAACGGCCAGGGCAGCTTGTCGTTGCCGTCGCAGGTGGGGCCATAGGCGGTGAAGCTCCGCTGTGCCCCGGTGCGCAGCACGCCGGCCGGCGAAATGGCGCGGTAGGGCAGCGAGAGGTCGCCCTTGCCCCAATAGACCTCGGTCAGGCCGCCGAAAATACCGTCGTTGAGGTAGATCGCCTCGGGCTTCATCAGGTTGACGCGGGCCAGCAGCGAGCCGCCCTCGGAAGCCAGGGCGCGGCCCGGCTCGCAGGCGAGGCGGATGCCGCGCGGCTCGGCCCAGTTACGACGTTCCTCGTCGATCAGGCTGAAGAAGGTGGCCAGCGGCGGTGCGCCGGTGCTGCGGTAATAGGCGGGGAAGCCGCCGCCGATATCCATCAGTCCGACGGTGGCGCCGGCCTCGTCGATCAGGCCACAGGCCAGCCGGATGCCCAGGGAGAAAGCGCCGGGATCGAGGCACTGCGAGCCGACGTGGAAGGTCACACCGGTTTCCAGCCCCATGGCGCGGGCTCGCCGCAACGTGGCCATGAAGATCTCGGGCTGGGCGCCGAATTTGGTGGAAAGGTCGTAGACGGCGCCCGAGCCCTTGGGGATGGCCAGGCGGACCATGGGCACCATGCCGGAACCGGTCAGCTTCGCCACCTTCTCCAGTTCGTCGATGCAGTCCACCGCGAAGTACTTCACCCCCAGGTCCCAGGCCAACCGGATCTGTCCCGGGGTCTTGGCGGGGTGGTGGTAGAACATCACCCCGTCGGGCACGGTCTCCTTGACCCGGCGGATTTCCATGGGCGAAGCGACATCGAAATGACGGATGCCCTCGGCGCGCAGCGTTTCGAGCACCAGCGGATGGGCATTGCACTTGACGGCGTAGAGGGTATCGCCGGGGAAACCCGACACAAAGTCCCGCGCCGCCGCCGTCAGCCGGTGCGGCCGCAGCAGGTGGACGGGGACTTCGGGGCTTTCTTCGGCAACGAATGCGGCAACCGACGAAAAACGACCGATCACCGGGCGCTCCGCCGCACTCGGCCAATCAGGCTGCGCACCTTCTTGCTCGCCAGTCCGGCCAGATAGGCATGGCCGGCCTCATTGACCGGCTCGCGCCGTCCGGTGATCCACTTGCGGCAGGCCGGCGAGCCGCAGCCGCAAGCGAACTGACGGTGCAGCACGTCCTCGGTGGCGGCGTAGTCGATGGTCAGCAACTGGTCCGCCTCGACGTCGGTGAGCGCCAGGATCTCCAGGCGCTGCATGTCCAGGGCGCAGTTGGGCGCGCAGGAATGGGTCAGCAGTCCGACGAAATACGGATCGTGCAGATGGGTGTGCGGCGACGCCTGCAGGGTGTGTTGCAGGATCGTGTTCGACAGGTGGCCGGTGAACTTGGCCACCAGCGTTCCGCGGATGAAGCGGAGTTTGGAACGAACCCCCATGCCGACCTTGCCGTTGACAGAACATACGGTGAACCGGTCGGTGGTAGGCAATGTGTCATCGACACAAAGCTCACTCGGATAAATAGCACTCATGGGGGCCTCCGGGCTGCTGGAGGGGTAGGAAGGTTCACCAACGTAGTACCATGTTCGAGGCACGTCAACGATGTATGAGGGTCCGGCGCAATTGAAACAACTCATTGGCGTCATTGGAGTTTTTGATCTCCCGGGGTGCCGCGCCGCAGCAATCCCGCCACATGCGCGCGGCATCCCCCCGCATGGTCGAGGGCAGGCCTTCCGGCGGCGGCTTCGGTCGTGCTAAACAGAGGGGGAAACACTGGGGAAGAGGGGCGCCATCCGTGGCCGAAACGACAGCCGCCGTCAGCCACCGCAGCCAGGCCGACTGGGAATATTCCGTCCGTGCCCTGGTGGAGGAAGGCCAGAACTTCCTTGCCCATGACGTCGCCCGCGACGGGCTGAAGTCATACCCCGGCAGTTTCAAGCTGGCCATCTACGGCGCCGTGGCGCTGTCGCAGACCGGGGCGGTCGACGAGGCGCGCAGGCTGCTGCAGCCGGTGCTCGACGTCATCCTGATCGACGAGCGCCCGTTTCAGAACCTGCATGACAGCCTGAAGCGCGCCATCGACTCGCTGTCGATGGAACCCGGCAAGCAGACCCTGGCCAACATGGCCGACCTCGCCGAGGCCATCGATCTGGTCCGCGGCAAGAAGCTGGTGGCGACGGCGGACGCCGAGACCTATACCGCGTTGGCTGGAGTGTTCCGCGAGGCGTGGATGTTTTCGGGGCTGCGGAGTGATCTGGAGCACTGCCGCGAGCTGTTCCTGCGCGCCTTCCACTCCGGCGGAAAATTCGCCGACGGCGTCGACGCGGCGGTGACGTCGTGGCTGCTGGGCGACCATCAGACGGCGCGCGAACTGGCGGGCAAGGTTCATGACCGGGTGGTCGGCGCCGAAGCCGGCCACAGTCTCACCGTCGAGGAGCGCTATGGCCAACTCGCCACCCTGGGACAGGCGCAACTGCTGCTGGGCGAGGACGAGGCGGCCATCGGCAGCTTCGAATGGGCCCGCACCCTGGAAGGGGTGCACTACAGCTCGGTGGTGCCGGTGCTGCGGCAACTCGAACTGCTGCGGGATGGCGGCATCGCCGTCCCTGACGCCATTTCCGAACTGGTGAAGCCGCCCACCGTGGTGGTGTTCACCGGCCACGCCCTCGACCGGCCCGGCGAGGGACCGCACTTCCCCGCCGCCCTGGAAGCCGCCGTGCGGGCCGAGATCGTTCGCTCACTGGAGGATCTCGACGCCCAGGTCGGCTATTGCACCGCCGGCTGCGGCTCGGACCTGCTGTTCATCGAGGCCATGTTGGAGCGCGGCGCCGAGGTCAACGTGGTGATGCCCTTCGAGATCGAGGACTTCATCGCCGAGGCGGTACGCTATGCCGGCGCCCGCTGGGAGATGCGCTTCCGCAACGCACTGAAGCTGGCCAGCACGGTCACCTACGCCACCGAGGAACACTTCCTCGGCCACGACATGCTGTACCGCTTCGCCAACCAGTGCCTGCATGGCCTGTCGACGCTGCGGGCGAGCTTTCTGCGCACTACGCCCTATCTGCTGGCGGTGTGGGACATGATGCCCGGCTCGCTGGTCGGCGGTGCCGGCGAATTCATCGACCAGTGGGAGGACATCTCGCGGCTGCGCATCATCGACCTCGATGGCCTGCTGCAACAATTCCCTGAACTGATCGGCCCCGACGGCCCGGCGTTGCCCGAACTCGATTTCAGCGGCGACGAGGAGCAGGGCGAGGGCCGCGTCATCCGCAGCATGATGTTCTGCGACATCGCCGGGTACTCCAAGCTGAAGGAGGAGCACACCCCGGTGTTCCTCGAATTCCTCGGCAAGCTGCAGGAAGGCCTGAACGCCGCCGGGCTGGAACCCCTGTCCGTCAACACCTGGGGCGATGCCATCTTTGCCGTCATGGACAAGGCCACCCCCATGGCGGAATACGCCGTGACGCTGCAGGAAATGGTGCGCAAGGCCGATGATGAACTGGTGGATAAGTTACCGCATCCGCTGAACCTGCGCATCAGCCTGCACGCCGGTCCGGTGTTCCAGGCCACCGACCCCATCTGCGGCCGCCAGAATTTCTACGGCAGCCACATCAACCGCGCCGCCCGGCTGGAGCCGGTCACCGTCATCGGCCACGTCTACGCCACCCAGCAATTCGTCGCCGTCCTCACCGCCGAGCAGAGCGCCATGCGTTCGGAGGCGGTCAATCGCGGCGATGAATTCGTCGAGAAATTCGCCTGCGAATATGTCGGCGTGCTGTCGCTGGCCAAGGACTTCGGCAAGCAGACCGTCTACCACCTGCGCCGCCGCGTCGTGGCGGACATGGCGGACGGCATCGACGAACTGCCCGACGAAATCACAGACGAGCCCGAAGTGGTCGAGCCCGAAGTGGTCGACGACGTGGTCGCGGTTGCCGCCGTCGAGCCTCCTGCCGAAGCGACCTCGGGCGAGATTGCCAAGATTGCCGCCGCCATGGAAAAGGCCACCGCCAAACTGGAAGCCGCCGACGCCGACGATATCTGGCCGGGAACCTGACGGCCGCCCGCGCCCGCCCTATCTCGCGAAATCACGTCACGCCGTCGCGAAACGCCAACAGCCGCTCCGCGACCCGCCACAGCCCAAGCCCGCTGCCCGCCCCCAGGTCGGCATGGGCAAGGCCGTCCAACAGAATCAGGTCGCCGACCGGCACCGCCCGCGCCAGGGCGGCCCCCTCGGTCCAGGGGATGATGCGGTCATCGCGGCCGTACACCACCAGCAGCCTGGCCCGCAGCCGCGACAGGTCGCGGCGGGACAGGTCGAGGCGCTCCATCTCCTCACGGATGGCCCGTGGCAAGGCGGCGATGAGGTCCGGCACCCGCTCGGGGTCGCTATTGTCCATCAATGCCATCACAGCCCGTCCCTGGGGCGTAAGGCCGCGCCGCAGGTCGTCCAGCGGCGCCCGTTCGTCGGCCATGCGGCGCTCGGCGATGGCGGCCAGCAGGGTGCGGTCGGCGGCGTCATCAAGGCGGGCGGCGTTGGATTTGACGAAGACCCACTTGCCGTAGGCGTTAGGCTCCAGGTGCCGCCACGGCGCACCGGGCGCCTCGCGGTAGGCTCCAGTGGTGAAGAATGTGGTCACCGCCGTCAGGTCGAAGGGCGGCCCCACCGCCACCACCAACCCCACCCGAGAGGCGATGTCGGGCTCCAGCGCCGCCAGCACCGCCGGCCCGGCGGCGAACGAGATCGCCGCCACCGCCACCCGCGGCCGCTCCAGACTGCGCACCGCCTCGGCCACCAGAGCGGCGTCGGCGGCCGACACCTGCAGCGAGCGCAGCCCTGGAATCTCGGGTACCAGCACCAGCCAGCCGCTGCGGGCCAGCGAATTGGCCAGCGCCACCAGACGGGGATCGTCCTTGCCGGTGCGCGCCGCTCCCGGCAGCAGCACCATGGCCGCCCGCACGCCATCCGCCGGCCGATAGAGATCACCACTACCGGCATGGCTGCGTTGGGGGGTTTCCGTGACCCGCTTCAGCAGGCTGTCGCCGGCCCCGGCGGCGATGTCGGACAGCAGCAGCACCGCCTCCATGGGCCGCCGGGCGCAGCTGGCGAGGACGGCGAGGAGGATGAGGGACGCGGCGAGGGCGAGGCGGCGCCTCACGCCTCCATATCCTCCATCTTCTTCTTCAACGCGTCGTGCTTCTTCTGCATCTCCTGCTCCATGCGCTTGATGCGGCGGTCGAGGTCCTCGATGTTGGCGAGGCGTTCGACGCGTTTGCGGACACTCCAGTTACCGACGGCACGCTTCACCCCCCATTCGGCGGCGACGAAGAACAGCGTGGCTCCGGCCACCAGAGCGATGATGGCGGCGACGGCCCCATAGGCCCGGTTGACCGCCACCATGGCGCCCCAGAAGCCGATGGTGACCAAAGACGAGGCCGCCACCAGGATGATGCGGCCGACGGTGCGGTCGTGCACCACATAGCGCCGCTCGGACGACCGGATGGCGTTGGCGATTTCCTCGCGGGCGCTGTTCTGCCAGGTGCGAAACGACATGCCCTTGACGGTGCGGTTGTCGCGGATGGTCTGCTCCATCTTGCGCACCAGATAATCGGCCTGCTGCTCCGGCGACGGACCCTTGGCCGACATGCCGTCCCTCTCCCTCGGTTGCGAAGCGGCGCAGTCTAGCATCCCCGGCGGCAAAGGTGTAATCGTCGCCACCATGACCTTCGACCCCGCCCAACTCGTCCTGTTCGCCCTGCTGCTGCTGCTCACCGGCGCCGGGGCCGGAGTCATCGCCGGGCTGCTCGGGGTCGGCGGCGGCATCGTGGTGGTGCCGGTGTTGTTTCACCTGTTCACCCAGTTGGGCATCGACGAGGCGGTGCGCATGAAGCTGGCGGTGGGCACCTCGCTGGCCACCATCGTGGTCACCGCCTGGTCTTCGGCCGGCGCCCACTGGAAGCGCGGCACGGTGGACCGGAGCTTTCTCAAGGCCTGGGGTCCCATGGTGCTGGTCGGGGTGGTGGCGGGTTCGCTGCTCGCCTCGCTGACCCGCGGGCCGCTGCTGACCGGGGTATTCGCCACCGTCGCCCTGATGGTGGCGGCACAGATCGCCTTCGCCCGTCCGGAATGGCGCCTGGGCGACGAGTTACCCAAGGGCGCGGCGCGCATGGCCTTGGGCGGTATCATCGGCGCCCTGTCGGCCATGATGGGCATCGGCGGCGGCACCCTGACCGTGCCAGTGATGACGCTGTTCGGTACCCCGGTTCACCGCGCCGTCGGCACCGCCGCAGCCATGGGCTTCGTCATCGGAGTGCCGGGAACCCTGGCCTTCATGGCCACCGGCCTGGGAGCTGAAGGCCGGCCGCCCTTCAGCCTGGGCTATGTCAGCCTGGTGGGCCTGGCGCTGATCGCCCCCACCTCCATGTACTGTGCGCCCTATGGCGCGCGATTGGCCCACCGCCTCGACGCCCGGCCGCTGCGGCGGGTGTTCGCGGGATTCCTGGTGCTGACCTCGGCGAGAATGTTCTGGCAGATTTGGGGCTGAGGCGGGCGCGAGCGCCCTCCCCTATCCCGGCATCTGCCGGCGGAACTCGTCCAGGGCGCCGCGCCACGCCGTCTCGCACGGCCAGTGATGGCTTTGGGCGACGGTGACCTCCTCCATCAGCATGGTCTCCACCAGCCGGCATCCGTCGGGGCTCTCCAGCACCGTTTCCGCCCACTCCGCCGCCACGATGGGTGGCAGGCGCTTGTAGCAGGCCACGGCGTCGAGCTGGTCGCCGGTGAGGCCGCTGAATGCAATACAGTCCACCATGCTCAACATGTCACCCTCCCACCTTGCCTCGGGAATGCGAGGGAACAATACTACCACGGCGGACGGGGGGATCGGGCGCGCTGTTACGGAATGGCTGCCTGCCCCTACTCCCGGAGCACCCGTCGCTTCGGCTGCGGCTCGACCTTGACGTCGACGGTGACCCGGCTGCCCGAGCGGTCGACGGCCATGGCCACCTTGCTGCCGACGGCGGTCAGCCCGATGCGGTTCCTCAGTTCGGTGGCGCTGCGCACCGGCTCGCCATTGAGCGACAGCACCACGTCGCCGCGCTTCAGGCCGGCGCGTGCGGCGGGCGAGCCCGGCTCGACCTCCACCACCACCGCGCCCTGGGTGTCCTTGAGGTTCAGCGCCTGGGCGATGTCGGGGGTGAGATCCTGGATGGCGACGCCGACCCGGCCGCGTTTGATCTCACCATGGGCGACCAACTGGTCCATCACCGAGCGTACCATGTTGATGGGCACCGCGAAGCCGATGCCGATATTGCCGCCGCCCGGCGCCAGGATGGCGGTGTTGATGCCGATCAGCTCGCCCTTGAAATTGACCAGGGCGCCGCCGGAATTGCCGGGATTGATGGAGGCGTCGGTCTGGATGAAGTCCTCATAGCCCTCGATGCCCAAGCCGGAGCGCCCGGTGGCGCTGACGATGCCCGAGGTCACCGTCTGGCCCAGGCCGAACGGGTTGCCGATGGCCAGTACGAAGTCGCCCACCCGCACGGCGTCGCTGTTGCCCCAGGGCAGCCCCTGCAGACCGTCGCCCTCGACCTTGAGCACCGCCACGTCGGTCTCGGGATCGGCCCCGACCAGCCTGGCCTTGAGGGTGCGGTTGTCCTTGGTGGTGACCTCGATCCGGTCGGCGTTCTCGATGACGTGGAAGTTGGTGACCACATAGCCGCGCCTGGCGTCGACGATGACCCCCGACCCGGCGGCGCGGGTCTCGCGCGGCCGCAACTGCTCGCGCGGGATGTTGAAGAAACGGCGGAAGAACGGATCGTTGAGCAACGGATTGTCCTGCTCGGCCCCCATGGTCCGCGTCGAGATGTTGACCACCCCCGGCGTCACCTGCTGCACCAACGGCGCCACAGTGATCATGCCGGCAGGCAACTCGGCGGCGGCGGGAAGGGCAAGCAGCACGAAGACGGCGAGGATACGAAAGCAGCGCATGATAGACCTCCAGGGAATCCAGTCACCATCGCCGTCCGGTCAGCAGGCCGCGAACGAGCAGCACCTCGGGCGGGATGAGCCGGCGCGGCTCGGGGGCCGGTGCCAACTCCGCCAGCCGGGCGAGGCGCTCGGCGGTGGTGGGGTGGGTACGGATCAGCGAAAGGAAGCGCCTGGGCGAGCCCATCCGCTCCCAGCCGCCGCCCAGGCGGTCGAGCGCCGTCATCAGCGCGTGCGGGTCGCCGGTCAGCTCGGCGGCGCCGGCATCGGCGGCGAATTCGCGGGTGCGCGACAGCTTGAGGGTCATCAGGTCGCTGGCCACCGGCGTCACCACCAGCAGCAGGACGCCGAGCAGCGGCAGATCGAGGCCCATGGCCACGGCAGAGGGCAGGTAGAACACCACCAGCACCAGACCGAACAACGACAGCAGGCGGGTCAACTGCCCGGCGGCGTCGGCCAAACGCAGAATCTTGAGGTCGCCGTGGCGCAGATGGCTGACCTCATGGGCCAGCACCGCCGCCAACTCGCGCGGCGGCATCACCCGCAGCAACCCGTCCGAGACCATCACCGCGGCGTCGCGGCCCCAGCCGGTGGACAGTGCCACCACCTCGGGACGGCGGAGGTAGTAGAGCGGCGGCACCCGCTCCAGCCCGGCGCGCTCCGCCAGTTCGGCCAGCATTCGGTAAAGGCCGGGCGCCTGCAGCGGCGACAGCCGCTCCGCCCCCCACAGGGCGCGCAGCAGCGCCGTCGAGCGACCGGGCTGCAGCAGCAGGGCCAGGCTGGTGGCCAGCACCGACCACAGGATGCCCTCGGGGCCGGCCACCAGCCAGCCGGCCAGCGCCATCAGGCCGCCGATTCCGGCCAGGATCACCGTCGAGTCGCGTCGGTTGCGGCGACGGTGGCGAGCCAGGGCGGCGGGGCTGAGGGGCGGCATGACCTAGCGCCCGGCGCGCGGATCGTAGGGATGACGGGCGCTCCAATCGTGGATGAATCCGGCCAGTTCGTCGTCGACACGCTCGGGCAGCGTCACCTTCAGCGTCACGTACTGGTCGCCGCCCTTGATGCCCTGGCCCTTGAGCCGCAGCACGGTGCCGGTATTGGAGCCCCTGGGCACGGCGAGACTGACCTGGCCGGCTACAGTGGGCACGGTAATGCGGCCACCCTCCACCGCCTCGGCCAGGGTGACGGAGATGTCGAGGTGGATATCGTCGCCCACCCGCCGGAACAACCGATGCGGCGCCACCCGTACCTCCAGCAGCAGATCACCCGGCTCGGCCCCTGCACCGCCGCGGCCGGAGTCGCCCTGGCCCTTGAGCCGCAACGTCTGTCCGTCCTTGAGTCCGGCCGGAATGGTGACGTCGAGACTGCGGCCGCCGGGCAGATCCACCCGACGGATGGCTCCCTTGGCCGCGTCGAGAAACTCGACGGTGAGGCTGTGGCGGCGATCCTCGCCGCGCATGTGGAAGGCGCCCGGCCCGCGATGGGCAAAGTGGTGGCCGAACAGGTCGGAGAAGATGTCCTCGACTCCCGCCCCGCCATTGCCGAAATCGAAATGGAAGCCGCCGGCTTCCGGCCGCTGTCCGGCGCCACCCCGGAATGGACCACCGCCACTGTAGGCGTGTTCCCGGCCCTCGGCATCGATCTCGCCCCGGTCGAAGCGGGCCCGCTTGGCCGGATCGGACAGCAGATCGTAGGCGGCATTGATTTCCCGGAAGCGCGCCTCGGCCTGCTTGTCGCCCGGCTTCATGTCGGGGTGCCACTGTTTGGCCAGCTTGCGGAACGCCTTGCGGATTTCGTCGGCGCTGGCGGTCGGCTTGACGCCGAGATTGTCGTATGGACTGCGCATGGCGATCCTCGCAGGACGATCCTCGCAAGACGGGGCCGGCAACAGGGGCCGGCCCCGTCGTCACACGTTCAGTTGGTGCCGCCGATGGGGATCTTGCGCCCCATCTCCTCCGGCACAGCCGCCTTGGGCAGGATGACGGTGAGCACACCGTTGCTGAAGTCGGCCACCACCTTGTCCTCCTCCACCTGGCCGACATTGACGGAGCGCTCAAACCGCCCGTACCAGCGCTCCGAGAACAGGCCGCCATCGGTCTTCTCGGTGGTCTCGGACTTGCGCTCGCCCTTCAGGGTGAGAATGCCGGCGTCGATGGTCAGCTCGACGTCCTTCACGCCCATGCCGGGCAGCTCGGCGACGACCTTGATCTCCTTGCCCTCGTCACGCACTTCAAGGGCAGGGAAGCCCTTGCGCCCGAGCAAGGCGGGCAGATCAAAGCCACCCCACATGTCGTCGAACAGCCGGTTGATGTCCCGCTGCAGCATATGGAAGGGCTCGCCGGTGGTGAGGCGACCGCGGCCCCAAGGAACCAGATCGCGAACGTTCATGGCTCTCCTCCTTGCGTCCATTTCGTCTGCGCAAGCCGTGATAGGGACGGGTTGGGGGCGACCGATACCCGGTCGGAGGGAAACGCCAGGGGGGCCAAAGGCCTGGATGCCACCTCCCACATTCCCGTTCCGAGCAACATGGGGCCGCGACCAACCCGCGCCCGCTCTCCACGGCACGCGACCGGGCGCCCCGACGGGCCTTCCCGGCGAATATGGATTTAATGCGCGCGAATGATCCGTCAAGCCCTCGAAACGGATACCCAGGCCCTCTGGGAACCGAGCCCCCTCGCCCGTGTTATAGGGAGTGGTCGTTGCATGGGAGCCGCCATGATCCCCGCCCTGTTGCTGGTTTTCGCCATGACGCTGGCCGCTCCCGCCCAGGCCGCCGGTACGGCCAATTGCCTGAAGGAGCTGCAGGCGTTGCGGCACACCGAGGGCGCTCCCGGCAAGGGGACCGTCGATTCGTTGGCCGGCGGCGGCGCCATTCGCCAGGACCTGCGCACCCTGTATCAGGCGGCGCGGGTGTTGGCCGCGCGCGGCGACGAGGAAGGGTGCCACATCCTGGTGTCACGCATGCGCGACATCTCGACCGAAAATCAGTCCCAGGAGTCGCGACAGCCACCGGCAGCCGGGAACCGCTCCAGCCAAGCCGCGCCGACCCATCCCGGGGTGACGGCGGCTCTGCCCATGCAACGCCTGGAAGGACTGGTGCGGGCGCAGAGCCTGATCGGAGCCGAAGTGCGCAACCGTCGCGACGTCCTGCTGGGTGAAGTGACCGACGTGGTCATCGATCCCCGCGAGGCGGCGGTGTCGTATGTCCTGCTGGGCCGCGGCGGCTTCCTCAGCCTGGGAGAGAAGGTAGTGGCGATCCCGTTCCACAAGCTGGAAGCCACCGCCGATCGCAACCTCTATGTTCTCGACGTGCCCGAGGACCGCGTCACCAACGCCCCCACCATCGATCCCGAGGACATCAACCAGCTGTCGACCAGCCAGCAGCAGATCGAGGCCTATTGGGACTAGGGTGCGGAAAAACTCAACTTTCCTTTCGTCATTCCCGCGAAGGCGGGACTCCATGCGTCCGGCAGCACAGCATATGGGGGCAAATGCCAGTCCTTGCCCCAACATTGACCCCCTAGCCTTCGCGGGGGTGACGAGATGAAGGGCGGCGGGAAGAGTTTTTCCGCACCCTGCTAGCGGCAGGGGTCCCGTCCGCGTTACAATCGGGCATCATGATCATGAGCATCAGGGGGACTTGACCTTGGCCGACGCGACTGCAGACCTCATCAGCCCCGGCAACATTGCCAAGGAGCTCGGCGTGTCCGATGGCAAGGTGAAGAAGGCGATCAAGGAGTTGGGCCTGGAGCCGGCGGCCAAGCGAGGCGTGTGCAGCTTCTACTCCCGCGATGCCGTTGCCAGGATCAAGTCATCGGTTGGCGGCTGAAGGACTGCATAAGGCTGTGGCCAACGTCTTTCCACCACGGCTTTGAAAGGGGGCTGGGATGGCATCTCCGCAAGGGCGTTTCCTTGAAGGCAAGAATATCCTGCTGGCCTATGAGCGCAAGCTCACCAGCGACCTTGTCTTCTCGGTACTGAAGCAGTGCGGCGCCGGCCCCACCATCAGTGGCGCGCCGTCGCAAATGATGGTCCGCCTCAAGGACTTCAAACCCGACATCATTATCTGCGAATACGCCATGGAGGTCGTCACCGGCGCCGTCTTCGTTGGCTTCATCCGGAAGGAAATGAAGATTACCGCCCCGGTGGTCATGCTGATACACAGGGGCGACACCGAGGCCGGGTCGCGTTCGCGCGCAATCGGCGTCGAGCAAATGGTGACGGTGCCATTTGCCACCATCGACCTGATGAAGGCCCTCAGCAAGGTGTCCGCCACCGAGGTCACGCCGGCGAAGCGAGACCTGTATTTCGGTGAATAGTTCGACGTCGGCCAGAGCTGGCCGGCTCGCCTCAGGGGCAATCCGTCTCCGCAATCAGCGGAACGGCGGCTGGCCCCATGAGAAGGAAGGCAAGGCAGTCGGGCGACATCGGGCGGCCGATGGCGAAGCCCTGGACCTCATCCGCCTTCAGCTCCCCGAGCATGGTACGCTGCGCCTCGGTTTCCACGCCCTCGGCCACGACGCGGCGCTTCAGGGCGTGGCCCATGCCGATGATGGCGTTGACGATGGCGGTCACGTCGTCGTTGCCCGTCATGGCATGGATGAAGGACTGGTCGATCTTGATGCTGTCGAAGGGAAAGCGGCTGAGATAACTCAGCGATGAGTAGCCGGTGCCGAAGTCGTCCATGGCGATGCGGATGCCCATGTCGCGCAGTTCGTTGAGCACCGAGATGGCATATTCCGGGTCGCGGATAATCATGCTTTCGGTGATTTCCAGCTCGACCGCGTCCGGTGCGACGCCGTGGCGGGCGAGGATATCGCAAACCGTCCCGGGCAGCCCGGGCTGCCGCAGCTGACGGGCCGACAGGTTGACGGCGATTCGGAGTGGCGGCGCCCCGGCCTCGCTCCAGGCGCGGCTCTGGCGGCAGGATTCGTCCAGCACCCACTCGCCCACCTCGACGATCAGGCCGCTCTCCTCCATCATGGGGATGAAGCGCGATGGCGGCACCGCCCCCAGCTCGGGACTGTTCCAGCGCAGCAAAGCCTCGACGCCGGAAATACTGCCGCAGTTCAATAGAACCTTGGGCTGATAGACCAGGAAGAATTCCCCCTTGGTCCAGGCCTTGGCGAGGCGGTGCTTGAGGACGGTCCGCTCATGGGCCTCGGCATCCATGCTTGCGGTATAGAAATGGTAGGCACCGCCGCCGCTGTCCTTGGCGCGATACATGGCGGCATCCGCTGCCACCAGCAGGGCGTCGCAGGTCGTCGCATCGGAGGGATAGCTGGCGATACCGATGGCCGGCGAGACCGCCACCTCGTTGTTCTCCAGCATGAAGCGATGGCTGAAGGCGGCGATGATGCGCTCCGCCACCCCGGCGGCCTGCTGCAGGTCGCCGATGGCCGGCATCATGATGGTGAATTCGTCGCCACCGAAGCGAGCCACCGTGTCGCCGGTGCGGATACAGGCTTCGAGGCGGGTGGCGACCTCCTTCAGCAGCAGGTCACCGAAGTGATGCCCGAGGGTATCGTTGACCTGCTTGAAATCGTTGAGATCGACGAACAGCAGCATCACCGCCTGACCGGTCCGCTCGGCCACCGACAGGCCGTTCCTCAGCCATTCCATGAACAGCGAGCGGTTGGGCAGGCCGGTCAGTGAATCGCGGCCGACCTGATGCTGCAATGCGGAGTTGAGGTCGGTCAGCTCGTCCGACATCAGGGTGGTGGCCCGGTCGTTGCGGCGGCGTTCCCGGTCCATCTCGTCATAAGCCGCACTGACCCGCGCCAGCAGATCGACCAGGGCGGCCGGCAATGGCTCCGGCACACCGGCCCGCGACATCTGACGCACCAGGAGAGGATGGCGCCTCAAAGTTCCGTCAGCACCGTGATGGTCATGGTTTGGTTGTGAAGCTCGCACGTTGCATTCTCCACCTGTGGCGATATCTCGCCGTAAGAATAGAAACCGATCTGGCCCACCCCCTCCCCCAGGAAGGCCTTCGTCGCTTCAACCTCGTCGCAGGTTCGCTGTCCCAACAGCAGCTTGCGACCGATACAGGAAATCAGCACGGCCAGTGCCGGGCCGGACAGCCCATCACCGATGGCAAGCCGCGCCGCCTCTTCCGCCCCCTCCACCAGACGGTCGAAATTGCCCTTCATCAGGTGGGCCACCTGGCCGGTGCCGATCTCGCCGGCGAAGATCATGCCCTGACGCTCCTCGTCGATGCCGACGATGGTGCGCACCACCTCGCCGCCTCCCCCGGGCCAGCGGACCGCAAGGGGGAAAAGCAGGGCGCTGCCGGGAAGATCCCTGGCCTCCTCCCCGAGGTACCTTTTGTAGAGCGCCAAGGCCGGCTGGCCGTCCAGTTCGTAGAGGACGTTACCCTCGGCGCGGGTGATCCGGCGTTCCGGACCGAAGCGGTCCCAGCCACCGCGGCAGCCGTGCCGCACCACCAGCCGGTCGCCGTAGAAGCCCACCGCCGCCACGACGCCCTCGGCCGGCGGCGCATCGCAACCCACCAGCGTGGTTTGGAAGCGATCGCCATCGCCGGCCAGGCCGCCGGTGACCACCACCTCGTCACCCAGGACCTCGCTCAACCCGCGCAACAGGGCGGTGCCATTGATGTGGATGCCGTCGGAGAGAATGAAGACGTGGCGAAGGCCGGCGCCGGCAAGGCCCTCGGCCAGCGTGCGGCCGCAATCGTAGGAACGGTCGGGGTGATCGACACCGACGATGGTCTTGGCGCGCAGCCGGGTACCCTCGAAGGCAATGGCAGCGGCAACCACCGTCTCGTCATTGATCTCGGTGCCGAGAATCTCGCCGCCGGTGGAACACCCCAATAGGCAGCTCTCGGGGTGCATGGCGCGCAGGCTGTGGTAGATTTCGCCATTCCCCAACAGGTGGCGATTGCCGAAATAAAGCACCAGATCGGCACACGCCAAATCCACGGCCCCGCCACGCCGCACCCAACCTGTTTCGGCCTTCCATGCGGCAAGGTGATATTTCATGCGTCACCCACGGAACGTCTTGGCGGCTATCACGTTCCATAAGTGAAAGACAATGACAATGTAAAGTCAACCAATGCCGCAATTGGCGCGTTTACATGCAAAATAGTCGATATTGCAGTCGCGAAAGATCTTGACCAAAATCAAGAGCTCTCGCGATGGTAATACCAAAGGCAGATCATACAAATGCCCGCCGTTATTTCATAACGTCGGCGAATTCAACCCAGGCGCAATCAGTCGAAGGCGCAGCCCGGCTTGACGCCCACCCGCTTCAGGAAAATCGCCAGCGGGCAGAAGCCGGTGAACGAGGCCTGCAACATGTTGGCGCCGACGAAAACCGACAGCCACAACCAATAGGGCGAATGGAGCTGGGCCAGTGCCAGGCTGGACAGTATCATGATGCCGGCAAACGCCATGATGACGCGGTCGATGGTCATGGTGGATTCTCCTTGTCGTGTCGCTTGTTAATTAGACTTAACTAATATATATGTCAAGGATATCGTTGCGGAGGGTTTCATGCGTATCCATCCGGCCATCGCGGCCATCACCCTTCTCCTGACGGCCCTGCCCGGCCGGGCCGGGGAATTGACCGTGCATCCGCGCCGCATCGACGACCTCAAGGCGGTGTTTGCCACGGTGGAAAGCGTCCACGAGACCCAGGCCCGCGCCCGCCTCGGCGGCACCGTGGCGGCGCTGATGGTGGATGAGGGCCAGGGGGTGGAGGCCGGCCAGCGGCTCGCCACGGTGAGCGACAGCAAACTGGCGCTCCAGATGGCCGGCATCGACGCCCGCATCCGTGCCCAGGAGGCCGAGCGCGCCCTCGCCAAGTCCGAGGCCGACCGCGCCGCCGACCTGTTCGCCAAGGGCGCCGCCACCAAGGCGCGGGTCGACGACACCCGCACCAAGCTGGAAGTGGCCGACCGCGCCATTCTCGCCACCCGCTCCGAGCGCAACGTGGTGGCCGAGCGCGGCAGCGAGGGCGCCGTGCTCGCCCCCACCAACGGCCGCGTCCTCAAGGTGCACGTCACCCAGGGCAGCGTCGTCATGCCGGGCGAGCCCCTGGCCACCATCGCCGTCGAGGACTACATCCTGCGCCTCGCCCTGCCCGAGCGGCACGCCCGCTTCCTCAAGGTAGGCGACACGGTACAGGTGGGCGCCCGTGCGCTGTCGCGGGAAGACGGCGCCACCCGCCCCGGCACGGTGCGCAAGGTCTACCCCCGCGTCGAGGACGGCCGCGTACTGGCCGATGTGACGGTTGAGGGACTGGGCGACTTCTTCGTCGGTGAGCGGGTGCCGGTGCATGTGGCCACCGGCAGCCGCGAGGCCTTCGTGGTGCCGCGCGAGGCGGTGTTCCGCCGCTTCGGCCTCGATTACCTGCGGCTGAAGGACGGTGGCGAGGTGGTGGTGCAACTGGGCCAGGCCATGCCGGACGGCATCGAGATCCTCTCCGGCCTGCGCGACAGCGACGCGGTGGTGTGGTGAATCCGCTCGGACTCTCCGGCTTCATCAGTCGCGCCTTCATCCGCAGCCCGCTGACCCCCTTGCTGCTGCTGGCGTCGCTGGCCCTGGGGCTGATCGCCCTCGCCGCCCTGCCGCGCGAGGAGGAGCCGCAGATCAGCGTGCCCATGGTCGACATCATGGTGGAGGCCAACGGCCTCAAGGCCGCCGACGCCGCCGAGCTGGTGACCAAGCCACTGGAGGACATCGTCAAGGGCATTGCCGCCGTCGAGCATGTCTATTCCCAGACCAGCGACGACCGGGTGGCGCTGACCGCCCGCTTCAAAGTCGGCACCGACAAGGACGCCGCCATCCTGCGGGTGCACGAACAGGTCCGCGCCCATATCACTGAAATTCCCGTCGGCATTCCCGAGCCGCTGATCGTCGGGCGCGGCATCGACGACGTCGCCATCGTGGTCCTCACCCTGGCCCCCAAGCCCGAACGGGCCGACCGCTGGACCGACCACGCCCTGTTCCGCCTCGCCGAACAACTGCGTCACGAACTGGTCAAGGTGGACGATGTCGGCCTGACCTATGTCGCAGGCGGCCGGCGCGAGCAGATCAGGGTCGAACCGGACGCCGAGAAGCTGGCGCTCTACGGCGTGCCGCTCAACCGGCTGGTGGACAAGGTGCGCAATGCCAACCGCTCGTTCATGGTGGGCTCGGTGCGCGAGGCCGGCCGCACCCTGCCGGTGGTGGGTGGCCAGACACTGGCCGGCGTGCCGGACATCGGCAACCTGCTGCTGGCCTCGGCCGGCGGCCGCCCGGTCTATGTCAACGACGTCGCCCGCATCGTCGCCGATGCCGAGCCGGCCGAACATCGCGCCTGGCAGATCACCCGCGCCGCCGACGGCGGCCTGATCCGGGTCCCGGCGGTGAGCCTCGCCATTTCCAAGCGCGGCGGCGCCAACGCGGTGGTGGTGGCGCGTGACGTGCTGGCCCGGCTGGAGGCCGTCAAGGGCCGCCTGGTCCCCGCCGATGTCGAGGTCTCGGTCACCCGCAATTACGGCGAGACCGCCTCCGACAAGGCCGACGAGCTATTGTTCCATCTCGGCCTCGCCACCCTGTCCATCGTCGGGCTGGTGGTGTGGGCGCTGGGCCGGCGCGAGGGGCTGGTGGTGGCCATCGTGGTGCCGTCCACCATCCTGCTGACCCTGTTCGCCTCGTGGCTGATGGGCTACACCATCAACCGGGTCAGCCTGTTCGCCCTGATCTTCTCCATCGGCATCCTGGTGGACGACGCCATCGTGATGGTCGAGAACATCGTCCGCCACTGGCGCATGACCAAGGGCGCCGACCCGGCCGAAACGGCGGTAACGGCGGTGGCCGAGGTGGGCAATCCCACCATCGTCGCCACCCTGACCATCATCGTCGCCCTGCTGCCGATGATGTTCGTCTCGGGGCTGATGGGGCCCTATATGAGCCCGATCCCGGCCAATGCCTCCTCGGCCATGGTGTTCTCGTTCTTCGTGGCGGTGACCATCGCGCCCTGGCTGCTGCTGAAGGTGGCGGGGCGCCATGCCGCCGCCAGCACCCACGACCACCGCGACCGCCTGGGCGAGCTCTATCGCCGCATCGCCATGCCGTTGCTCGAAGGCCGCCGCCCGGCCAAGCGGCTGCTGCTGTGGGTGACGCTGGCCACCCTGGCGGCCATGGCGTTCTTCCCGCTCAAGCTGGTGGCGGTCAAGCTGCTGCCGTTCGACAACAAGTCCGAGTTGCAGGTGGTGCTCGACCTGCCCGAGGGCTCCACCCTTGAGGACACCGACCGCGTGCTGGCGGCGGCGGCCGAGCGCCTCCGCGATCTGCCCGAGCTGACCTCGCTGCAGGCCTATGCCGGCACCAATGCGCCCTACAACTTCAACGGTCTGGTGCGGCACTACTACATGCGCCAATCGCAGGAGCTGGGCGACCTCCAGGTCAACCTCAAGCCGCGCCACGACCGCAGCCGCTCCAGCCACGCCATCGCCCTCGACGTACGCAACCGCCTCAAGGGCCTGCCCATGCCCGAGGGCGGCGTGCTGAAAGTGGCCGAGGTGCCGCCGGGGCCGCCGGTGCTGGCCACCCTGCTGGCCGAAGTCTACGGCCCCGACGCCGCCACCCGCCGCCAGACCGCCGCCGATGTCCGCCGCGCCTTCGAGGCGGTGGATTTCGTGGTCGACGTCGACGATTCGCTGGCCTCGCCCTGGCAGCGGTTGCGGGTCTCCCTGGATCAGGACCGGCTGGAGTTCCACGGCGTCGAGCAGGGTGACGTTTACGACACCATCGCGGCCCTGATGGGTGGCATACGCGTCGGCTATTCCCATCGCGGCGAGGGCGCCGCCCCCACCCCCATCGTCATCCGCCTGCCCAAGGCGGCCATGCATCCCGGCGAACTGCTGGCCAACACGCCGGTGCCGTCACGGCGCGGCACGGTGGAGCTGGGCGACGTGGTGCGGGTCAGCATGGAGCCGGCCTCACCGCCCATCTTCCGCCGCGACGGCCATTATGCCGAGATGGTCACCGCCGAGTTGGCGGGACGCTTCGAGGCGCCCATCTACGGCATGTTCGCGGTCGAGGACAAGCTGAAGGACGCCAAAATTCCGCTGACCGTCGCCTATCACGGCCAGCCGCGCGACGATTCCAAGCCGGTGCTGCTGTGGGACGGCGAGTGGGAAATCACCTATGTCACCTTCCGCGACATGGGCGCCGCCTTCGCGGTGGCCATCCTCGGCATCTATTTGCTGGTGGTGGCGCAGTTCGGCTCGTTCCTGTTGCCCTTGGTGATCCTGGTGCCGGTGCCCTTGACCCTGATCGGCATCGTGTTCGGCCACCTGCTGTTCGGCGCCCCCTTCACCGCCACCTCGATGATCGGCTTCATCGCCCTGGCCGGCATCATCGTGCGCAACTCCATCCTGCTGGTGGACTTCATCCGCCACCGTCAGGCCCTGGGCGAGCCGCTGCGCAGATCCTTGCTGGAGGCCGGCGCCACCCGCGTCAAGCCCATTGCCCTGACGGCGGCGGCGGCGATGATCGGCGCCGCCTTCATCCTGGCCGACCCCATCTTCCAGGGCCTCGCCATCAGCCTGGTGTTCGGGCTGGCCTCGTCCACCGCGCTGACCCTGCTGGTAATCCCGGCGCTCTACATCTGGCTGAGGGATGACGGCAGACCTCTTAAGCCCTCCCCTGGCGAAGCCGTATGAGGGAGGCTCATTTCCCCCTGACGATCTGGGCGTTCTGGTCGCGGCCGTAGTTGCGCCGGGCGGCATAGGTCAGCGTCTCGTTGAGATGGCGCTCAAGCTCGTCGAGCGAGACCTTGCCGTTGCGGTCGGCATCGGCCTTGCCGGCCATGCCTTCGAGGAAATTCCGGGTGAACATGCCGTGGCTGTCGTCCGGTTCCCACGAGGCCATCTGGTTGGCGTTCCCCGCCGCGATCAGGGTGACGTTGTCGGGAACCACCGGCGCCTTGGCCTCCAGGAACACCGGCGAGGCCTTGCCCAGCACCGAGCCGGCCGGTGAAACGCCGGAGAAGCAGGCCTCCAGCACCACGGTGACGCTGTCGGCCGGCAGCTTGCCCAGGTTGTCGTAGAGCTGCTTCAGGGGATAGCCGTTGAGCTCGATGCGGGCGGCATCGGAGTCGGCCGGCACCAGATAGGGGCTGCCGCCCTGCACCCCCGGAGCGCCGTGGCCCGAGTAGTAGACGAACACCCGGCTCTTGCCCGGCTTGACCCAGTCGAACAGCTGCCCCCGGTGATCGTCGCGCGAGCCGAAGACGCTGGTCATCTGCGAGCCGGTGGCGTCCTTCATAAAGATGACGTTGCCCTCTTTCACCCCCAGCGCCTCGATGGCATAGCGCCGGACCCCGGCGGCGTCGGCATGGGCCGGCCGGGCATCGGGGATGTCGCGGCCCTGGCGGGTGTAATCGGCATTGCCGATGATCACCGCCACGTCGTCGGGCCGCTCCGCCCCCTTGGGAAAGCGCAGCGTCAGCGGCTGCTCGGGGAAGCGCGAGGCGACCGGAGCGGGCGGCGTCGACGCCTGGGGCGGGGGCGGGGGCGGGGGCGGGGGCGCGGCATGATGGGCGGCCGGGGCGGCACGGGTCACCATCACATTCATGGTGCCGCTATTGTCGAATTCCATCAGGTCGTAGTCGCGCAGGTGGAGGTGGCCCTCGTCGCGGGCAATGAAGGTCAGCGCGCTGCCGACCGGAAAGGGCGGCCCGTTGCCGATGCGCCCGATCATGCTGGAGCCGCCAACTCCCAAATTCCAAGGATCGCCGCCGCACAGCGGGTTTACCCCCGACCCCGAGGCGTCGGTATAGCCACAGAAGACACCGCTGCTCCAGCGACCCTCGGCGGTGACGCGGTAGGTCTCGCCGCGCTTGACCTGGACGCCGGTATCGCGCCAGTCGCCATTGGCGAAAACCTGGAGATACTGGGCGAGCCCGCCCTCCAGCGTGGTCGCCGGCCCGGCCGGGTATTGAAGACCGGTACCGCAGCCGGACAGCATCGGCACCAAGGCGGACAGCACGGCCAGACGCTTCATCGCCCCTCCTCCGTTCGGCACCATCATATTGCCGAACGGTAGAATTGACGACTCAAACAATGGCAAAAGGATGACGAACCGACGCGAATTGGAGTGCGGGCGTTCCGCCCGCACTCCAAGCAGATCAGTGCCCCGACATTTCCTCGCCCATGTAGCCGGGCAGCCAACTTTCATTGAGGGCGCTCAGTTCGTCGACGCGGATACCGCGACCACCGACGCTGATGACGTGGCCGCCGGTCCTGCCGATGACGCGGGCGCCCACGTCGCGCTCCAGCGCCGCTTCCAGCACCGCCGCCAGCTCGGCCTCGCGGACCTCCAGCAGATAGCGGCCCTGGTCCTCGCCAAAGCACCATGCCGCCAACGGCAGGGTGGAGGGGGCATCAAGCTGGGCACCGATGTGGTCCTTGGAGGCCATGGCCATCTCGGCCACCGCCACCAGCAGGCCGCCGTCGGAAATATCGTGGCAGGCCTCGATCAGGCGGCCGTCGATGAGCTGGCGCACCAACTCGCCCTTGCGCCGCTCGCGATGCAGCGCCACCGGCGGCGGCGCGCCGTCTTCACGGCCGCAGACCTCGCGCAGGTAGAGCGAGGCGCCGAGCCAGCCCTTGGTCTCGCCCAGCAGCACGATGGCGTTGTCGGTACCCTTGAAGGCCACCGTCATGTGCTTGGTGACGTCGTCCAGCAGCCCGACGCCGCCGATGGCCGGGGTGGGCAGGATGGCGGTGCCGGCGGTCTCGTTGTAGAGCGAAACGTTGCCGGAGACGACGGGGAAGTCCAGTTCGCGGCAGGCCTGGCCCATGCCGCGGATGGCCTCGACGATCTGGCCCATGATCTCGGGCTTCTCGGGGTTACCGAAGTTGAGGTTGTCGGTGACGGCCAGGGGCCGTGCCCCCACCGCCGACAGATTGCGATAGGCCTCGGCCACCGCCTGCCGGCCGCCCTCGTAGGGATCGGCGAGGCAATAGCGTGGCGTCACGTCGGTGGTGATGGCCACCGCCTTGACGGTGCCGTGGATGCGCACCACCGCCGCATCGCCGCCGGGGCGCTGCACGGTGTCGCCCATCACCATGTGGTCGTACTGCTCGTAGATCCAGCGCTTGGAGGCAAGGTCCGGGCAGGCGATCAGGGTCTTCAGCGCCTCGATGGGCTCGTGGTGCTCGACGTCCTTGGCATCCACGAAGGGACGCTTGGCCGGCACTACCCAGGGGCGGTCGTATTCCGGGCTGGCCAGGGCCAGCGGGTCGATGGGCAGGTCGGCCACCACCGCGCCGTGCCGCTTCAGCACCATGCGGCCGCTGTCGGTGAGGTGGCCGACGATGGCGAAGTCGAGCTCCCACTTGTCGAACACCGCCTTGGCCATGGCTTCCTTGCCCGGCTGCAGCACCAGCAGCATGCGCTCCTGGGATTCCGACAGCATGATCTCGTAGGCGGTCATGCCCTCTTCGCGCATGGGCACGGCATCGAGGTCCATCTCGATGCCGAGGCCGCCCTTGGACGCCATCTCGAATGACGACGAGGTCAGGCCGGCGGCGCCCATGTCCTGGATGGCGACGATGGCGTCGGTGGCCATCAGCTCCAGGCAGGCCTCGATCAGCAGCTTCTCGGTGAAGGGGTCGCCGACCTGGACGGTGGGCCGCTTCTCCTCGGAGTCCTGGTTGAACTCGGCCGAGGCCATGGTGGCACCGTGGATGCCGTCGCGTCCCGTCTTCGAGCCGACATAGACCACCGGATTGCCGATGCCCGCCGCCGCCGAATAGAAGATGCGGTCCTTGTCGGCCAGGCCCACGGTCATGGCGTTGACCAGGATGTTGCCGTTATAGCTGGAATGGAAATTGGTCTCGCCGCCCACCGTCGGCACGCCGACGCAGTTGCCGTAGCCGCCGATGCCGGCCACCACGCCGGCCACCAGATGGCGGGTCTTGGGGTGGCTGGGGTCGCCGAAACGCAGCGCGTTCAGGTTGGCGATGGGACGCGCCCCCATGGTGAAAACGTCGCGCAGGATGCCGCCGACCCCGGTCGCCGCGCCCTGATAGGGCTCGATGAAGCTGGGGTGGTTATGGCTTTCCATCTTGAAGATGATGGCCTGACCGTCGCCGATGTCGATGACGCCGGCATTCTCGCCCGGGCCGCAGATCACCCAGGGCGCCGTGGTCGGCAGGGTCTTCAGCCACTTCTTCGACGACTTGTACGAGCAATGCTCGGACCACATCACCGAGAAGATGCCGAGCTCGGTGTGATTGGGCTCGCGGCCGAGGATTTCCAGGATCTTGGCGTATTCCTCGGGCTTGATGCCATGGGATGCGATGACGTCGGACGTAATCTTATTCATTGCAAAATCCCTCAAGCGCCGGGCGCGGCCATCCGGCCGCTTGGCTTTCCTCCGCGGCCACAGCCGCTCCGGGGCGCTCGACGCGCCAGTCGCTACGCTCCGTCACGACAAAGCCTCCACCAGGGAATCGAACATCAGGGCGCCGTCGGTGCCGCCCAGCAGCGTCTCGGCCAGACGCTCGGGATGCGGCATCAGCCCCAGCACGTTGAGCTTGGAGTTATAGATGCCGGCGACGTTGCCCAGCGCCCCGTTGGGG
Source organism: uncultured Rhodospirillaceae bacterium (assembly GCA_903941105.1). Classification (GTDB taxonomy): domain Bacteria; phylum Pseudomonadota; class Alphaproteobacteria; order Rhodospirillales; family Magnetospirillaceae; genus CAJANL01. The sequence goes on from CAJANL010000059.1 coordinate 39,135, forward strand.
TTGGCGGCGTCGTCCACCGTGCCGCCCGGCTGGCAGTAGCGGAAGGCGATCTGGCCGTTGTCCTCCATCTCGCGGAAGTGATGCGGCTGGACGTACCAGTTGCCCTCGGCATGCGCGATGGGAAAGCGCACCACATCGCCGGTGCGATAGTAGCGGCAGAAGTCGGTGCGGTCGTTCTCGACCCGCAGATTGACGTCGCGGCAGATGAATTTGAGGTTCCTGTTGCGCATCAGCACGCCCGGCAGCAGCCCGCATTCGGTAAGGATCTGGAAGCCGTTGCAGATGCCCAGCACGCGGGTGCCGCCGCGAGCCCGCGCCACCACCTCGCGCATGATCGGCGAGTGCGCCGCCATGGCGCCGCAGCGCAGATAATCGCCGTAGGAGAAGCCGCCCGGCACGACGATCAGGTCGGTGTCGGGCAGGTCGGTGTCGCGGTGCCACACCATGGCGGGCTTGCTGCCCATGCTGGCCTCCAGCGCCACCGCGACGTCGCGGTCGCAGTTGGAGCCGGGGAAAACGATGACGGCGGCTTTCAAGGGCTGTCCCTTCGCGAGGTGAGGGTCTGAATGTTTAATACGGACCGGAGAGGGTTACAAGGCACGCCAGCGCTTCCGCAGCGCATCTCTTTCCAGCATCAGCCATTGCAGCGCCAGCACGCCCATGGCGTTGGTGATCTTGTTGTCCTTGACCCAGGCATAGGCCTCGTCGGCACCGACCACCATGACGCGGATGTCCTCGCCCTCGTGCTCCAGGCCGTGGAGCCCCTCGATCTTCGAGCAATCGACGCGGGCACAATAGAACCGCACCGATTCCGACGAGCCGCCGGCGGTCATCAGGTAGTCGCCGATATGCAGCATCTCGCCGGCGGTGCAGCCGGCCTCCTCCTCGACCTCGCGCGCCGCCACCGCCTCGGGGGTTTCGCCCTCGTCGATGATGCCGGCGACGCACTCGATCATCCACGGGTTCCAGCCGGCGGCCAGGGCGCCGACGCGGAACTGTTCGATCAGCGCCACCTGATCGCGGTCGGGATCGTAGAGCAGCACCACCACGGCGTGGCCGCGCTCGAACACCTCGCGGGTGATCTCGCGGGTCCAGCCCCCGGCGAAGGTGCGATGTTTGAGGCGGTAACGGTCGACCTGGAAATAGCCCTTGTAGACCGTCTCCTTGGCGATGACCTCGACGTCGTTGGCGGCGTCCACGGCTGCTTGCCTCCCTAATACGCCCACAAGGTCCCGGTGGCGCCGATGCAGGTGGTGAACACGCCCAACACCAGATTGATCATGACGATCTGGCGGATCTTGGCGTGGAAGATGGCGGCGCCGGGCAGGTCCCCCGCCGCCATCGCCGTCTTGAAGCCACGATAGGGGCCGAAGAACAGGTAGGCGAACAGTGCGATCATGGTCAGGCCGGTGGTCTGCATGATGTCGATGTGGGGACCGCCGCCGGTCACGCCCCCCCGATAGCCCAGCAGCAGCACGCCGTAGCCGGTGACCAGCAGGGTGATCACCGACAGCCAAACCCAGCGGAAGAAGCGCGGGAAGATGCGCGTCCACAGCGTCAGGCGCAGCTCGGGCTCGCGCTCCATCAGGGCGGGACGCAGGATGATGTGGGCAAAGAACATGCCGCCCACCCAGACCACGGCGGCCAAGGTGTGAAAGGCGAGTGCCAACGAGAATTCCAGCATGGCTCAATCCATCTTCAGCTTGGCCGAGATCTCCTCGGCCAGGGCGCGGATTTCCTTGGCGGCAATGTGGCGCGGATTGCTTTCCACCACCCCCTTGCCCTCCATCATGCTCATGGCGAACGCCACCCGGTTACCCAGCACGGTGTTGGCCATGGGCATCTCGGCCTCGCGGATCTTCCGGCGCACCGCGTCCACCAGCTTGCCGCGGGCCGGAGTGCGGTTGAACACCATCAGGGCCGCCGACTTTTCCTTCTTGGCCATGTCCAGCGTCGGCTGGGTGGCCCACAGGTCCATGGGCGACGGCTGCATGGGCACCAGGATCAGGTCGGCGGCGCGCACCGCGATGCGCACGTCGGTCTCGGCATGAGGTGGACTATCGATGACGATGATGTCGAGGTCGCGGCGCAGGCGGTCCAACTCGGTGGTCAGCCGCCAGCCCGAGGCCTGCAGCAGCGTGACGCCGCCGCCCTGGCCGTCCACCAGTGCCTTGCGCACCTCGAACCACGCGGCCAGCGAGCCTTGCGGATCGATGTCCACCAGGCCGACACGTTTGCCGGCGGTGGCGAAGGCCACGGCGAGCTGGGCGGCGATGGTGGTCTTGCCCGCGCCGCCCTTCTGCTGGGCGATGGTTACGGCCTTGGCCGACATTGGATGCCCCCCTGCATGATGCAATGCGGAAAGGCTATCCGGTTCCACTCAATTTGCAAGGGGGCGCACGACCTCGCCGGAACACTTTATGCCCTTGGTCAGAAAGTCGTCCTCGCCGGCGAAGCAATGATCGTCGAAAACGAAGCCCGGCGCCAGCCGCTGGGCCTCGGAACGCGCCGTCCAGGCCTGGGTGCCGCGGAACACCGCACACGGGTAGGCCGCCAGCACCTGGCCAAAATCGCGCGGCTGGTTCCACTGCATGAAACCGCGTTTCCAGTAGCTGTGGTCGTTGGTGAACCAGGTGTACTGGTCGGCCGGCATGCGGGTGGCCAGCTTGGGTGAATAGCGGGCTTGGGCGTTCATGTCGCCGCGCTGCAGCGCGTAGGGCAGCGACGACGAGGCGTCGAAGTCGATCTTGGCACAGGCGGCGAAGGGGGTCATGTCGAAGCCCATGGTGGCCTTGGACCAGCGAGCCAGCTCGGCATTCTGCTTCCAGGTCGCGGGGACCTGCACCACCACCAGCAGCACCGCCACCGCCAGCCAGCCGCGCGCATGGCCGCGTTCCGGGAACATGCGGGCCGTCACCACCCACAGCACCGCCATGGCCGGGCCGGTCATCATCACCGCCGGCACCATGTAATGGGCGGCGGACTGCTTGGCCACCAGCACCACGGTGGCCAGCTGGGCCAATAGGATGCCGGCCAGCAGGCGGGCGAAGGGATCGGCCGCGATCAGGCCGCGCCGCCGCAGCCGGACATAGCCGGCCAGCGCCGCCCATCCCGCCAGGAACACGGCGGTGAAGATCAGTTTCGAGGCGAACAGGTTGAAGAACGCCCGCGGATAGCGGGTAGGATCGATGACGGTGGCGGCGCCGGTGCCATAGGCACCGCTGCTCACCGCCACCCTGCCCCACCAGTCGACGAAGATCTGCCACGACGGCAGCGCCGGGCTGACGAACAGGAAGAAGCCGGCCGCCGTGGCCAGCGGCAGCACCAGGAACAGCCGCCGCCGGTCGAGCAGGAACAGCGGCACCAGCCCCATGGCGACGAAATGAATCTTGCAGGCGATGCCGAAACCGATGGCCATCCCCAGCCAGATGGCGTGGCGGTCCTCCAGGCGCTCGGCCCGGGCGGCATGCAGGGCTGCGGCCATCAGGGGCGCGACGGCGATGATCAGGAAAGCCTCGGGCTTGGGATGCAGCCCGAATTTGGGAATGATCATCGACAGGAAGGGGGCGCTTTGCGCCAGCAGCGCCGGCATCAGGTTGCCCGTCGCCGTCAGGAACACCCGGCCGAGCCAGAACAGCCCCAGCCCCACCAGCGGAAACATCACGGTGGTGACCATCACCAGATGCGCCTCGGGCTGGTCGAGCACCGCCTCGACCACGCCGGCCGCCGGCAGGCTGGGATGCATCAGGCGCAGCACCAGGGCGATCAGCACCTGCACCGGCGTGCCGGGGTGGCTGATGTCGGTGGGCGCCAACATCTCCACCAGCATCAGGCCGTTGAGCAGGTAGTAGTAATCGGGGTCGAGGTTGAACGACTGCCAGAACGGCAGTGAACTCGCCCGCATGGCGAACAGCACGGCGGTAAACGCCGCCGGCAAAATCAGCAGAGCCAGGGAGCGACGCCCGATCATGGCGCCGCGTTCGGCTGCAGCACGGCGACGAAGTTGGCGGTCCACACCGGCGGCGGATCGGTCAGCAGGCGGTCGAGCGCCCCCTCCACCAGCCGGGTGGTGAAGCGGCGCACCGCGCTGCCACGGCCGTAGGGCAGGCAGGCGACACGCTGATACCCGGCGGCCAGCGCCAGTTGCGCCAGATTGCCGGGGGCGTAGAAGCCCTTATGGGTGAGGTCGTTGTACTGGTACTGCAACCCCCAGGGCGACGCCATGTTGGGCACCCGCAGCACCACCTGACCGCCCGGCCGCAACCGCTGCGCCAGGCGCCGCAGCAGCGCCACGCCCTCGCCGGGGTCGAAATGCTCGAAGACGTCGAGCAGCACGATGCGGTCGAACGGCTTGCCGGCGGGCTGGTCGAAATAGGCCTCGAACGAACTGGTGATCACCCGCTCGGCGATGGAGGGCGGCATGAACTCGCGCGCCTTGGCATCCATCTCGACGCCGACGAAGTCCTTGACGCCCATGCGTTCGAGATAGGCCAGGAACAAGCCGACGCCACAGCCCAGTTCCAGCACCCGGTGACCGGGCTCGAACCCGCCCGGCCGCCACAGGTTGCGGCCGAACTCGCGCAGATGCTTGGCCCGGACCTCGGCCCGCACATAGGTGCGATGGCGGTCATAGACGGAGTAAAAATCTTCGGGGCGGGTGAAATCCGGCGGCAGAATCATCGAGCGGCTTCCAGACTGAAGAGACCCCATGTGTAGCAGCCCCGGCCCTTGGCGGAAAGCCCATGCGTCGCCGCCGCACTGGTGCCGGCGCCGGATTCGCGCCATCTTAATGGTAACGGAGCGAATTCCACGGAGAGAGCCCCATGCGATCCGTCCTCTTGGCCGCAGGCCTGCTGCTGGCCGCCACCGCTAGCCATGCCGCCGATCCTTCGGTCTGTCCCGAGGCCGAGGCACGTTTCGCCAAACTGGGCCTGGCCAGGCCGGATGGGCCGCTGGTGCTGCTCTACAAATTCACCTTCTGCCCACCGCAAATGACGGTGAAGGCGGGCGCCACCGTCACCTTCGTCAACGTCGACCCGCGCACCAGCCACAGCGTGTGGTTCAAGGACGCCGGCCGCGAGGAATCGGAGCGCTTCTTCCCCGAGGACCGCTGGACGACCCGCTTCGACACCCCCGGCGAATACCGCTACCTCTGCGGTCCCCATTGGGAATCGGACAAGATGGTCGGCGTGCTGCGGGTCGAGAAATAGCCGTGAAAAATTCCCCTCATGAGGGTTCTTGACGCGCGTCAGCCATCCCGCTAGTCGTTTGGGGTATCCGCCTGTTCGTGGAGGGGATCATGACCAAGCTCGCCGGGGCATCGCCCGCGACGACCCCGCCGGGTGGCGACCACCGGGGCCACCGCGAGCGGCTGCGCAGTCGATTTCTCGACGCGCCGGAGGCCATGCCCGACTACGAACTGCTGGAAATGCTACTGGGCATCGCCATTCCGCAGAAGGACGTCAAGCCCCTGTCCAAGGCGCTGATAAAGCGGTTCGGCAGCTTTGCCGATGTGATCACGGCAGAGGTGGAGGATCTTCGGACCGTCGATGGGGTCGGCGAGGTCGCCGCGACCGTCCTCAAGGTGGTGCGCGAGGCGGCGGTCCGCCTCGCTCAAGCGCCGGTGCGCAACGCATCGGTGATTTCAGGCTGGGACTCCCTGCTCGACTACTGCCGCACCGCCATGGCAACCCTGCCCACCGAGCAGTTCCGGCTGCTGTTCCTCGACCACAGGAACGTGCTGATTGCCGACGAGGTGCAGCAGACCGGCACCATCGATCACACCCCCCTCTATCCGCGCGAAGTGGTCAAGCGCGCCCTGGCGGTTCATGCCAGCGCCGTCGTAATGGTCCACAACCATCCCAGCGGCGATCCGAAGCCATCGAAGGCGGATATCGACATGACCAAGATGGTGCGGGACGCTCTCGCCGCGGTCGCCATCAAGCTTCATGATCACGTCGTCGTGGGTCGCAAGGGGCACGCCAGCTTCAAGGCGCTGGGACTGCTGTAGTCGCCGCCGGCAGGGTGACGTGGAAGGTGCTGCCCCGGCCATGCTCCGAGACCACCCAGATGCGGCCGCCGTGGCGGTCGATGATCCGCTTGCAGATGGCCAGCCCCATGCCGGTACCGCCGAAGCGCGACGGCGGATGCAACCGCCGGAAGATGCGGAAGATCTCGTCGAAATACTCGGGCTCGATGCCGATGCCATCGTCGGAAATGGTGAACTCGGCCTCGCCACCGGTCACCGTGCCGTCGATGCGGATATGCGGCGACTGACCGGCCGAACGGAACTTGAGGGCGTTGGACAGCAGGTTCTGGAACAGCTGCACCACCTGCGGCACATCGCCCAGGACCGCCGGCAACCGTCCCAGCGTCACCTCGGCCCCCGCCTCGTCGATGGATTGGCGCAGGTTGTCCACCGCCGATGCCACCGCCCCGCCGCTGTCGAGCACCTGGAAACGACCCGCTTCCCCGGAGAAGCTGGAAAAGACCAGCAGATCGTTGACGAGCTCATGCATGCGCCGGGCGCCGCCGACCACATAGTCGATGCATTCCCGCGCATCGCCGTCCAGCCTGTCCTTGTGATTGCGTTCGAGCAACTGGGCGAACGAGATAATACTGCGCAGGGGCTCCTGGAGGTCGTGCGACGCCACCTGGGCGAAACGCTCCAGTTCGGCATTGGACTTGGACAACTTGTCCACCAGGCCCAGCAGGTGTTCCTCGCCACGCTTCAGCCCGCTGATGTCGGTCACCATGCACAACACACGTTGGTCGGCGAGGTCGCCGGACAGCGGACTGGCATTGATGATGACATCGATGGGACCCAGTTCCCGGTTGTTGAGACTGGTCTCCAGGCGCGATGCACTATTGTCGCCACAGTCGAGGATGTGCCCCACCGCATGCGACGCCATATCGACGGGCAGGAAATCGGCGGCCGGCCGTCCCGGCATCTCGTCCTGCGGCCAGCCGGCCAGTTTCGCCATCACCGCGTTGGCGTAGACCGTCACTCCATTGCAGTCGAGCACCCAGACGCCTTCCTGGGCGGTCTCGACGATGCGACGATAGCGCTCCTCGCTGTCGGCAACCTCCGCCTGGGCTAGATCGCGCTGCTCGGCCAATCGCTTCTGCCGTCGCCCGGCCACGCCGATGCCCAGCAGGCCACCGATCCACAGCAGGCCATGGACAACGAACTCGGAGTTGATTTCCTCGTTCATCAAGTGAATGAACGGCGCCATGGGCACCGCCACGCCGATGCCGCCCCGCACCCCACCGACCTTGACGCCACTGGCGAGGTGGCACTTGACGCAGCCGGGCTCCATGATCATGGCGCGGAACAGCCGGAAATGGGGCGTCCCGTCGATGTCTTCCACCGCCGATGCCAACCGCTCGCCGGCATTGAAGCGGTGAAGCGCCGCTTCCTCCCAGGCGTCGGGCGCATTCTCCGGGTTGAGGGGGTGCAGGCTGGTGATCCGGCCCCTGATGCCGTAAAGCTCGGCAAAGAAGGTCATGGTCTGGCGCAGCATATAGGCCGGATTCATCAGGGTCAGGGGCCGGCCGCTGGGCGTGACGATGTCGCGCTCGGGTATATCCGTGAGGTAGGGATTGGGCGGCGTGTTCTCGTCGACGGGAACGTAGACCCCGCCATGGGAGGTCGCCCACAGACGCAAGGCCAGATCCTTGTCGAGATTGGCGCGGGCCGCATTCTCGACCAAGGTCAACATTTCTTCGCGATGGCCCATCACCGACACGAACAGCGACAGCCCGAGCGCCAACGTCCACAAGACCGCAACAATGGCGGCCCAGCGCGACGTCCAGCGGCGCGTGCTGAACACTGTATTGACGCGGGAAGTCTCCAACGATGGTGCCCCACGGAATGAGCTTTCCGTATACTACCATAGTCATGGCCATGCGCCCAACCGGCTTCACGCCGCCCTCCGGGTCGGCTATCGTCATGGCATGGAATCGCAACAGATGACAGCGGCGTCACCGGTGATGGTGGCGGTATTCAACCACAAAGGCGGTGTCGCCAAGACGACCACCGCCTGCAACCTTGCCGTCTGTCTGACCGCCTACGGCTACCGGGTGGTGCTGGTGGACCTCGACACCCAGGGCAATGCCACCAACAGCTTCGGGGTATCGCCGCTGCCGGCGGTGGGGGCCTACGACGTCATATCCGGTCAGGCCGAACTCGGACAGGCGGTGCTGCCCACCGCCTATCCCAATCTGTGGCTGCTGCCGGCCACCACCAGCCTGCGCGCCGCCGAGGCCGACCGGGCGGTGGCGGCGCAAAGCCACATGCTGCTCAAGGCGGGGCTGGAGCGCGGCGGCATCAACGGCGCCGCCGACATCGTGGTGGTGGATTGCCCCCCGGCCCTCGGCATGCTCACCACCAACGCTCTGGCCTCGGCCAACGCCGTGCTGATGCCGGTCAGGCCCGATCCCTTCGCCCATGAAGGGCTGGTCAATACCTGGTACGAGATCCACCGCATTCGCGAAGGCCGCAATGCCGGGCTCAATGTGGCCGGCATCCTCCTGACCATGACCGCGTCGGAGCCGACCGGAACCGACGTCTCGGCCACCATCCGCGCCGAGTTCGGCGATATGGTCTATGCCGTCGAGATCGCCACCGACCCTCTCGTCGCCGAAGCCGCCCAGCTAGGGCTGCCGGTCTGCGTGCTCGATCCGGACGGCACTGCCGGCCGCAGCTACCAGGCGGCCGCCGAAGAGATGCTGAAGCGCTTGGCACGACAGAACCGCCCCGGCACTTCCCTGCCACCGGCCAGCACCACCGCGGCAGCCCTCAACATGCTGCGGGACTGGCGCGCCGAAATCCACGGTTCCCTGCTGCGCCTGCCATCCCGCCACAGCGAACTCACCGGCGACCATCCGACACCGCTGCGACTGCCCGACGACGACGAAGACGACGACCTGACGGCGACGGCCTCGCGCCGCTGGGTCGGGGTGGCGACGGCGCTACTGATCGGCGTCGCCGCCGGCATGGCGCTGGAGGCAACCGGCGGCCTGCTGACCGGACTGTTGAGGATGTTCCGGTAGGGGGCCCGCCTTCGCGACGCGTCCCTAGCCCGGTTCAGAGCTTGCGGACGCGTCCGTAGTGGATGAAGTCGGTCCAGGTGCGTTCGAGGCGCTGCATGGTTTGCAGCGTGGTATCCAACTGGCCGGCGGGGTCGCTGCCCTCGTCGAGGGTGGCCGACAGCTCGCCCTGAAGCTTGCGAATGCCGTTGCACAACGCCAAGCCCTTGTCAGTCAGTCGCAGACGAACCGAGCGACGGTCATGTGCCGACCGCTCCTGCATCAAATAGCCGCATTCGGTCAGTGACTTGATGTTGTAGGAGACGTTGGAACCCTGGTAATAGCCGCGGTCCTTGAGGTCGCGGATCACCACTTCGTTTTCGCCGATGTTGTATAGAAGCAATGCCTGCACGGCGTTGATGTCTTCAATGTTGAGGTTCCGAAGTTCGGCCCTCAGGACATCGAGAAAATGCCGATGCAGTCGCTCGATAAGTCGGATGATGTCGAAGTATGGCTGGGTCATCGTGGCGGGAGTATATGAGCTTCGTTTCCGACCTACAACCGTCCAATGAACAGGGTGTGAACGGATCGGCCGTCTTGCAAGGCGGGTTGAATGGCGGCGGTGCTACGGCTATTGTCCTGACGTCCTTGGGCGGGTGGGGCGGATGACGGAACTCAACGAGATGGTCGACGCGGCGGAGACGGCTGACGACAGCGGGCAACGGCCTGCCATTCTGGTCGTGTTCAACATGAAGGGCGGCATCGGCAAGACCACCACCAGCGTCAATATGGCGGTGGCGCTGGCGGCACTTGGGCGCTCGGTGGTGCTGATCGACCTCGATTGCCAGGGCAACGCCACTGCCAGCCTCGGCCTGGTCGGCACGGTGGCGACCGGCGCCTCGGAGCTGATGGCCGGCACGGCGACGCTGGCCAAGGCGCGTCGGGCGACGCGATGGCCCAATCTGTGGGTCTGCGGCGCCAGCAGCGAGTTGGCCGCGACCGACTTCGATCTGGCGGTAACCGACGAGCCGCACCGGCAACTGGCCAAGGCGCTGGAAGCGGTGCCGCCCGGCATCGACTTCGTGGTCATCGACTGCCCGCCGGCCCTAGGGCTGATGCCGGTCAACGCCCTGGTGGCGGGCGATGCGGTGCTGCTGCCGGTGACGCCGGAGCCCATGGCCCGCGACGGCCTGCACAACGCCTGGCACCACATCACCCTATTGCGCGCCAAGTTGAAGCCGAGTCTGGGCATTGCCGGCATCCTGCTGACCATGACCGAGGGCGACGACCTCCACCGCACCATGGCCGACACCATCCGGTCCGAGTTCGGCGGCCGCATGCTCGACGTCGAGGTGCCGCGCGACCCCAAAGTGGTGCAGGCAGCCGTCCGCGACCTGCCGCTGGTGGTCTACGAGCCGCGTTCCCCGGCGGCGCAGGCCTATATCCGGCTGGCCGAGGTGATGGCGCGCCGCGCCGTCGCCGGCTCGCTGGACCCCATGCGCGGCCCGGCCCCGACCATCGACGACGATGAGCCCGCCCCGCTTCCCAACAGCGACGAGGTGGTCGAGGCCGCCACCGTCATCCTCGAATCCTGGGCCACGGAAGTGGCGGCGGGCGCGGCGCCGGTGGACAGCATCGGGATGCCGCCGGTGGCCAACTGGCGCGACCAGCTGGATCGGGCCGAACGGTTCCCCAAGGCCACCCTATGGCTGAAGGTCGCCGTCGGCCTGCTGCTGATGGGCCTGGGCGGCGTGATGGGCTACGTAGCCGGCCATACCCAGTCGCTGCCGTAGCCTACTTCATCAGCCCCATCACCTGGATGGCGGCCGGGCCGGCGATGACCATGAACAGCACCGGCAGGAAAAAGATGATCATCGGCACCGTCAGCTTGGCGGGGAGCGACGCCGCCTTTTTCTCCGCCGTCGACATGCGCGCCTCACGATTCTCCTGCGCCAGCACCTTCAAGGCCTGAGCCACCGGGGTGCCGTATTTCTCCGACTGCACCAGGGCGGTGGCCAGCGACTTGACCTGCGGCAGGCCGGTCCGCTCGGCGAAATTGTCCCAGGCCAGCCGGCGCTCGCCGAGGAAGGTCAGCTCGGCGGCGGTGAGACCGATCTCCTCGGCGGTCTCGGGCGAGCTGTCGCCCATCTCCTCGGTGACGCGCACCAGCGCCGTTTCCACCGACAGGCCGGCCTCGACGCAGATCACCATCAGGTCGAGGGCGTCGGGAAAGGCGCGGGCCAGGGCGAACCTGCGCTTCTGGATGGCGTTGGCCAACAGCACCTGCGGCAGCGCCACGCCGACCGCCACGGCACCCAGCAACAAAAAGGCCCGGGTGGTGACGGGGGAATGGGCAAACACCGTGGTGGTATAGACCAGTCCGATGGCGAACAGCAGCACCGGCACCGCCACCCGCGAAAAGATATAGGTCACCGCCGCCGACGGCTGGCGCCAGCCGGCCTGGGCCAGCTTGGCCTTGACCGCCTTGGCCTCCAGCAGGTCCTGAAGCTTGAGGCGGCCGAGAATGGCGCGCATCAGACCCTCGCGGCGGCTGGGCTGGAAGCGGCGGCGGCCGCCGAGCAGTTCCTCGCGCTGGCGGGCCGACAGCTCCTGGCGCCGCGCCGCCACCGCCTTCAGCCGACTGGCCAACTGGTCGCGCGACGCCAACGGCAACCCCACCGCCAGCACCGAGGCGAAGGCGGCGACCGCCGCGACCAGGATGATGAGGGTGGTCAGCATCGAACTCTCCATTTCTCCTTTCTCCCCCCTCTCCCGCCTTCGGCAGGGGAGGGCTTTAGCAGGGTGCGGAAAAACTCTTCCCACCATCCTTCTTCTCGTCACCCCCGCGAAGGCGGGGGTCCATGTTGGGGCAAG
>CAJANL010000060.1 GCA_903941105.1 uncultured Rhodospirillaceae bacterium
CGGAGCCGGCCAGCGCCTGCCTGAGCGCCGCACCGGCGGCAGGGTCGGCCACCACGGCCAGGGCCGGCTTCAACCGGCGGGCCTGTTCGGCCAGCAACTCGACCGACCTGTTGGCCACCAGGGCCTCGACGCGGTAGAGGTCGGGTCGGGCTTCGATCAATTCGACGGTGTTGCGGCCGATGGAACCGGTGCTGCCCAGGATGGTGACGGAACGGCGATGCGTCATCGCCACCCCAGCAGGCTCTCTCCGCCCAGCAGCACCACCACGGCCACCGCCGCCGCCGCGGCCAGCAGGCCGTCGACCCGGTCGAGCACGCCGCCATGGCCGGGAATGATTCCACTGGAGTCCTTGACGCCCCAGCGCCGCTTGACCCACGACTCGAGCAGGTCGCCGGCCTGGGCCACCACCGCCAGCACCGCGCTGGACAGGGCCAGCGCCACCGGATGGCCGAAGCCGAGGCCCGCCGCGACGCCCCAGCCGGCGAGGCCGGCGCAGAGCATGCCGCCCAGCAGGCCGGCCCAGGTCTTCTTGGGACTCACCACCGGCAGCAGCAGCGGCCCCCCGATCAGCCGGCCGAAGGCGTAGGCGCCGATGTCGGTGGCCCACACCAGCAGCAGCAGCCAGAACACCACGGCACGGCCATGGTCGGTCTCGGCCCGCAGCCACACCAGCGCCACGGCGGGTATTCCGCCGTAGATCGGGCCGGCCAGCGCCCAGCGGCGGCCGTCGCGGGGGGTCAAGGCGAGGGAGGCGATGGCGCCGGCCAGCACCACAAGCACCGCCAACTCGGGCCACGCCACCGCCAGCAGCGCGCCGGCGGCGCAGGCCACCGCGGCCACGCGTCCGGACAGGGTGAAGGCTCGCGTCGTCATGCCCTGCCATTCCCAGCAGATCAGGGCGGCACCGAGGGCGATGAGGGCTGCGAACCACAGGCCACCGAACCAGGCGGCCGCCAGCGCCGGCGGGGCCAGCACCAGGGCCGACAGGGCGCGGGTCTTGAGCAAAGCGACCTCAGCCCGTCGTGCCGAAGCGGCGTTCACGGCGATGGAAGTCGCGCAGCGCCTCTTCCAGATCAGGCCTGCCGAAATCGGGCCACAGGGTGTCGACGAACACCAGTTCGGTGTAGGCGGCCTGCCACAGCAGGAAGTTGCTGATGCGCTGCTCGCCGCTGGTGCGGATCATCAGGTCGGGATCGGGCGTGCCGGCGGTGAACAGCCGCGCCGTCAGCGCCGCCTCGTCCACCTGCTCGGGCGCCAGCCGCCCGGCGGCGACCTCGACCGCCAGACGGCGCGCCGCCTCGACGATCTCCTGGCGTCCGCCGTAGGACAGCGCCAGGGTCAGGGTCAGCGCCGAGTTGGCAGCGGTCTTGGCCTCGGACTCCTCGATCAGCGAGACGATGTCGCGGCCCAGCCGCTCGCGGTCGCCGATCACCCGCAGCCGGATGCCGTTCTTGTGCAGGCTGTTGACCTCGTTGCGCAGGTAAAGGCGCAACAGGCCCATCAGGTCGGCCACCTCACCCGCCGGCCGCTTCCAGTTCTCCGAGGAGAAACCGTACAGGGTCAGGTAGGAGACGCCCATCTCGCGCGCCGCCTCGACGGTGCGCCGCACCGCCTCGGCGCCGCGCTTGTGGCCGGCGGTGCGAGGCAGGCCGCGCGCCTTGGCCCAGCGTCCATTGCCATCCATGATGATCGCAAGGTGGTTGACCGGACGAAGGGCAGAGGTGTTTGCCAAGAATTTGGACACGTCGACAGCCTCCGGTCGTCAGACTTGCATTATTTCCTGCTGCTTGCCCTCAAGCGCGCGGTCAATGGCGGTGATGGCCTTGTCGGTCATCTCTTGCACTTCTTCCGACCACATCTTCTGGTCGTCCTCGCCCATGCCCTTGGCTTTCTTGATCTGGTCCATGCCATCGCGGCGCACGTTGCGGATCGCGATCTTGGCGTTCTCGGCGTAACCCGCAGCGACCTTGGTCAACTGCTTGCGGCGTTCCTCGTTCAGTTCCGGAATCGGCAGGCGAATCAAGGGGCCGTCGGTCACCGGGTTGATGCCGATGCCGCTTTCGCGGATCGCTTTTTCGACCTTCGAGATCATCGCCTTGTCCCAGACGTTGATCACCACCATCCGGGGTTCCGGCAC
>CAJANL010000061.1 GCA_903941105.1 uncultured Rhodospirillaceae bacterium
AGAGAATTCATCCGAATTTTCGAAGCCCGTATCAGCAGATATACTGCGCAAATCCGCGCGTAACCTTGGGATATCCAAGGCCGCGTCTTAGCGGTAGAGCCAGTTTGTCTGGTGAGATTGGCGTCCCCAGCGGGATTCGAACCCGCGTCGCCGCCGTGAAAGGGCGGTGTCCTAGGCCTCTAGACGATGGGGACGTGCCGGAGGCGAGGGGCCTTCTTAACGAGTTGGGACGGCAAAATCAAGCGGTGGATGGACCAAAATGAAACTGGCGTTGGCAGCAAGGTTCCACGGGGTTGATATCGACGCCGATCGCGTCCCTGGTGTTCGACAATGCGATCCTGAAGAGCGCCATTCACTGTCGCCCGCCATTCCATGGACACCCATGCTCGCCCCTTATCGAACAGGCAGCGTCTCCATCCATAGCACAATGGCTGACTTTATTACGCAGTAGAGCCGGCGCCAATCCCTGGAACGCGCCACTGAACTGGTCACAGCAAGTGGTTTACCCGCCCCCGCCGCTCGCTATATGCTGCACCGCATGAAACACCCTTCGGAACTGCAGCGCGGCAGCGTTGCGTGGGGACGGGTCCGGTTGCTGGTCTTCAGTCTGGATGACGATTTCCGCTTCCTGGTGCGCTCGACCTTTCGCAAGCTGTCCATTCGCGACGTGGCCTCCACCAGCGTTCCGGCCGATGGCCTGCCGCTGCTCGCCCGCGGCGCCGATCTGGTGCTGCTGGATCTCGGCGTCCAGCCCGACCAGGGGTTCCTGCTGCTGGAACGCATGCGTGCCTCGGATGACAAGCGCTTCATCGACGTTCCGGTTCTGGCGGTGGTGCCCGTCGATCAGCCCAAACTGGTCCGCCGCGCTCAGGAACTGGGAATCGAGGGGATGGTGCCCAAGCCCATTTCCGGCCATGAGCTGGTGCTGCGCGTCTCCGAGACGCTGACCTCGCCGACTCGCATGCCTCTCCCCGACAAGCCCGCCGAGAGGCCGCGCGTCGTCTTCAATAAGCCGGGCGCGACACCTCCTCCCGCGCCGCCGCCCATCCCCATTCCGCTGGATGTCGTCGTGGATGACCTGCCACCGTCGAGTGCGGAGCCGCGTCCCACCGCTTTGCTGCCGCGTCCCAGTCATGGTGGCGGCACGTCAGGCGTCGCGGGCGCATTCCGCCCGGGTGTCGCCAGCGGCGTCGGAGTCGGGGTTGCCGTCGCGCCGCGCCCCTCGGCCGGGGTCCTCGGCGACGACGATCTGGCGGTGATGACGCCGGGCGGCGGCGTCCTGGTGGAGACGGCTGGCGTAGCGCCGAAGACGTCCGCCGCCCTTGAGGGCGAGACTCCGGCGGCCCGGCGGCGGCGTGAGATGTGGGAGGCCGAGCTGGCCCAGCTGGGCCACGAAAAGAAGAAACCCGGCGGGGATGTCGCGGTGTTCGACGTGACGGCGGTGGCGGCAGAGCACGTCCTGTGGCTGCAAACCAAGGGCGCCGAGGGCAAGCGCGCCAATCTGGAGGGCATGGATCTGGCCGGTGCCGACCTGTCGAACTCGATCCTGGCCAACGCCACCTTCCGCGGCGTCGACCTTTCCGACGCCACGCTGACGGCGTCACGCCTCGACGGTGCCGATTTGCGCCGCGCCATCCTGTCGGCGGCGAATCTGTCGGGAGCCAATCTCGGCGTCGCCTCGTTGCGTCACGCCAATCTGAGCCTCGCCAATCTGGATAACGCGGTGCTGCGCGGCGCCGATCTCTCGGGGGCCACCCTGCGCGGCGCCAAGGTCAGCGCCACCGATTTCAAGGGCGCCATGTTGGTGTCCACCGACCTGCGCGAGGCGGACCTCAGCAAGGCGGAAAATCTGATCCAGTCCCAGGTGGACAAAACCTTGTGCGACATGTCCACCAAGCTGCCGCCCGGCATCTTCCGCCCGAGGACGGACGGGGACTGAAATTCCCCCGCTACTTCTCGCGGCGCAGCACGTAGCGCACCCGATCACCCTTCGCGTTCGAGGCGAAGCCGTAAATCTTGCCAGCCTCGGTCAGCACGCCCTCGAAGGCGAAACGGCCGGCTTCGCCGGCGGCAAGGCGCACGGAACAGGCGCTGACCGCCTCGATCCGCCCGGCGATGACGCCGCCCTCTTTCCAGCCGAAATCGGTGTTATGGCCGCTTTTCTGTTCCAGGCGAAACTCGGTGCCGGCGAAGTCCCACCGGGCCATGGGGGCTACCCAGCGGCCTTGCAGCCAGGCGCCGCCGTCGCTCTTGGTGGTGTCGCAGCTGGCCTCGGGCAACGGTTCGGGCGGGCCGATCTTCGGCGAACGGGGGAAGTCCTCGGCCGCGGAGGGGCGGGCCAGGGTCGCGAGGACCATGGCGGCGAAAAGTACGGGAGCCCGCATCTATTTTCCCTTTCTGACCGGAATGTAGCCGCGCTCGCGCATGCAGGCGTTGATCATGCCGTCATATTGTTTCTTGGCCTGCTGCCGGTCGTATTCCCGCAAGGGATTCCCCCCTTCCTCCTCGCGCCAGCCCACCTGCCGATCGGCATAGCCGCGGCAGGCGGAATAATCGCCGCCCCATTGGTCCTTGGGAACGGAGGGATGCATCCAAGGCACGCCGGCGGCGCAGGCGCCCAACAGCGGCAACAGCATCAGAACGGAAAAAACGCGAAGCGTCACGGCTGGCGATCCTTGCTTGAATGGCGCGCCATATTGGCAAGGATCGACCCCAGCGGCTACCGCTTCCTTTGCGGCACCGGGTCCGGCCGGGGTTTACCGGGATGGGTGACCGGGGTGTAGGAGGGCGGGTCACTGGCCGGGAAGGAATCCTCGCCGGCCTGATCGACCACATCCTCGTCCTCGGCCTTGGGTTGCGGTGGCTTGTTCTTTGGGGTCTCGCCCATGACGGTTGACCTCTCGCGATGGGAATAGCCGCCATGTGGCCATTCCCATCCAGAGCCGCAACGACGCATCAGGGCCGGATCATCTCCCGCAATGCGGCGATTGCGGCGTCGGCACCGTCGGCGATCTGGGAAATGGTCGCCTCCAGCATGTAGCAGGGGCTGGTCACCACCCGGCGCACCTGATCCACCACCACCTGGCCGTGGCCGGTATTGCGATGGTGGCCGCCCATCTGCTCAAGGGCGGCGGCGGTACCCGAATCGTCGCCTATGGTGACCTCCAGGCCGCTCAGCACCCGGACCAGCACGGCGGGGGCGATGCACAGGGCGCAGACTGGCTTCCCGGCGGCGCTCATCGCCTTGATCGCCCGCTCGACCGTCGGTTCCACCGTACATTCGGGACCGTCGCCGGCGAAGGACGACAGATTCTTGGCGGCGCCAAAGCCACCGGGCAGCACCAATGCGTCGAAGTCCTTCGGGTTGAAGGTGGCGAGGGCGCGGATGTGGCCACGGGCGATCCGCGCCGACTCGGCGAGGACGTTGCGCTCCTCCGCCGCCGGCCTTCCGGTGAGGTGGTTGATCACGTCGCGCTGCGGGATATCGGGCGCGAAGCACTGATAGGTGCCGCCTTGGCGGTCGATGGCGAGCATCGTCAGTACCGCTTCGTGGATCTCTGAACCGTCATAGACGCCGCATCCCGAAAGCACGACGGCAAAGGTGGGTTTAGCTGACATGGCGAGTGGTTCCTTCGGTTTTCTCTGACCCTCAGTATAGCCGGAAATCGGGGTTCCTCGACACCGGGCGCTGGTCTATCGTGCCCCTATGCTGCGCCGCCGCAGTCCGTCTCGCACCCGCATATGGGAAAGCTCCACAATGAAAGAACATCGTGCCTACAGGCGCCTGGAAGCGGTATTCCGGAAGGTGAGCGTTCTCGATGGCTGCCTGTCGGTGCTTCATTGGGATATGTCGACCATGATGCCGGAGGGCGGTGCCGAGGCCCGCGCCGAGCAGATGGCGACGCTGAAATCCATGTCGCACGACCTGCTCACCCGGCCACAGATGGCAGAGTGGCTGGACGAGGCCGCCGAGGAGGAACTCGACCCTTGGGAGCGGGCCAACCTGCGTGAGATGCAGCGCGACTGGGTGCACGCCGCCGCCGTTCCCGCCGATCTGGTGGAGGCGCTGGCCCGGGCCGAATCAACCTGCGAAATGGTGTGGCGCCAGGCCCGCCCCGCCGCCGACTTCCTGATGGTGCTGCCCTCCCTGCGCGAACTGCTTCATCTGGTTCGGCAGGCGGCCACCGCCAAGTCGGCCCGGCTGGGGGTGGGGCTGTACGACGCCCTGCTTGATCAGTATGAGCCGGCGGCGCGGTCGGCCGATATCGACCGGGTGTTCGCCGACCTGGAGGGCTTTCTGCCCGGCTTCGTGGTCAAGGCGCTGGAGGTGCAGTCACGCCGCCCGAAGCCCATGGTGCCCCAGGGGCCATTCCCCATCGATCGCCAGCGCGACTTGGGTCTCCAGCTGATGACCGCCCTGGGCTTCGACTTCAAGCATGGCCGCCTTGACGTGTCGTTCCACCCCTTCTGCGGCGGCTATCCCGAGGATGTCCGCATCACCACCCGCTACGACGAGGACAACTTCTTCTCGGCGCTGATGGGGGTGCTGCACGAGACTGGCCACGCGCTCTACGATTTCGGCCTGCCAGACGGCCATTGGCGGCATCAGCCGGTGGGCCGCGCCCGCGGCATGGTGGCGCACGAATCCCAGAGCCTGATGCTGGAGATGCAGGCCTGCCGTTCGCCGGACTTCCTCGCCTACGCCGCCCCCCTGATGCGGCAGGCGTTCGGCGGCGAGGGACCCGCCTGGGAGCCGGACAACCTCTATCGCCTGGGGACCCAGGTGAAGCGGGACTTCATCCGCGTCGAGGCCGACGAGGTCACCTACCCCGCCCACGTCATCATCCGCTACCGGCTGGAGAAGGCGCTGATCGAGGGCCGCATGGAGTTGGACGACCTGCCGGCGGCGTGGAACGACGGTTATGCCCGCCTGCTCGGCATCACACCGCCCGACGACCGCCAGGGCTGCCTGCAGGACATCCACTGGTTCGGCGGTGCCTGGGGCTACTTCCCCACCTACACGCTGGGCGCCATGACCGCGGCGCAGTTGTTCGACGCGGCGAAGACGGCCGATGCCGACGTGGTGCCCGGCATCGGCCGCGGCGATTTCCGGCCGTTGATGGGGTGGCTGCGCAGCAACGTGCACGCCAAGGGCTCGCTGCTGTCGACCCAGGACCTGCTCACCGACGCCACCGGCCGGCCGCTCGACGCGGCGGTGTTCAAGGCGCATCTGGAACGACGATACGGGCGGTAGGAGAGACGCCTTCTGGCGGAAGGTCGGGTGTGCCCGCTTTCGGCGAGGTGGGCGTTCCATGCATCGCAGCAACCGGCGATGACGGCATCGACATCCTGGAATACGGTGTTGGAAAGGATGCGGTCACCTTGTGGCGCATCAGTATCTCGGCCCGCTGGGCCTCCACCTCCATCGCCACGGCGGCTGGATCGGCGACTTCCAAGCAGTCCATCATGAAGAAGCGCGATCGGCCCGGGCCCTGCCGGAAGCCGCCAATTCAGTCTCGCCCCTGGCATTTGGCTGTGGGCAATGCGCATTTCGCCTAGTTGTCGGCGCGGTGCATTGCGGCGACCATCTGCGGATGCGCTTACAAAAAAAATTGGCGTTTTGCGTCATCGCTGCTGCCTTCGTCGGCCTGGTCGTCGCGGCTCCGGTGACATTCATGGTCGCGGACCAGATGCTGCTTGATCTCAAGGAAAAGCAGCTTCGGTCCGAACTCAACGACATCGGCAATTCCATTACCAATCTGATCGGTGTCGGCTTGCCTCTGTCGGCTCTTCGGCGCACCCAGGATCTGATCGAACGCGGGCGCAGCCGCAATCCGCAGATCGGGGCCATCGTCGTCTTCGACACCGGGGGACAGATACTCTACAGCACCGACCTCGGCGAAGTTGGGTTGTCGGTTCCTGCGCCGTGGCGACAGCGGGAAAGTGTCGGATCCTTCCGCACTGATGAGGAACTGGTGGCCATTGCGCCGCTGTTCAACTCGTTCGGCAGCCGCGTCGGCGGCGTCGTTCTGCGCTACGCACTCTCCAATCAGACGAGCCTGCGTGAGGAATTGTGGCTGCTGATCGCAGGTGTGGAGGTGTTGGTGCTGGTCGCCACCGCCGCCCTGGCCGACTGGATGAGTGGCAGCGTCACCAGGAATCTGCGGGGGGGCATCGACGCGGTCATCGCCGATATGGAGGCAATGTTGGCGGGGCGCCCGTCACCCGGCCTTCCCTCCGCCGCGCCACTCTGGGTGCTGGGGCGGTATCGCCCCTTCGCCGACCGTGCCCAATCGACCTTGGTGCGCCTCGATGGTTACACCCGTGATTTGACCCGCATCGATGAAACGGGATAGGAGGCCCGGCGGCTCGTGACAAACCAGGCGGTGTCGAAGCGCCTCTTCCGATCAATGGCGATGTTGTTGCTGCTGCCCATTCTCGTCGTTTGGGCGGCGGTGTTCGCCTGGCTGAGCGTCAAGGCCGAGCGGGCACTGGGCGGCAATGCTCGTGCGGTTGCGGCATCGGTCCGCACCACCATGGAGGACGCCTTGGCGTTCGGCCAGCCGTTGGCGGAACTGCGCGGTGCCGCGCCCCATCTCCAGTTTCTGCTCCGGGAAAATCCCACCCTGATGGTGATTGCCGTGGTGGATCTGACGCGCCAGCCACTGTTCGTCGAGGGCGAGGCCAAGGAGGGGCTGGCGGCACTGCTTGAGCGCGGCGAGCGGGGCAATGCCGTGGCTACACTCCCCTTGCGCGTTGGCGGCGCCGAGGTTGGCTCTATCTTGGTGGCTGCCCGGCCGTTGGACTGGATGAAGGCACTGCATGACGAAGGCCAGCCGTTGCTGGTGCTGCCCGCGGTCTGTCTGCTGCTGGCGGCGGTGGCCGTCCGCGTCGGCTTTCGCCGCATCTGCGTCGAGCCGTTGGACCGCGTCCTGACGCAATTCGACGCCGGGGCAAACGGCGACTTCGAGGCCGCCCAACCATCGCACCGTCAGGATGAAATCGGACGGATGGCCCGGGTGTTGCTGGTGTTGTCGCGGCTGATTCGCGAGCGGGCCAGCCAGTTTAGCGACTACGCCGATGAGGTGCATCGGGTGGTGGCGGACCCGGCGGTGGCGATTGAGGTCGAGGCGTTGCGGCTGACGGCGGGTGCCACCCTCGGTGAGTCGCTGTTCGGGCGCCATACCAGCGCCGATGCCGGTGGTGAGCCGACCTCCCGACCCAAGGGGCCACTGCTGCGCGGCCGCATAACCCTGTTGGTATTCTTCGCGGTGATCATGGTCTCGCTCGGAATGGCCTTCTCCACCAGCTATCGCGTCAGCATGTTGGAAGACGCCGCCAGCAGCAGCGCCGTGGCCGCCGTCGACCTCACCTGGCGGAAGGTGACCGAAGCGGCGGTGATCGCATTGCAGGAAGAGGCTGCCCCGCTGGCTATGGACCCTGCTCTGATCGACTCGGTGGCGACCAAGGATTCGGCGGCGCTTGGCGTCGCACTGGAGGCGACCCGGGTTCGGTTCAGTGGGGCCAAAGTCTCCACTGACATCGAGATCGCGGCGGCGGATGGCGGCCTGCTCTATGGTGGCGGCAGCGCCGATGGCTCCAGTTTGCTCGGCTCCTTCACCATTACCACGGTGGTGCGCACCGCCGAGCCGGTCTCCGGGCTGGCCATCAACCCCGACCATGAGCTCGTCATCGTGTTCGCCCGCCCGATCGTCAGCGGCGATCGGGTGGTGGGCTCCATCACGCTGGTACGCGATGCTGTGCCGCTATTGCATGAGCTTGCTGCAATCCTGGGCGCAGTCACCTTCGCTCTCGATCTCGACGGCCGTCTGTTGCACGGTGACTCTGCCAAGCTGTGGGCCAAAATTGGCGATAAGGTCGATCTGGGGCGCCGTGGTCTCGGTCAGGTTTGGGCGTCCGACTCCATCTATTCCACCGCCAGCATGGGCCTCCCCACCATCGGCAAGGGGCGGTTGGGCCATCTGGTGGCGGTTCACGACGTCACCGAGCGGCAGATCCGCAGCAACCGGCTGCAATTGGCATTTCATGGGCTGGTGGCGGTGATGATGGCCACGGCGGTGTGGCTGATTTACTACTATCTCGGCCACGTCTTCGCCCCCCTGGATGCGGCCATCGCCGCCCTCAACACCCTGTCGCGGGGCGATACGGCGGTGATTCTCGACACCCCGGCGACCGACGACGAGGTCGGACGCATCGCCGCCGCGGTTCGGGTCTTCCGGGATCGCACCCGGGCGTTGCTGTGGGTCAACGAGGAACGCACTCGTCGGCGGCGGCGCCAGGAGCGCCTGATCCGCCGCCAGATGCTGAAGCTTGCCGAAACCCTGCAGGACGGCGCGCGGGAGGCCGTCCTCAAAGACCTCGACCGGATCGAGCAGGAGGCGTCGTTGCGATCTTCCGGAACAGAAGTCGCGGCCGAGCTGGACGCCTTGGCTATCGCCTTCCAGACCATGGCCGGTCGGGTTCGCGAGCAGCATCGCGAACTCGACATGCTGGTGGCCGAATTGCGCGAGGCGCTCAAGGCGAAGACCGCCTTCATCGCCATTCAGCAGGAACTGGAAATCGCCCGAGAGCTGCAATTGGCCATCCTGCCCAAGGTCTCCACCGATGCCGAGGAATTCGAGGCGCATGCCATCATGACTCCGGCCAAGGAAGTAGGTGGCGACTTCTACGACTTCTTCCAGTTGTCACCGCGCAAGGTGGGCATGGTGGTGGCGGATGTCTCCGGCAAGGGGGTGCCGGCGTCTCTGTTCATGGCGGTGTCGCGCACCCTGTTGAAAGCCACCGCCATGTTCAAGATGTCGCCCGGCGAGTGCCTGCGCAAACTTAACGACCTGCTGGTCGAAGGTAACGAAAAGAGCCTGTTCGTCACCGTATTCTACGGCATCCTCGACCTCGACACCGGCGTGCTGACTTACGCCAATGGTGGCCACAATTCGCCGATCATGATGTCGCGCGACGGCTCGGTGACGCCGCTTGAGGGCACCGGCGGTATCGTCCTCGCCTTGGAGCCCGGCCTGCCCTACGAAGAACGCACGCAGACGATGAATCCCGGCGATACCCTGGTGATGTTCACCGATGGCGTCACCGAGGCCATGAACCTCGACTCGGTCATGTTCGGCGACTCGCTGCTGGCGGAAAAGCTGCAACAGTGCGCCGGGCTGTCGGCCCACGAAACCACCGGGCATCTCATCGCCGCCGTACACGAATTTTCCGCCGGATGCCCGCAGACCGACGATATCACCTGTTTCGCCTTTCGCTACAAGGGACCCGCCCCGATGGTCGGCACTCAAGTGTTCACCCTGCGAAATGACCTCGGTGAACTGCCGCGGCTGCGGCGGAGAATCGAGAGCTTTCTTGATCAATACGATTTGCCGATTGAAACCATCTTTAACATCTGCCTGAGCCTCGACGAGATCTTCACCAACATCGTCTCCTATGGCTACGAGGACCAGTCCGAACGCCAGATCGAGGTGGCTATCCAACACGACGGCAAGGCGGTGGTGGCGACGGTGGTCGATGACGGCAAGGAATACGATCCACTGGCCGACCCGCCAGAAATCGATCTCGATGCGGAGCTTGAAACGCGCGCGGTGGGTGGGCTCGGCATCTTCCTGGTCCGAACCTTCATGGATCAGGTGAGCTACTGCCGCGACGCCGAGCGCAACCGGCTGGTCATTGTCAAGCGGGTAACGGGGGTCGCCGACGAGGGCAATGTCTGACCGGCCGAAGACGCGCATTGGGATGGTGGTTGGGCTTGGCGATGAAGTCGTTCATGCCTCCGGCCAGGCAGGCGTCACGGTCGGCGGCCATTGCGTTGGCGGTCATGGCGATGATGGTCACTTGCGACTTTGGTCCTGGCAGCGCTCGGATCATCCGGGTTGTCGCTAGGCCGTCGACCGTCGGCATCTGCATGTCCATCAACACCAGGTCGTAGTCGCCGGCCACGACGCGATCCACCGCCTCGGCGCCATCGGCGGCAACGTCGGCGCGGTGCCCCAACTTGGACAGCAGCCCGACCGCCACCTGCTGATTGATGGCGTTGTCCTCGGTAACCAGGATCCGAAGGGAGTGGGCGGCAGCGGTGACCTCACCCGGGCTGTGCGGTTGCTGGGACGACGATGCGGTGTCGCGCTCGAGCAGGGACAAGGTTGCCAGCAGCAGGGCGCTCTGGCCCGCCGAGGTCGCCAGCAGGATCGGGAGGCCGCGGGTGGCTGGGTCGGAGCGAAGCACCGCCGCCAGGTCAAGGCCGGTCATTCCCGGCATCTGGTGGTCGAGGACCACGGCAGTAATCCGATGGCTCAGTACGACAAGCGGCTCGTATCGAAGAAGGAGTTGAGGACCGTCTGTGGCATCCCATACACACCCCAGCACATCGCACGCCTCGAAGCGGCCGGCAAATTCCCTAAGCGGGTAAGGCTTGGCCTCAATCGGGTTGCGTGGGTGTTGTCAGCGGCGCCGTCACCGAGCCATTAACGAAGTTGGCGCTGTAGCCGTCGAGGTTGCCGCCGGTGTAGTCGAGCTTGCCGTTGAAGTCCGACACGGCCGGCTTGTCTTCGGCGTGGGCGGTTTGCCACGCGAAGGCCAGCGCCATGACGAAGACCGAAGGCCGCAAAAGCATCTTGCGACAAGAGCGTGACACGGAAGGCCCCCCTGTGACGTCTTGGCCGGACGCGGCAGCGCGGCGATGAGACGATTAACTTTCCCTGTAACACAACCGGGGGGGGTTGCAATGCCTTGAGTACGGGCGTGGCACCGCAAGCCACCCGGCCAAAGCCGAATGTCATTTCGGCTCAATGTGATTAGCCATAATGTGGTTTTGTGGTCAAGCCATTTCGCCCGGAACGACAATCGGGGCGATGACTATGGACTTGAAGCAGCATATTGGGTTGCGGGTGAAGGCGGCGCGCCTGAAGCGCGGCCTGACGCAGGAGCAGCTTGCCGAGAGGATCGAGAAGACGGCCGAAAGCGTCTCCAACATCGAACGCGGCCATGTGCTCACCACACTGGACACGCTGCACCGCATCGCCGTGGAACTGGCGGAACCGCTGGCGGCCTTCTTTGAGGACTTGGAGCGGGAACGCCCGGTCGCCCGCAATCGGCTCGAACTGGAATACCGCCTGCGGGGAATGGGGGAGGATTTGACCAACGAGGAATTGCGGCTGGCCGTGGCCTTGGTGGAGGCCATCAGGGCGCAGCGGCCGAAGTAGGGGCGAACCTATCCCGCCGTTTCGGCCTTCAGCGCCGGCCAATCCTGCCCCTGCCGGATCGCCTCCGCACGGCAATAATCCTCGGCACTATCCAGGCCAAGGCGCCCGGCCGCGAAGATGCGGAACAGCCCGTTGGCCCCCGTCGCCTTCCATTGCCGCAAATGGAAATCAGCCGCGAAAAGGTTCCCATGCCGCCCGGCCGTTACCTCCGACGCGAAGGCCCGGCGGAGAGCGACAAGCTCCGCCGCCGGCAGGGCGGCAAGTCGGGCTTTCACGTCCCCCTTCCATGCCGCCTGTGCCGTCTCCCTGATTTCTTCCGCCCGCTCCTGCACCAGGCGCGCCGTCTGGCGCCCTTCCTTGCGCGCGGCCGCCCGTGTCCGTTCGGCCCGGTCGTCGGCGGCATAGTCATTGGTGATCGCGGCGACAGTCAAGCCGGCAAGATTGCCGCCGTCCCTGCCCTTGGCGGTCAGGTGGCGCTTGCGGGCAAGCTCAATGTTTTCCAGCACATGCCGGGGATCGCGGGTCGCCAATAGCTCGCGCATGGCGCTCTCCCGCACCCCGTTCTGCCCGCCTTCGGCCATGGCCTCGGACAGGAGCCGCGCCCGTTCGGTGTCGGCCTCGGTGGGCGGCAGCAACGGCGGCTGTGTGCCGTAGGGCGGTGGGGGTGCCGCTCTCGCTACGCCGGTTGCCGAGCGCGGCGGCTTGGCCGGCAGGTTGTCGCGGATATGGAAGGTGACGGACACCACCTTGCGGCCCTTGCGCGCCTCGGTGAACTCGAACGCAATGTCGGTCTTGTCGCGCAGCTCGGCTTGGGCGGGGAGGACGACGCGGGCGCGGAAATCCTTGTAGTTGGCGTACTTCCCTTCCGCCTTGAAGATTTTCCGCAAGGCGCCCACGTCGAGCGTTGTCGATGCCAGCCGGCGGCGACTTTTCAGCAGTTCATAAAGGCGGATGGAATAGAAGCTTCGCAGGCCTGCCACGTTTTGCAGCATGTAGTTGGCGAAATGCGATTTCAGTTCGAGAAGGTACGGTTTCATTTCGGGCGAAAAAGACAAATCCAGGCTCGCCACCTCGGCCCCCTTGCTCCCCTTCGGCACGTAGCGCGCCGACGACACCCACCCCACTTTCAGCCATCCGCCGTCTTCCTCCGGGATATGCAGGACGCGTGACATGAGAATGTCGGCCACGCGCTTGATGTCGTCATAAAGCTTGTTCGTGCGCAGCCCCAGGTAATCGCGGATATCGGTAATGGGAATGCGGTAGGTGTGAAAATCCCTGTCCTCCTTCCGCACCAGCGATACCATCAGCAACACGACGCGCTTTTCCTCCAGCGTCATGGTGTAGCTGGCTTCGATCAGACGGTTTGCCTGGGTAACGATAAGCTTGTCTTGCTCGATCTTCGAGACGACGACGGGGCGGGGCATCGGCGGGGGAGTTATGCCGACAGTTTAGCGGCTATTGGGACAGGTCGGCAAATTGTCCCAATGGAGACCCCGAACCGTCCCAATGGAGGCCCCAATCTGTCCCGACGGCGCCCCCAATTCGTCCCAATGAGGCGCGGAAACGGCGCAAAACAAGGGGTTTCAAGAGCCCTCAAACAGACAAACATCTACAAACAGCAGCAGGGATGCTGCTACAAGGCATCAAATTCGCCATCCCGCACGAGGCGTGGAATGGGGCGGGCGAGGTGGTGTAGAATGTGGGCATGACCACCAAGGAGGCATTCGATATGCGTGAAAGCGCGTCCCTCATGATGCGGGGCGATAAGCTCCAGCCCGAACTTGCCGCCGCACTCGATGGCAGCGAGGCGGGGGCTATCTATGAAGTAAGCGTCCACAAGGTGTCGGCGGAAGATGCTGCCTATTTTCTTGAGACGCGCGCGAAGGTTCAGGAGGGCTTGGCCGATATCGAGGCGGGCAACGTGATCGATGCAGAGGAATTTCATGCGGAGTTGCAGAAGAAATTCGGCATCACTGTTAGCCGTTAGTCATGCCAAGCTTCAAATATACCCGCCGATCTTCGGCCGATATCACCGGTATCATCGAATACATCGCAAAAGATAGTCAGTATGCGGCTGAAAATTTTTCCGTTCAGCTTATCGGTAAATTCTATGCGCTTGCCGAAACGCCCTACATGGGGCGCGAACGTGACGATTACGGCGCGGGCGTCCGTACCTTTCCGTTCGGCAATTATATGATTTTTTATCGCCCGACGACGGAGGGAATCACCATCGTTCGCGTGCTTCATGGCGCGCGAAATTTGCCGGGTGCGTTCACGGCGGAAAGCTGACGCTCATTCCTTCGTCGTCAAGGCATGGACGAACTCCCCCCACGCGATCATCGCCGCCCGCCGTTCCGTGAGGTAGAGGGCTTTGTTGTATACGCCCGCGACGCCCGCTTTGGCCCCGCCCGAGATATGGTTGACGCAGGCCTCGACCACGTGGGGCGCGATGCCCAGACGCTCGTTCATCATCGTCACCATCGTTCGCCGCAGATCGTGCAAGGTCCAATCGGGCATGAGGGGAAGTCCGGCCTCCTCCCGCCGTCTGGCAATGCGCCCGTCGACCCGTTCCTTGGTCTTGCTGAAACCTGACACGGGCGTTGTCCCGGTATTGGTGAAGAGGTAACCGGCCTCGCCGATTTCGGGGCGGGCGTTGATGATCCTGACGGCTTGCGGGGCCAGCGGCACCGAATGCGGGCGGCTGTTTTTGGTCCGGTCGCGAGGGATGTCCCAAACCGGCTTATCGCCGTCGAGGCCGGACAGTTCAGCACGGCGCATACCCACCACTTCGCCGCGCCGCTGGCCGGTCAGCAGCAGCAGTTTGAACAGGTCGCAGAACGCCCCACCTTCCGCGCCGAACGCCTGCCACACTTCGGCGATTTCGGTTTCGCTCAATGTGCGTTCGCCCACGTTCTTCGGCCCTGGCGGCTTGATGCGGTCGGTGGGTGAGATTTCCAGCAAGTCCTTTTCGGCGCACCAGTTGAAGAACTTGTTGAGATAGGCCAGCGTGTGGTTTGCCGCGCTGGGGCTGCCGCGCTCTACTATCGTGTCCAGCACGGCGCGAATGTCGGCGCGGGTGATGGCGGCAACCGGACGGTTGGCCCAAGCCGCCGTATCCGCGCCAAACAGGGTGCGCCGGTATTCCAGCTGAGTGGAGAGGGCAAGGCGCGGCTCGACGTGTTGGCGCATGAACCGCTCACCGACGGCCTTGAAGGTATTGCGCGAGCGTTCCTCGTTGCCCTGTCGCTCGTCCGTCTTCAACTGGCGGGGATCGATGCCCCGGGCGGCAAGCTCCGCCCATTCGCCCGCCTTCTCCCGCGCATCCTTGAGGGACACCCCAAGGTCATCGTCCATCACCTTAGCCTTGCCGATGGTGAGCCGCGCAAGCTTGCCGTGAACACGGGTCATCACGAAAAAGGAGCGCGTGCCCGCGTGGGAGAGGCGGATGCCGAACGACGGCAAGGCCGCGTCGAAATAGTCCACCTGTCCGCTCTCCGGCGGGGCAAGCCGCGCGATGGAGAGCGCGGTCAATTTCATCTTCGGCATTGTGCGCCCCTTCTCTAGGTAACGCCTAGGTAACAGACACGGTCCGTCTTCGGCTGTTACCTAAAGGTATGCTATGTTCAGGAGGTGGCGCAATATGCCTTATTTCATGCGGGTTACAGGCGGTCTGATTTGCTGACACATTCCGTCGCATTCAGGGCATTCCACTGATTTGTAATCAGGGGGTCACGGGTTCGAATCCTGTAACCGGCACCAATGAATTCAAGGGGTTAGCGCTTTTGCGGCCATTCTTTCACCAGCCGTAGCTACCAATTAGCAACCCGGACGTCATCCTGATATCGTAGTGGTGAGCGAAGCGGGCTTGGCGCGTCAACTGGCGCGCAATGACGCTATGTGAGGCTATATCCACTTGCGCATGGCGCGAACTCCGATTAGCTTGCTGCGGCCTCGGCACGAGGATAGCCCTGAAATATATTTAGCGGGTAGGGTTGTTCAGTGTACGAAACGATGGCACATTATTGATAGGCGCGGCTTAACGCTGCGCCTAAGGCGTCTCCCGGGTATGGGAGCAGGAGAGAGGACGCCACGATGTTCTGCAAGTCGAAGAAGGACCCCAGGGGGCCCCGGACGAGCGGTCTTGATAAGCTGACATTCAAGAACGACAGCCTCGAATTCCCTGATTCGGAGGCCGTGGCGTTCATGAAGGCGACCGCGCCGGCTGCACGCGAGGATTCCGCCCAGTTCTATCAGTTCATGAAGGACAAGCTCAGCCATCACGCCGGCTGACGACGAACGGATGCCCAAACCAACCTTGGCAGATTTCCTAGCGCCAGCCCACAAGCAGCTCGCGCGGACCCACACTATTCAAGAAGCAGCCGAGGAGACTGCGGTCACCTTTTCCGCGATTGCGGCCCAGCAGGGCGTGGGCAAGGTAGCTGTAATCACAGGACAGATCGAGAAGTGGGTTGATGCCTACTTTCTCGATGTCGCGCAGTTCAAGCTCTCGCATGGCTTTGCGATTGATGGGCGCGTCAACCAATCCAAAATCGCAGCCTTGACGCTTCGACTGCTCGCATATGAAGAGCCCTCGGAGTGGTTCGCCATCCCCGACCAGTGGAAGGGCACAGACGACGAGCTGCTACTCTTCTTTGACTTCATCTACAATAGCGTCCGTGGCATTCTCTTTATCAGTAAGATGCCAAACGATGAGCGGTGCGAGTTTCTCCAATGCGTCCAGCAGAACATGGATGACATCTGCGTTGAGTGGCTTATAGTAATGATGCGCATGCTTTGTCTGGCCCATGGTAAGCCCGACAAAGGGATTGGGGACTAATCCGCCAGCGTTAGCCGCTCGCCTCAGTGCGGCACGATGGCCCGCTCACTCATTCCGCTACCGATTGCGCCGCCAGCCCACCAACCCCGGGCACAGGGCGACGTGTCAGCCTTACCGTCTCACGCGCTGCCCTAATTACCAATCTCCAGCACTCCAGCCAGCTGTTCCCGCATGGCCTGGTTAAGCGTCTTAATGGCCTTGCGCATTAGAGGGCGTTGCCCGCCCCTGTCGCCGTTACGGGATACCCTTGCCTTACCCGCAGAAGTCTTTGGGCCGGTGGACCGCTCCCACGGCCGCCATTTCCTTATCGCTTCCGCCTGCTTCGCCCGCCGTTCCGGTGTCCATCCATTCGCCATCGGTTTCGTGCTCCAAAAGTTTGCTTTGCTCGGGTTCTGAATTTTCCGCGCGGGCGTGCGCGTGCGCGCTTGGTCGTGAAATCCCAATGCCACCGTTATTCACCTGTTGCGGCCCGTGCGAGATGTTGCCGAGCCCCCTTTCTCCCTCTCGGGAGGCATCGCGATGCCTCGGTGAAAAAGCCGCACCGGTAGGCGGGGAGAAGCGTATGCCGGCCACGGGTAGGAGTCCACGCTTCAGCCTCCACACCTCTTCGAAAGCTCGCCCTGAAGCTGCAAGGCCAAGCTGTGTGCGGCCTTAGCCATTGGGGGAATCTTGGCCCTTCCCCCCGTCGCCGAGAGAGATGCCTTTATGTTGGCGACATGAAGTTGTTGCCATTTGTCCAGTAATCCCAACGCAGGGGCACGAATGTCTGCTGTTAAAAACGGAATCATCGGGTGGATATTGCTGAGGGTCGGCAGACTCGGCCAAGACTCATTCTCAAAAATGGTGCCGCGTTCAAGTGCCGCCGTAGTTTCTGCAACAATCTTCACGTCGTTAAGGATCGGACACGCGATTTCAATTTCCCGCTCGCGCATCTCGTGCCATTTCCAAGCGAAGGATACCGAGAGAGATGCCAGAATGCTGACGGTCAACGGCAGCACGAAAGATCGCAAGGTGTCTCGCCACATATTTCCCCTCCAGACCGTTCCCGATTGGTCTGGAACCGTATGCACGTGACGAACAGGAGTCGAGGAGCTTTGGCGCCGTAGGTAACAGGGGCGGAGCCATAGGTAACAGCCGGAATGCCTTGAAACGCGCGGCCTCCCCCTCACAGTCGCGGGGCGTAGGTAACGGCTTCCGCCAAAGTTACCTATTTTGTTACCTATTCGACCCCAGAAAGACCAAAGGGGCCAGCGGCTGACCACTAACCCCTTGAATTCATTGGTGCCGGTTACAGGATTCGAACCCGTGACCCCCTGATTACAAATCAGGTGCTCTACCAGCTGAGCTAAACCGGCGTCCGGTGGGAAATCTAGAGACAAGCGCGGGCGGCCGCAAGGGTGCCCGCGCGGTCAGTGTTGCGGGGGGCGCCGGGCGACCGGCGGTGGCGGCGGAGGGGGGGCGCGGCGGGGTTGCTCGTCGCCATCGCCTTCTTCGGCCTCGCGGATCTTGACCATGAAGCCGTGGATGGCCCAGCCCAGGGTGTATCCCACCACCATGAAGAGCCAAACGCCCGCGAATAGAAAAACCATGCCCCGATGCAGAGCCTCGTCGCCTTCGCCGAAAATTCCCAGCGACCACAGCATGGGCGTCGCAAACAGAATGGCGACCGCGCCCGTCACACCAAGACGGGTCCACCCCGAAGCGCGCAACAAAGAGAACTTGTAGTTGGCAGACATCGCCCACTCCTCAGACTCGCCCACCGATGAAGTGTCGACCTTCCCTGCCAGCTCTGCAACAACACTTTGGCCGCCCGGGCAGTGTCCTCGCCAATAAAATCGTGACAACCCCTCGCCACAGCGGGTATTTCTACGAGGTTCGGAGTGTGGCTCAAGCGGCCTCACTCACCGGCCGGGCGGGTAGGGCAGTGGTACAATGAGCGCGGAGCGCGCCAGTTTCGAGATTTCGGTGATGAAGGACGGCCGCTGGTCGACCGAAACCATCACCTATGCCGAGGGTGAAGCGCGCACCATCGCCAAGAAGTTCCTGGTCGACCGGAAATGCGAAGGCTGCAAGATCGTGCGCAACTGGTTGCGCGGCGACGGCACCATGACCGAGACCGAGATCTTCTGCGAGGTCCGCGCCATCAAGGACGACGGCCCGGTCCGCATCGCGCCCATCGACGCCGCCCCCCCCAAATGCGAGGCGCCCACCGACTATTTCGGCAACAGCAGCCGCAATGTGATGAACCGGCTGTTCCGCGCCTACCTGGAGAAGGTGTTCCTTACTCCCACCGAGCTGATCTACAGCTACAAGGAACTCAAGCGCATCCAGGACAAGGACAACCTGGTGTCCTCGGCCATCGACCGCGTCGCCCAGTTGCAGACGCAGAACGGCGACCAGGATTCCAAGTCCCGGCGCGAGGAAATCTTCAAGAGTATCGACCAGATGTCGGCGCGGGCGCGTCGCATCGAGAATCTCAAGCTGCCCAAGATCGCCGGCCGCTTCTCCGAGACCATCGCCAAGGTCCGTACCCTGGGCACGGAGGAGGACGACGAATATCTGGCGCTGGCCGTGCTGTCGCGCGACCTGATGGATGTCCGCAACTGGGTGGGTAAGCTCGAACGGCTGTGCAAGCTGGCGATCGAAGATACCGATCCCCACGCCATCGCCATGCTCGACAACGTCATCGCCGACGTCCTCGGCGCCAATGTCGTCCAGGAAATTCTCGGCTGGCAGCCCAGCCTGGGTTCGGCCATCTGCACGATGATCGACCTCGCCGATGGCAAGATGCCCACCGAGAAGAGCGATGCCGGAGAATCCGCCGAGATTCTTAATCGTCTGTTCGCCGAACGCAAGCTGCCGGTCAGCCGCGCCACCATCCTCGACCGCGCCCACCGCCAGTTGCGCACGCCCAACGCGTTGAACCGTAACGAGACCGGCAAGGAGCACGAGGAATTCAAGAAGGTGATGCTGCGGCTGCTGGGTCCCTCCGGCTTCCTGCTGGGCGCCGAGACCGCCGAGGCGCTGACCACTCGCCAGACCCGCATGGTGGAGCAGGGCGGCGCCGCAGGACGCCGCGCCGCCATCGGCAACACCTTCCGGGCCATGCCCGACCGCGCCTACGGCGTCATCTACATCTGTGAGTTGGCCGGCTCGGAACTCGCCACCGAGCACGCCGCCGACATGGTCGAGCAGTTGGAAGCGGTCTACGCCTCGCGCAGCATCGCCGAGCTGTGCGAGCGCACGCTGTCGCCTAGGGACCGCATGACCCGCGCCACCAACGCCCACCGCGCCGCCGTCGCCTCGCCCCTGCCCGATGACATCAAGAAGAAGCTGGCCGACTTCATCGACGGCATTCTGGAAAAGTACCTGATCGACGAGCAGATCATCGAAAAGCTCGACCACCCCGACAGCCACCTGCGCGATCGCGCCGTCCGTCTGGTGCAGTTCTGCGCCGCCGGCGTGCTGCCCGAAGGTAAGGCGATGACCCGCGCCCGTCAGCGCATCCTGGGGCTGCTGCGCCAGCCCAGCTTCGACGCCCATTTCGTCGACGGAATCTCCGACCCGGCCAGGGCCACCAAGTCCCTGCGCGACTTCCACCAATTGCTGGTGCGGGCCGGCTTCGGCGGATAATCCGCCGGCGCGATAGCCTAGTGTTTCGGAGAGTCCCGCCAAGCGCCTGAAGGCCTCGCCGATCGGTTGCGATCAGCGAGACGTGGTATCCAACGCCCATTGATGGCGCGGCCAAGGGCGCGGATGCGCCCGCCCGGCGAGGGCCTGAAATGGCATCAGTGGTCCTCGCCGACACGCTGGTGCAGTGACTTGCCGCAGTGGGGACAGGCATGGGCGCCCTTCACTGCCTGCTCCAGCACGAAAGCGGCTTCGTCTTCCGACAACTGCAGCATGCGGCGGGTCTCTTCCAGCACCCGACGCTCGCCGCGGTCGAGGGCGCCGTCTTCCAGCGCCTTCTCCACCGCCTCGCGGTATTCCTCGCGGCGAATGCGCATCTGCTCGGAGAAGCCCGAGGCGAGCACACCGGCAGGCAGCGCGATCATGCCGACGCCCAGGATGGCGGTGAGCCCCCCCAGGATCCGCCCCCACAGCGTGATCGGCACCATGTCGCCGTAGCCCAGCGTGGTCAGGGTCACCACCGACCACCACATGGAGGTGGGGATGTCCTTGAAAACATGCGGCTGCATGCGGTGCTCGAACAGGTACATCAGGCTGGAGGACAGCACGATGATCACCATCATCACGAACAGCACCGCGCCGATGGCACGGGCCTCCTGGCGCGCCACCGCCACCATGACGCTGATGGCCATGGAGTAGCGGCCGAGCTTGAATACCCGCAGCACCCGCAACACCCGGATGGCACGCAGGTCCAAGGACACGAACATGCCGAGATAGAACGGCAGCACCGCCAGCAGGTCGATTACCGCCATGGGCGACATCAGGAAGCGCAAGCGCCCCCATAGCGGATGGCGGAACCGCGGATCGTCGGTCTCGGGCGCGGTCCAGATGCGCAGCAGGTACTCGATGCTGAAGATGGCCACCGACGCCAGGTCGAAGGCGTGGAACACCGGCCCATGAGCGTAGGACAGGTCCTCGATGGACTCCAGCACCACCGCCACGACATTGAGGACGATCAAGGCGATCAGCAGGAAATCCACCAGCTTGACCATGGGGTCGTCGTGCCCCTCGCCGCCCAGCACGTGATAGACCGTCCGCCGCAGGGTGCGGCGCCGGTGCACATGGCGGACAGGGGAGGGGGGGCGCTGAGGTTGGGTCACTGTGGATCGTCGAGAGGAAACAGGGATGCAGAGGACAGATTATCCGACCGCCCGCCATCATTGGAAGGGGGCCACGACACCGAAAGTGCCGGCCTCACCAAATAATGATGCCGTGACGGCGGATGGGGCCCTATCATCCCGCCTTGCCGCCGTCGCGGGGGCGACATAACATTATGCTAACATAATATAGATCGGGGCAAGGAGACAGGAGATGGGCATGGGGCGGGTGGCGCTGGTAGGCGCCGGTCCAGGCGACCCGGATCTGCTGACCATCAAGGCGCTGCGCCTGCTGGGCGAGGCCGAGGTGGTGGTCTTCGACCGCCTGGTCAGCCCCGAGGTGATGGCCCTGATTCCCGCCGGCACCCAGCGGGTCTATGCCGGCAAGGCCATGGGCGACCACGCGCTGGTTCAAGACGAGATCAATGACCTTCTGGCCGGGTTGGCGCGATCGGGCCGCCGGGTGGTGCGCCTCAAGGGCGGCGACCCGCTGGTGTTCGGACGCGGCAGCGAGGAAGCGTTGCACCTCGCCCGCCAGGGCATCCCGTTCGAGGTGGTGCCGGGAATCAGTTCCGCCTCGGGCTGCGCCAGCTATGCCGGCATCCCGCTGACCCATCGCGGACTGGCCACCGGGGTCCGTTGCGTCACCGGCCATGCCCGCGATGGCGAGGCGCTGCGGCACGACTGGAAGAAGCTGGCCGACCCCGACGCGACGCTGGTGTTCTACATGGGGCTGAGCAGCCTGCCGGCGATCGCCCGCGAATTGATGGCGGCGGGGCTGGCCGCCGAGACGCCGGCGGCGGCAATCGAGAATGGCACCACCTTCCGCCAGCGCCGCGTCCTCGGCACCCTGTCCGGCCTGCCCGCCGCGGTCGTCGCGGCCGGGCTGGGGGCGCCGACCCTGATCATCATCGGCCGGGTGGTGGAACTGGCCCAGGCGCTCGACTGGTTCACCACCGAACCGGTCACCGCGATTGCCGCCGAGGCCGTGCGATGATGGCCGCCGATACCGCTCTGGTGCTGGTGGGCCACGGTTCGGCGCGGCATGCCGACGGCTCGCTGCCGGTGCTGGCGCTGGCCGAGGAAATCCGCCGTCGCGGCCTGTTCGCCGAGGTCGCCGCGGTGTTCATGAAACAGGAGCCCTCGGTGGCCGAGGCCGAACGGCTGGTCTCTGCCCGCACAGTTTATGTGGTGCCGGTGTTCGCCGGCCAGGGCTACTACACCGACGAACTGATCCCGCGCGAGATGCGCCTGGATGGCCCCACCACCTGTCGCGACGGCCGCGTCTTCCACTACACCCCGCCGGCCGGCACCCACGCCGACATCCCCGACCTGTTGGTGCGGCGCGCCGAGATGGTGGCCGATACCGCCGGGATGGCGCCCGGGCGCTCCGCCCTGCTGCTGATCGCCCATGGGTCGAAGCGCCCCGGCGGCGCCGGAGCCACCCCCAAGGCCATAACCGCTGCCGTGTCGGCCATGGGCCGCTTCGCCGAGGTCGGCCTGGTCTTCCTGGAGCAGGACCCGCCCGCCCGTGACTGGCGCCGGGTGGTCTCGGCCCATGACGTGGTGGCGCTGCCGCTGCTGGTGGCCCAGGGCACCCACGCCAGCGAGGACATCCCGCCGCTGTTCAAGGACGCGACCGACCGCCGGGTGGCGTTGGGCACCGGCCTGGGCGGCGAGCGCGAACTGGTGGATGTGGTGCTGGACCTAGTGGCGACGGCGGGGCTGGCTGGGGAATAGAAGATCTTCTGGCGTTGCCGGCGGGGTCGCACCAGACCCATGCCGCGCCGCTAGCGGCCTTTCCGCGGCCTGGAAATGCCCGGTTCCACCGTCCCGGCCCGGGTCTCCCAATCGAAGGCGCGTATTCATATATTTGCCGGCGAAGCCGGCTGGCGCAGATATTTGCCGGCAAAGCCGGCTGGCGGCGCTAATTCGTGACACGCCCGTAAAAAAGCGCCCCCGAAGTGTTCTCCGGGGGCGCTTTCAGTCGTTCATCCGCTGAAGGTTCAGCCGACGATCTCGCACTCGGAGAAGAAGAAGGCGATTTCCTTGGCGGCATTCTCGGCCGAGTCGGAACCGTGCACCGAGTTGGCTTCCACCGACTCGGCGAAGTCGGCGCGGATGGTGCCGGCGGCGGCGTTGGCCGGGTTGGTGGCGCCCATGATCTCGCGGTTGCGGACCACGGCATTGTCGCCTTCCAACGCCTGAACCACTACCGGACCCGAGGTCATGAAGGTCACCAGGTCATTGAAGAACGAGCGCTCGGCATGGACGCCGTAGAACTTCTCTGCCTGATCCTTGGTCAGGCGAAGACGCTTTTGCGCTACGATGCGCAGACCGGCCTCTTCGAAGCGGGCGTTGATCTTGCCGGTCAGGTTGCGCCGCGTGGCGTCCGGCTTGATGATCGAAAGGGTGCGTTCGATAGCCATTCGTGAAATTCCTTGCGGCGGTTGCTGGCGCCACGTCGGCCAATAGGGGCGCGCGGACGCGTCCCTCCGGTCGCCGGTGCACGGGGGACGGCGGGTTTATACTCTCATCCCTTTTTTTGGGCAAGTGCGTGGGGAGTTGCCGATTCACCAGCTCCGGCCCCCCCCGAGTGGTGGGGGAGCAGTTACCCGGGGGATGGGTGGTGAGGCTATCGGATGCCGTGACGTTGACAAGGACGGGTGGCATGGGCCATCAACTCGGGGGAGAATTCCCGGAGGAGCGCGCCATGACCATCCGCACCGTCGCCACCACGCCCTTCGAGGGCCAGAAGCCGGGAACCTCGGGCCTGCGCAAGAAGGTCAGGGCCTTCCAGCAGCCGCATTACCTGGAGAATTTCGTCCAGGCCATCTTCGACAGCATCGGTGATGTTGCCGGCAAGACCCTGGTGGTGGGCGGCGATGGGCGCTACTACAACCGCGTCGCCATCCAGACCATCCTCAAGATGGCGGCCGGCAACGGCTTTGCCAAGGTCATGGTCGGGCGTGGCGGCATCCTGTCGACGCCGGCCGCCTCCTGCGTCATCCGCAAGTACCGCACCTTCGGCGGTATCATCCTGTCGGCCAGCCATAACCCAGGCGGTCCCTCGGAAGACTTCGGCATCAAATACAACATCCCGGCCGGCGGCCCGGCGCCCGAAGGGGTGACCGAAGCCATTCACGCCCGCAGCACCATCCTCCGCGAGTACCGCATCGCCGAGGCCGCCGATGTCGACCTCGACAGCCTGGGCAACCGGTCCTTGGCCGGCATGGCGGTGGAGGTGTTCGATCCCGTCGCCGACTATGCCGAGCTGATGCGGTCGCTGTTCGATTTCGACGCCATCCGCGCCGCCTTCGCCGGCGGCTTGCGCATGAAGTTCGACGCCATGCACGCGGTCACCGGCCCCTACGCCACCGCCATCCTGGAGGGGCTGCTGGGGGCGCCGGCCGGCACGGTGATGAACGGGGTGCCGCTGGAGGACTTCGGCGGCGGCCATCCCGACCCCAATCTGGTGCACGCCCATGATCTGGTGGAGGCGCTGACCGGCCCCGACGCGCCGGATTTCGGTGCCGCCTCCGACGGCGACGGCGACCGCAACATGGTGCTGGGGCGCGACTTCTACGTCACCCCGTCGGATTCGCTGGCGGTGCTGGCGGCCAACGCCACCCTGTGCCCGGGCTATGCCGGCGGCCTCAAGGGCATCGCGCGCTCCATGCCCACCAGCCAGGCTCCCGACCGGGTGGCGGAGGCGCTGGGCATCCCGTGCTACGAGACCCCCACCGGCTGGAAGTTCTTCGGCACTCTGCTCGACGCCGGTCTCGCCACCCTGTGCGGTGAGGAGAGCTTCGGCACCGGCTCGGACCACGTGCGCGAGAAGGACGGGCTGTGGGCGGTGCTGATGTGGCTGAACGTGCTGGCCGCCCGTCGCGAGCCGGTGGCCGATATCGTGCGCGCCCACTGGGCCAGATTCGGCCGCAATGTCTATTCCCGCCACGACTACGAGGGCATCGACTCGGCCGCAGCAAACGGCCTGATGGAGCATCTGCGCGGCCTCAAGCTGGTGGGAACGTCGCTGGGCGGCTCGCCGGTGGCGCTGCACGACGACTTCGCGTACACCGACCCGGTGGACGGCTCGGTCAGCACCAGGCAGGGCATCCGCATCGTCTTTTCCGATGGCAGCCGCATCGTCTACCGCCTGTCGGGCACCGGCACCGAGGGGGCGACGCTTCGGGTCTATATCGAGCGCTTCGAGCCCGATCCGGCCAAGCAGGACCTTGACCCGCAGGTGGCGCTGGCCGATCTGATCGGGATCGCCCGCGAGGTGGCGGCGATCGTGGCGAGGACGGGACGGACCGAGCCTTCGGTCATCACCTGACCCGGCCTTTCCCGTCGCCCCCGCCTGCGCGGGAATGACGGCTTCAACCAAGGGACCCCGCATGACCCACGATTTCCACCCCACCATCCTGCGCGAATACGACATTCGCGGCATCGTCGGCGAGACCCTTTCGGCGAATGATGCCTTCCATATCGGCAAGGCGTTCGGCACGCGGGTGCGCCGGGCCGGCGGGCAGGTGGTGTGCGTCGGCTGGGACGGCCGCGTTTCCTCGCCCGAGATGGCCGCCGCCGTCGAGCAAGGGCTGGTCGCCACCGGCTGCCAGGTGCGGCGGGTGGGGCGCGGGCCGACGCCCATGCTCTATTACGGCGCCAAGGTGCGCGATGCCCATGGCGGCATCATGATCACCGGCTCGCACAATCCGCCCAACCACAACGGCTTCAAGCTGGTGCTGGGCAACCGGCCGTTCTTCGGGCCCGACATCAAGGACCTGGGGGCCATCGCCGCCGCCGGGGACTTCGCGTCGGGCGAGGGCAGTGCCGTCGACGACCCCATGGCGGCCGAGTACCTCGACCGGCTGGTGCAGGATTACGACGGCAGCCGTGGCCTCACCGTGGTGTGGGACGCCGGCAACGGCGCCACCGGCGAGGTGCTGACCGAACTGGCCAAGCGCCTGCCGGGCCACCACAGCGTGCTGTTCGGCGAGATCGACGGCCGCTTTCCCAACCACCATCCCGACCCCACCGAGCCGCACAATCTGGTGGCGTTGCAGGATGCGGTGCTGGCCAACGGCGCCGATCTCGGCGTCGCCTTCGACGGCGACGGCGACCGCATCGGCGTGGTCGATGGCGAGGGCCGTATCCTGTGGGGCGACCAGATTCTGGTGATTCTGGCCGAGGACCTGCTCAAGACGCGGCCCGGCGCCACCATCATCG
Source organism: uncultured Rhodospirillaceae bacterium (assembly GCA_903941105.1). Lineage (GTDB taxonomy): Bacteria > Pseudomonadota > Alphaproteobacteria > Rhodospirillales > Magnetospirillaceae > CAJANL01. The sequence continues at coordinate 26,085 of CAJANL010000061.1, forward strand.
CCGACGTCAAGGCCTCGTCGGTGTTCTTCGACGAGGTGGCCCGCATGGGCGGCAAGCCGGTGATGGGCCGCACCGGGCATTCGCTGATCAAGACCCAGATGGCCGAGATCAAGGCGCCGCTGGCCGGCGAGATGAGCGGCCACATCTTCTTCGCCGACCGCTATTACGGCTTTGATGACGCGCTCTATGCCGCGGTGCGGCTGCTGGGCATCGTCGCCCGCTGGGACCGCGAGACGCTGGCCCACCGCCGCGACCGCCTGCCGCACATGGTCAACACCCCCGAAATGCGCTTCGACTGCGCCGAGGAGCGCAAGTTCCGGGTGGTGGACGAGGTGCGCGAGCGGCTCAAGGCGGCGGGCGCCCGCTTCAACGCCATCGACGGCGTGCGGGTCGACACCGCCGACGGCTGGTGGTTGCTGCGCGCCTCCAATACCCAGGCGGTGCTGGTGGCCCGCTGCGAGGCCCGCGACGTCGCGGGGCTGAAGCGCCTGCGGTCCACACTGGAAGGCGAATTGGCCGCTTCGGGCGTGGCATTACCCTGAAAGTTATGGCAAAGATGGGACCGACATTGGAATTCAAATAACAAGGGGTAAACCTTATGTCGGTCGAAGCCATCCTGAAGCACAAGGGGCGCCACCTCTATACCATCCGGCCCGAGCACACCTTGGTCGACGCAGCCACCCTGCTCGCCGGCAAGAAGGTGGGCGCGACGGTGGTGTGCGACGCCAAGGGCCGCATCGTCGGCATCGTTTCCGAGCGCGACGTCGTCACCGCCGTGGTCCAGTTCGGCAAGGGTGCGCTGGAGATGCCGGTGCGCAATATCATGTCCTCGCCGGTGCTGACCTGCGAGCTTTCGGACTCGGTCAAGCGGATCACCGAAGTCATGAACGAGCGCCACATCCGCCATCTGCCGGTGGTGGACGGCGAAGAACTGGTGGGCATGGTCTCGATCCGCGACGCCGTCGACTTCCGCCTGCGCGAAACCCAGCTCGAAGTTGGCGTGCTGCGCGATTTCGCCGCGGTGCGATAAGGGGTGATTTCCCCTCTCCCGACGGGAGAGGGGATGACCTATGCGGTTGAGGCCTTCGCGGTTGCGGCCTATACTCCGCCGCAGTGCAGCATTCGATCATGGAGAACAGTGATGAGCGGCGAGACTCTGAACGGGATGTATTTCGAGGAATTGGCCGTGGGCCAGACGGCCATCTTCGGCAAGACCGTCACCGAGGCCGACATCGTCGCCTTCGCGGGTATTTCGGGCGATTTCAATCCGGTCCACATCAACGAGGAATTCGCCAAGGAGACCCTGTTCAAGGGCCGCATCGCCCACGGCATGCTGTCGGCGGCGTTCATCTCCACCGTGTTCGGCACCAAGCTGCCCGGGCCGGGCTGCATCTATGTCTCGCAGATGCTGAAGTTCAAGGCGCCGGTGCGCATCGGCGACACCGTCACCGCCAAGGTGGAACTGACCGCCCTGGTGCCCGAGAAGAAGTTCGCCACCTTCCGTACCACCTGCTCGGTGGCCGGCAAGATCGTCATGGACGGCGAAGCGACCCTGATGGTCCCTAGCAAGGGCTGACCTCTGTTTCTGCCCTCCCCTGGCGAAGCCGGGGGAGGGTGATTTTTTGGAGAGGCCGGGTGGAGTTGGCGCGGACGACACTGGTGCTGGGCGGCGCTCGCTCGGGCAAGTCGGCCTATGCTGAATCCCTGTTGGCGGACCGGCCGGCGCTGTATCTCGCCACCGGTCAGGCCCTCGACGACGAGATGGCCCAACGTATCCGCCACCATCGCGACCGCCGCGGCCCCGGCTGGCACACCATCGAGGAGCCGCTCGACCTGGCCCTGGCGCTTGACCGCCACGCCCGCCTCGACCGCCCGGTGCTGGTGGATTGCCTGACCCTGTGGCTGTCCAACCTGATGCATGCCGGCCGCGACGTGGACGCGGCGGTGGGCGGCCTGTGCGAGGTGCTGGCAGAACCGGCCGGGCCGGTGGTGCTGGTCTCCAACGAGATCGGTCTCGGGCTGGTGCCGGAAACCCGGCTGGGGCGCGAGTTCCGCGACCATCAGGGCCGCCTCAACCAGCGCGTCGCCGCCCAATGCCGCCGGGTGGTGTTCGTCGCCGCCGGCCTGCCGCTGACCCTGAAGGACACCCCATGAGCCGAAAGATTCCCACCACCGTCATCACCGGCTTCCTCGGTGCCGGCAAGACCACCCTGGTGCGTCACCTGCTGGCCAACAGCGACGGCCGCCGCATCGCGCTGATCGTCAACGAGTTCGGCGACATGGGCGTCGACGGCGAACTGCTGGCCGCCTGCGGCGTGCAGGGCTGCCGCGAGGAGGACATCATCGAGCTGGCCAACGGCTGCCTGTGCTGCACCGTCGCCGACGAGTTCCTGCCCACCATGCAGGCGCTGCTCGACCGCCCCAACCCGCCCGACCACATCGTCATCGAGACCTCGGGACTGGCGCTGCCCAAGCCGCTGGTCAAGGCGTTCCACTGGCCGGAAATCCGCTCGCGCGTCACCGTCGACGGGGTGGTGGCACTGGTGGACGCGGCCGCCGTGTCGGCGGGGCGCTTCGCCAGCTCGCCGGAAGAGATGGCCCGGCCCGACCACGACAATCCGCTGGAGGAGGTGTTCGAGGACCAGATGGCCGCCGCCGACCTCGTCATTCTCAACAAGGCCGACCTGCTGGATGCCGCCAGCTTCGCCCGTGTCACCGCCGAGGTGCAAGGCCGCCTGCGTCCCGGCGTCAAGGTGGTGCCGACCCGCATGAGCGCCGTCGACCCGGTGGTGCTGCTCGGCCTGTCGGCGGCGGCCGAGGACGACCTCGACGCCCGCCCCAGCCACCACGACCTGGAGGACGGCCACGATCACGACGACTTCGAGAGCTTCGCCGTGCTCCTCCCCGAGATCGCCGACCCGGCCGCCCTGGAGCTCCGCCTGTTGGAGGCCATCGCTGTCCACGACATCCTGCGCCTGAAGGGCTTCCTGGCGGTGAGCGGCAAACCGGCGCGCCACGTGGTGCAGGCGGTGGGCGGCCGGATGGAGCGCTACTACGACCGCCCGTGGAAGCCGGGCGAGGACCGCGCCAGCCGGCTGGTGGTGATCGGCCGCACCGGACTCGACCGCGCCGCCATCGAAGCGGTGGTGCTGGGCTAGCTCCATGCATCTGCTCGCCGCCCAGCCCGGCACCATTTCCGACGGCTCCGAGGCGGTCGACCTCGGCCAGACGGCGGGCGAACTGGTGGTGCTGTCGGCGGCCGACAGCGAACTGGCCTGCCTGGCGGCAGCGTGGTGCCAACCCTCCCCCGCCAGCGGCAGGGGAGGGAGTCTGCGTCTCGCCAATCTGATGCGTCTCACCCACCACATGTCGGTGGACCTCACCGTCGAGCAGGTGATCGAGCCGGCGCGGCTGGTGGTGGTGCGGCTGCTGGGCGGGCGCAGCTATTGGCCCTATGGTGTCGAGCAGATCGCCGCCGCCTGCCGCCGCAACGGCATCCCGGTGGCCTTCCTGCCCGGCGACGACAAGCCCGACCCCGACCTCGCCCAGGACTGCACCGTCTCCCCCGAAGCCGCCGCCCGGCTGTGGCGCTATCTCGCCTTCGGCGGCATCGAGAATGCCGGCGAGTTCCTCAAGTATTCTGCGTCGCTGATGGGGGAAGACGCCGACTGGCTCGAACCGCGTCCGCTTCCCCCCGCCGGAGTCTACCGTGAGCTGGCGGGCGCCGGTCCCCGCGCGGCGGTGGTATTCTACCGCGCCCTGGTGCTGGCGGGCGACACTGCCCCGGTCGACGTCCTGCTCGACGCCTTCCAGGCCGAGGGCATGGCCGCCACCGCCCTGTTCGTCCACAGCCTCAAGGACCCCATCAGCGCCGGGGTGGTCGAAACTGTGCTGGCCGACAATCCGCCCGACGTCATCGTCAACCTGACCGGCTTCGCCGTCGCGGTGCCGGGCCGGCCCGAGGATACCCCCTTCGCCGCCTCGGACTGCCCGGTGCTGCAGGCGGTGCTGGCCAGTGGCTCCGAGCAGGCGTGGCGCGACGGCACGCACGGCCTGGCGCCGCGCGACATCGCCATGAACGTCGCCCTGCCCGAGGTCGACGGCCGCATCCTGGCCCGCGCCATCTCGTTCAAGGCGGCGACCCGCCACGCGGCCACCCAGTGCGACATCGCCCGCCACCAGCCGGTCCCCGACCGCGTCGCCTTTACCGCCCGGCTGGCGGCCAACTGGGCGCGGCTGCGGCGCAAGGCTCCGGCGGAACGGCGGGTGGCGCTGGTGCTGGCCAACTACCCCAATCGCGACGGCCGCATCGGCAATGGCGTCGGGCTCGACACCCCCGCCGCCACCGTCGAGGTGCTGAACGCCCTGGCGGCGGCTGGCTATGGCGTGCGCGACACCCCGGCCGACGGCAATGCCCTGGTGGAGGCGTTACAGGCCGGCCCCACCAACGACTGGCGGGCGCTGGCGACGCGCGAGGTGCGGGAAAGCCTGTCGCTGCCCGATTACTACGCTTGGTTCCACAGCCTGCCCGAGGGGGTGCGGGACGCCGTCACCCGACGCTGGGGTGCTCCCGAAGCCGACCCGTTTTTTGCCAGGGGCGAGTTGTCCTGCGGCGCGTTCATGTTGCCGGTGCTGCGGCTGGGCCTCGTGGCGGTGTGCATCCAGCCGGCACGCGGCTACAACATCGACCCCGGCACCAGCTATCATGACCCCGATCTGGTGCCGCCGCACAACTACCTCGCCTTCCACGCCTGGCTGGCCGACGGCTTCCGCGCCGACGCCGTGGTGCATATGGGCAAGCACGGCAATCTGGAATGGCTGCCGGGAAAGTCGCTGGCCCTGTCGGCCGGGTGTTTCCCCGAGGCCTGCCTGGGGCCGCTGCCCAACCTCTACCCCTTCATCGTCAACGACCCCGGCGAGGGCACCCAGGCCAAGCGCCGCGCCAGCGCCGTCATCATCGACCACCTGACACCCCCCTTGACCCGCGCCGAGAGCTACGGCCCGTTGCGCGAACTGGAGCGGCTGGTGGACGAATACTATGAGGCGGCCGGCGTCGATCCGCGCCGCCTGGCGGTGCTGCGCCGCGAAATCCTCACCACCACGGCGGCGGCCGGTCTTGACACCGAATTGGGCATCCGCCCCGGCGACGACGCCGACGTGGCGCTGAAGAAGCTCGACAATCACCTGTGCGAGCTGAAGGAACTGCAGATCCGCGACGGCCTGCACATCTTCGGCGTTTCTCCCCAGGGCGAGCAGTTGACCGACTTGCTGGTGGCGCTGGCCCGCGTCGGCGAAAAATCGCTGCTGCGGGCGCTGGCGGCGGATCTCGGGCTGGGATTCGATCCGCTGGACTGCGTGCTGGGGGAGGATTTCCCCGACTCCCTTCTAGACCCCTCTCCCGCCTGCGGCGGGGGAGGGCAGGGTGGGGGGCCAACGAGCGCCAGCGAGGCGGGAGTGGTGCCGGCGGAACCACCGCTCGTCGCTTCGCTCCTCGGGCCCCCAACCTGCCCTCTCCCGGCTTTGCCAGGGGAGGGTTCCAAGAAGGAGGGCGCGGGTGAAAAGGTAAGGCTGCGCACCTTGGGCGACGCCGTCGAATATCTCGAACTGCTGGCCAAATCCCTGGTGGCGGGCGAGACCGCGCCACTCCCGGAGTGGAGCCGCACCACGGCCGCCCTGGAGTATGTGGAGGCCACCCTGCGCCCCGCCGTGGCGGCCTGTGGCGAGCGGGAGATCGCCGGCCTGCTGACCGGGCTCGACGGACGCTTCGTGGCGCCGGGGCCGTCGGGGGCGCCGACGCGGGGGCGGCCGGACGTGCTGCCCACCGGGCGTAACTTCTATTCCGTCGATACCCGCACCGTCCCCACCCCGGCGGCCTGGACGCTGGGCTGGAAGTCGGCGCAGCTGTTGCTGGAGCGCCACTTGCAGGAGCATGGCGAGTGGCCGCGCGCCGTGGCGCTGACCGCCTGGGGCACCAGCAACATGCGCACCGGTGGTGACGACATCGCCCAGGGGCTGGCGCTGATGGGAGTGCAGCCCACCTGGGACGCCGCCTCGCGCCGGGTTACCGGCTTCGCGGTGATGCCGGCCACGGTGCTCGACCGGCCGCGCGTCGACGTCACCCTGCGAATCTCGGGCTTCTTCCGCGACGCCTTCCCCGATCTGGTCAACCTGTTCGACTCGGCGGTGCGGGCGGTGGCGGCGCTGGACGAGCCGGCCGAGGTCAATCCGCTGGCGGCGCGCGTCCGCCTCGATGCGGGCACCATGGGCGAGGCGCGGGCGGCCTCGCGGGTGTTCGGCTCCAAGCCGGGGGCCTATGGCGCCGGGTTGCAGGCGCTGATCGACGAGCGCGGCTGGCGCACCGAGGCCGACCTTGCCGCCGCCTATGTCGCCTGGGGCGGCTGGGCCTATGGCGCCGGGGCCGAGGGCGAGGCGGCGCATGAGGTGTTCCAGCAGCGATTGGGCAGGGTCGAGGCGGTGATCCACAACCAGGACAACCGCGAGCACGACCTGCTGGATTCCGACGATTACTACCAGTTCGAGGGCGGGCTGGCGGCGGCGGTGCACGCCGCCTCGGGCCAGCGGCCGCAGGTGTGGCACGCCGATCACTCGCGCCCCGAGTCGCCGCGCATCCGCACCCTTGACGAGGAGATCGCCCGCATCGTGCGCGGCCGGGTGGTCAACCCGAAATGGATCAAGGGGGTGATGCGGCACGGCTACAAGGGTGCCTTCGAGATGGCGGCCTCGGTGGACTACCTGTTTGCCTTCGCCGCCACCACCCGCGCCGTCAAGGATCACCAGTTTGATCTGGTGGCCGAGGCCTATCTCGGCGACGACGAGGTGCGGCGGTTCCTCGAAGACAACAACCCGGCGGCGCTCGAAGAAATACGCCAGCGCCTCCAGGAAGCCCTCGACCGCGGCCTGTGGCGGCCGCGGCGCAACGACGTGCACGGCTGGCTGGAGGGCCGGCCCGAAGAGGCTTGACGCGGCCTCCGGCTCTCGATATTCGGGGCGTCCGGTTCATGGCATTGGTCAGGGCAGCAGAATGACGCACCCGCAGGAAGCGCCCACCTTTGTCCTGATGGGCAACCACAAATATTACCATCTGCTGCGCGTCAGTATCGACTGCATCCGGGCGGTCTATCCCGCCTCGCCGATCCTGGTCTATGACTGGGGCGACGAGGATTATCGGCCGAAATTCGCTGCCCTGCCGACCGAGGCCAACCTCACCATCGTCGACTGGGGCGACGCCATCCGTGATACCGCCGAGCTGGAGCAGCAAATCGACTTTGGCCGCCAGGTGGATCTCGCCATCCGCCACAATGCCCGCTTCGAGCGCTCGTGGCGGCAGCGGTTGCGCAAGAAGATCCTCAAGACGCTGCCCGGTTCGATCCTGGCGCGGCCGCTGCTGCGCGCCGGCCTGATCTTCGAGAACATGATCGCCCAGAAGATCCCCTGCATGGCCGATGCCTCGCGGCGCATCGGCGGCGGCCGCCGGATGATCTTCCTCGACGCCGACGCCTTCATCCTGAAGCCGGTGGACGACCTCATGTCGCGCGATGACTTCGACGTCGCGGTGACCCTGATGGGTAACCCGTGCTTCGACGTCAACAACTGCTCGGTGATCAATAGCGGCGTGATCTTCTTCGGCGCCAATTGCGACCGGCGCGACGCCTTCCTCGGCCAATGGCTGGCGGCCTGCGCCCGCAACAATGAATGGCTGCGGGAGCAGACCTCCATGGTCCGCATGCTGGAGGCCGGCGACAAGGCGGTCTTCACCGAATATACCCTGGTCAAGCTGCCTATGGCGGGGCAGGACGTCTCGGTGCTGTCGCTGCCGCAAAGAGTCTACAACAACACCGATCACCAGTGCCTGAGCAGCGGAACCATTCCCCGGGTGGTGCACTTCGCCAACACGGCCCAGAACGACAAATATCTGGAAGAGCTGAAGAAACAGCTTCGCGAGGTGGTCGGAGCCCCCACCGCCCCCCTGGCCCGGTAACTCGCATTCGGCGTACCTTGGACACACAAAGCCATTGGTCCCGCCCCGCCCGGCCGTGGTAGGTTGCTGGTATTGGCCGGCCGCGAAAAGGTTGACATCCGTCATGAGCGATCAGAACCGCATGGTTGAACTTACCGAGCAGCTCACCAAGCTGGTCTCCAGCAGGGTGGGGGAAATCAAGGCGGTGACCGGCACCACCCGCATCCTGGCGCTCAACGCCCTGATCGAGGCCACCCGGGCGGGCGAAGCCGGCAAGGGCTTCGCCGTGGTGGCGGCCGAGGTCAAGCACGTCTCGGAAAGCATCACCACCATCACCCAATCACTGGAGAACGAACTCAGCCAGGTGGTGGCGGAGTTGGGCGAACTGGTGCGTGCCGCCCGCGAGGCGTGATCCACCTTCGTCGTCCCTGGCCATTGCAAACCCTCTGGGCCGTCTCGAACGACTCTCGGCGGTTGAGCTCGCCTGGTGTGATCCAGGTTGCCGGGACTACGCTTTCGGGAGCTATTCCCGGTCGATCAGATGCACGAATGATCCCGCCACCCGGCCCGCCGCCAGTCCCGCCATCCCCAGCGGCCGGCCGGCGGCGTCGGCCACCGCGAACAGGGGCTGACCGTCCTCCGCCGTAACGCTGGCGTAGTGGAATTCGTGGCCGCGCAAGGCCGTCGCCGCCGCGCCCAGCACGCCTTCGGCCGTCAGCACGGCGCGGCGGTAGCCAAGATGCAGCCGCCGCTTCGCGAACGAGGATTCCAGGCCCAGCAGCCCGGCCATGGCGTGGCGGTGGCCATCGGCGTCTTCCAATCCCCGTCCCAGCACCATGTAGCCGCCGCACTCGCCGAACATCGCCGCCCCCCCTGCCGCCGCGGCGCGCAGGCCGTCGAGGAAGCCGCGGTTGGCGGCCAGCCGTCCGGCATGCAGTTCGGGATAGCCGCCCGGCAGGTAGACCGCATCGGCCGACGGCTCGGGTCCCTGGCCATCCAGCGGCGAGAACAGCGACAGCTCGGCGCCCTGTCGCCGCCAGCCCTCCAGCACCGCCGGATAGGCGAAGGCGAAGGCCTCGTCGCGGGCGACGGCGATGCGGCCTCCCAAGGGGGGCAACGGCACCGCCGGGCCGCCGGTCACGCCGGAGGGACGGGCCAGGGCCAGCAGGGCGTCCACATCCACGTGCCTGGCCACCAGGGCGGCGGCGCCGTCGAGGAACGCCTCCAGGTCGGGACGCTCGCAGGCCTGCACCAGGCCGAGATGGCGGCTGGGCACCTCCAGCGCGGCGTCCTTGGGCAGCCAGCCCAGCAGGGCCACCTCGGGACAGGTGAGGCGACAGGCCTCGGCGAGGGCGGCGGCGTGGCGCTCACCCGCCACCCGGTTGAACAGCACGCCGGCGATGGTGACGTCGGCGCGGTGGCGGGCGAACCCGGCCAGCACTGCCGCCGCCGACCCCGACATGCCGCGGGCGTCCAGCACCAGCAGCACCGGCCAGCCGGTCAAGGCCGCCACCTCGGCGGTGGAGCCATCACGGCCGCCCGTGGGGACGAAGGCGCCGTCGAACAGGCCCATGACGCCCTCGCAGATGATCGCTTCGGCATGCCCCAGGTCGCCGGCCAGGCCGGCCAGGGTCGCCGGGCGCATGGCCCAGCCGTCGAGGCTGAAGCAGGGCCGTCCGCTGGCGGCGGCATGGAAGGCGGGGTCGATATAGTCGGGGCCGACCTTGGCCGACGTCACCGTGAGACCGCGCCGGGTGAGGTGGCGCAGCAGCCCCAGAGTCAGCAGGGTCTTGCCCGAGCCGGAAGCCGGCGCGGCGACGATGAGGCCGGGAGCGGTCGCCACCTACGGAAGCTGCTTCTTCAGCCCCGCCGCCAGGTCGTCGGCCGAGGTGCCGTGGGGGTAATGGGCAATGAAGCGGCCGTCGGGACCCATCAGGTAGAGGATGGCCGAGTGATCCATGCTGTACTCACCCTGCTTCTCGCCCTTGACCTTGGCAGCATAGACCTTGAAGGCCTTGGCGATAGCGGCGACCTGATCCTCGGAGCCGGTGAGACCGACGATGCCCGGCCCGAACGAGGCCACATAGTCCTTCATCACCGGCGGCGTATCGCGGCTGGGATCGACGGTGATGAAGATGGGCACGATCATGCGGCGCTGGCTGGCCGACAGCTTGTCCAGCGCCGTCGTCACGGTGGACAGCGCCGTCGGGCAGACGTCGGGGCAGAAGGTATAGCCGAAGAACATCAGCCGGTACTGCCCCTGATAGGTCGCATCGGTGACCGCCTTGCCATCGTGGTCCACCAGGCTGAAGGCGCCGCCGATGGCCGGCATGGCGTATTGCTGCTGACGGTTGGCGCCGTCGAAGGCAACCATGCGGGCGCCGACGGCGATGAAAACCACCACGATCACGGCTACCAGTGCCACCAGGGCGCGGGAACTCCTCGCCATCCCTTTTCCTCCAGAAAAATTAGGCGAGCATCATCCGCCACGCCATGAAACCCAAGACCACTGCATTCAGCGCCAGCAGCAGCGGCGCCCATTTCAGTAGCGGCGCCCGCCAATGGACCACCGCGGCATGTCCGACCGCTCCCACCGCCACCAGCATCGGCACGGTGCCGGCGGCAAACGCCAGCATTCCCGCCGCTCCGGCGATGGCATCGCCGCTGGCCGCCGCCGCCGCCAGGGCGGCATAGACCAGGCCGCACGGAATATAACCCAATATCATGCCAAGCAACCAGCCGCGCCATCCCACCGGGGCGCGGAACAGCGGCGAGGCCAGCCGGCCGATGCTCGCCGCCCACTGCGACTCGCCCGCCGCCAACCCCTTCAGCCGGGGAACCGCCAGGACCAGCATGACGATCGCCGCCAATGCCAGCAGCCCGGCTCCCAGCCAGCGCGCGGTGCCGCCCAGTGCTCCCGCCGCCAGGGCCGCCGTCGCGCCCAGCACGGCATAGGTGGTGGCGCGGCCGAGATGGTAGGGCAGCAGCGCCGCCCCCGCCAACCGGTGCCATTCGCTCATGCGTGAGGCGGGTACCGCCTCCAGTCGCGCCGCCACCTGCGACAGCACGAACGGTCCGCACATGCCGGCGCAATGGGACAGGCTGCCCAGCAGGCCGGTGAGGAACAGGCTGCCGATCAGCCCGCCATTGGCGGAAACGCTGGTGCGGCACACCGCCACGCCCGAATGCAGCAACAGCGAAAGGGTGTCGGCCTCCGCCATGGTCAGTCTTCCGGCCGCCACCAGTCGAGCCGTTGGCGTAGCTCCACCACGCCGCCCACCACCAGCAGGGCCGGCGGTTCCAGGTTGGCGGTGGCGACATCGCGGGCGAGGTGGGCCAGGGTGGTTTCCACCACCCGCTGGCGGGGCGTCGCGGCACGGCTGACCACGGCCGCCGGCTCGGAAGCCGCGCGCCCGGCGGCCTGCAACCGGTCGGCCACCAGATCGAGCTGGCGCAGCGCCATGTAGAACACCATCACCTGGGCGCCCCGGGCCAGCCCGTCCCAATCGAAGTCATCGGGAATGCCGCCGTCCTGGCCGTGGCCGGTGACGAAGGCCACCGACGAATTGCAGTCGCGGGCCGTCACCGGGATACCGGCATAGGCCAGGCCGCCGATGCCGGCGCTGACTCCCGGCACGACGCGGAAGGGAATGCCCGCCTCCACCAGTCCCAGCGCCTCCTCGGCACCGCGGCCGAACACGAAGGGATCGCCGCCCTTCAGCCGCAGCACCCGCAGGCCCCGTGCCGCCAACTCCACCAGACGGGCGTTGATCTCGGGCTGGCGCGGGCTGGGCTGGCCGCCGCGCTTGCCCATGGACTCGACCATGGCACCGGGCCGCGCCAGCCCCACCACGCGCGGGTCCACCAGGGCGTCATGGACGACGGCGTCCGCCTGTCGCAGGGCGTGCAGCGCCAGCAGCGACAGCAGCCCTGGGTCGCCGGGGCCGGCGCCGACCAGCCAAACGGTGCCGGGTTCGAAGGCGGGGAGGTCGAAGGGTAAATCCAACATGCGCCGCACTATAACCGACGTGTACAATGGCCGCCATGACCGAGACGCCGCTTCGCAAGGGTTGGACCACCGGGGCCTGCGCCACGGCCGCCGCCACGGCTGCCTTCACCGCGCTGATGGGCGGCGGCTTCCCCGATCCGGTGCGCATCCGTCTGCCGCGCGGCGAAACCCCCGCCTTCGCCCTGTCGCGCCGCGATCTTTTGCCGCGACGCGCCGTCGCCGGAGTGATCAAGGATGCCGGCGACGACCCCGACGTCACCCACGGCGCCGAGATCGTCGCCAGCGTCGAGCCGGCCCCCCTGGGCTCGGGCGTGGTGTTCAAGGCCGGCGAGGGGGTCGGCACGGTGACGCTGCCCGGCCTGCCGCTGCCGGTGGGCGAACCCGCCATCAACCCCGGCCCGCGCGCCCAGATCACCGCCAACTTGGCCGAAGTCGCGGCGAGCCTGGGGGGGGCGGCCGACTGCGTCGTGACGGTATCCATCCCCGGCGGCGAGGCGCTGGCGGCCAGGACGCTGAACGCCCGGCTGGGGATTCTCGGCGGCCTGTCCATCCTGGGCACCACCGGGGTGGTGGTGCCCTATTCCTGCTCGGCCTGGGTGCACTCGATCCAGCGCGGCGTCGATGTGGCGCGTGCGATGGGGTTGCGTCACCTCGCCGCCGTTACCGGCAAGACCTCGGAGACCACCGCCCGCCGCCTGCTGGAGTTGCCCGAGCCGGCGTTGATCGACATGGGCGACATGGCCGGCGCGGTGCTGAAATACCTGCGGGCCCATCCGGTGGAGCGCCTCACTTTAGTGGGCGGTTTCGCCAAGCTGGCCAAGCTGGCCGCCGGCCGCCTCGACCTGCACTCGCGTGCCAGCCGGGTCGAGACCGACCGGCTCGCCGGACTGCTGGCGGGATTGGGCGCCTCGGCCGAGATGGTGGCGGCGGCGCGCGGTGCCCGGTCCGCCGCCCAGGTGCTGGACCTGGCCGGTGCGTTGCCCCTGGGCGACGCGGTGGCGAAACAGGCGCGCGAGGCCGCGCGGGCGGTGCTGTCGGGTGGCACCGAGGTGGCGGTGGTCTGCATCGACCGGGCCGGGCGGGTGGTGGGGCGGGCGGGATGATCCGCCTGCTGATCCTCGGCGGCACCACCGAGGCGGGCGACCTCGCCCGTGCCGTGGCCGAGCGGTTGCCCGACATCGAGGCCATTTCCTCGCTGGCCGGCGTCGCCGGGGTCCCCGCATTGCCCGGCCGGATCCGGGTGGGCGGCTTTGGCGGGGTGGAGGGGCTGGCCGACTATCTCAAAGGCGAAGACATCGGCGCCGTCATCGACGCCACCCACCCCTTCGCCGCCCGCATCTCGGCCCATGCCGTGGCCGCCTGCGCCGCCACCGGAGTGCCGCTGCTGCGCCTGGAACGCGGCGTGTGGCAGCCGCAGACGGGCGACCGCTGGCTCGCCGCCGCCCATATGCCGGCCGCCGCCGCCCTGCTGCCCGGCCTCGGGCGGCGCGCCTTCCTCACCGTAGGCGCCAAGGAGGTGGGCGCCTTCGCGGCGGTGGCGGGAGTGTGGTTCCTGGTGCGCCTGCTGGCCGAGGCGCCACCGCCGTTTCCCGGAAGTCTGGTGGTGGCGGGACGCGGCCCCTTCACGGTGGCGGCCGAGCGTGACCTGATGCGGCGGCACGGGATCGACATTCTGGTGACCAAGGCCTCGGGCGGCGCCGCCACCGCCGCCAAGCTGCGGGCGGCGCGCGAATTGGGCCTGCCGGTGGTGATGGTCCGCCGGCCGGCGAGTGCCGATGGTGCCGTGGTCGATAGCGTGGCGGCGGCGGTGGAGTGGGTGTCAGGGCCGCAGCAGGTGAGTATGTTCCGCCGCATAGAGCCGTGAGTCGGAGAATTCGGCGCCGTTCAGCACCCTTCCGACCAGGATCAGCGCCGTCCGGGTCAGCCCCGCCGCCTTCACTTTGGCGCGGATATCGCCCAGGGTGCCCGTGACGAACGACTGATCCGGCCAGCTGACGCGATAGGCCACCACCACCGGGCAGTCGGCGCCATACAGCGGCGCCAGTTCGTTCACCACATGGGCCAGATTGGCCACCGACAGGTGGATGGCCAGGGTGGCGCCGCTCTTGCCCAGGCTGGCCAGTTCCTCGCCGTCCGGCATGCCCGACGAGCGCACGGCGGTGCGGGTCAGGATCACCGTCTGGCTGATGTCGGGCAGAGTGAGCTCGGTCGCCAGGGCGGCGGCGGCGGCGGCGAAGGAGGGCACTCCCGGCGTCACGTCATAAGGAATACCAAGGGCGTCGAGCCGTCGCATCTGCTCGGCGATGGCACCGTACAGCGACGGATCGCCGGAATGGACCCGGGCGACGTCGTGCCCGGCGGCTGCGGCAGCCTTGAACTCGGCGGTGATCTCGTCAAGATTGAGGGGGGCTGTGTCGACGACGCGGGACCCGGGCGGCGCCTCGGCCACGATTTCCGGCGGAACCAGCGAGCCCGCGTACAGAACGACCGGGCAGCGCCGGATCAGATTGAGGCCGCGGACGGTGATGAGGTCGGGGGCGCCGGGACCGGCGCCGATAAAGTGAATCGTCATGGGGGCGGACCATAACCTATTCGTCCGCGCCGAGACACCCCCAACAAGGCGCGGGAACAACCTCTGGCCGCAGCGCATTTGCATGGACAGGAGTTTCCCATCGAGAGGCAAGCCCCATGCGCATCGCCGCCCTGCTCGCCGCACTGCTGCTCGCTCCGTTCCTGGCCGTCGCCAGTTCGGAGAGTCAGGCCCAGTTGCTCGATCCTCCGACCAATGATTCCGAGTTGAGCCGCTTCGTCGACGCATTCATCAATCTGGTCGGCCTGCGTCATGGCACCATGATACGGCTGCACGAGGAAGCCGACCCCGAAAAACAGAACGAGATCAAGTCGGAAGCGCTCAACGCCATGACCTCGACCGTCGAGCAGCACGGCCTGACCGTCGACCGCTACAACGACATCGCCACCGCGCTGCAGAACGATTCCGAGCTGCAGGATCGCGTCGGCACCCTGCTGCAACAGATGGCGGAAGCGTCGCCTTCCGCCGGACAGGAGTGAGCCATGCACCTGCCTATACCCGATCCGCCACCGGCACCTCCGGGAGGGGAGGCGGGACGGCCATGACGACGCCTTGCCCCGCCGTTTCCGAGGCCGACCTGCTGGCCTATGTCGACGATCGCCTCGCCCCCGGGCGCCGCTTCGAGGTCGAGTATCACCTGTCGCGATGCCCCGAAGACGCGGCCCGCGTCGCCGCAGACCTTGCTATCCTGGCCGGCCTGCGGGCGCTGTTCGACCCCGAACGGCGCCGGAGGCCGAACTTCGGATTGCTGATGACGTAGAGCGCTACAGCCCGCGCGCCTCGCGCACGTCCTGTGCGAGTTGGCGGGCTCGGGCCATCTGGCGGGGAGTAAGGCCGCGCAGGGTCTGCTCACGCGGCTCGTCGGCGGCGCGATTGCCGCTGGCGGCGGCGATGTCGTAGTAGACGAAGGCGCGCAGCGGGTCCTTGCCGAAAAAACCGAGCCCGCTCCCCGCCATGTCGGCCAGCGTCATCAGCGCCTCGGGATGGCTCTGCGAGGCGGCCGCCTGCAGCCAGGAGGTGGCGGCGGACGGGTCCATCGGCAGTTCGATGCCGTCGAGATAGGCGCGACCGAGCAGGTACTGCGCGCCGGAATGGCCCTGCCGCGCGGCGGCGACCAGCCAGCGCTCGCCCTCCACCATGCCGGGGCGGGCAATCTCCTTGACGACGCCGCGCTGGTCGCGCTCGACGAAGCCGGGCTCGCCCAACAGCATGCGCCCCAGGCGGAAGCGCGCCTCGGGGGTGGCGGTGAGAAAGGCGACCTGGCGATACCAGCGCTCGGCCTTCAGCAGATCGGGGGCGACCCCCAAGCCCTGCTCGTAGATCTGGCCCAGCATCAGTTGGGCAACGGTGTTGCCTGCCGCCGCCACGTCCTCGATCCAGTGCACCCCGGCCGGGCCGCCTGCCGAGCGCACTCCGCCCGACAGCACCAGCTCGACGAAGCGCCGGCGAGCCATCTCATTGCCGAGTTCGCCGGCGCGATACCACCAGCGGGCCGCCTCGGTCGTGTCGCGCTTGGTGCCGAGCCCCGCCTCATAGGCCTTGGCCGACTGAACGGCGGCCTCGGCGATGCCGTTGGCGCCGGCAAGATTGAACCACAGCAACGCCTCGCGCGGGTCGGCCTTCATGCCGCGGCCCTCGTGCAGTGCCATGCCCAGCTGGTACTGGGCTTCCTCTTCGCCGCGATGCGCCGCCAGCGACAGGGCCGATTGGGCGGCCTGCTGCTGCGCCTTCTGATGCGCGGCGGCGGCGGACTTGGAGGGCTTGCCCGGCTTGCCTTGCTCGGCCGCCGCCACGGGACCCAACAGACACGCGAACCCGACCAGGGCGGCGGCGATGACGGCGGCGATCCTCATGGGCGACTGCTTCCCCAATACCGATTGAACGGGGCGCATGATTTCATTTCCCGAACAGGATGGCAATCGGTGCGTGGACGACAAGGGTGGTCGGGTGACGTAGACCACCCTTGTGCGTGCGCGCAATCTGCCCCCCGTATGCCATATGAAAGCCGGGTGACGCTAAAACTGATGTGGTGCGGCGGCGGCCGAGGTTGGCGTGCCGATCAGACTTCCCCGGCCGAGCATGCTCGCGGGCCGTGGTGCGGTGGAGTCGGAATCATTCCACCTTCCGCCTCGATGGCGGCATCTTACCCCAAGAAAGAGGGGTCCGCCGTGCCCGGCGGACCCGCCCGTCTTCAGACCAGCGCGACGGTGTCGGCCTGCGGACCCTTGAGGCCCAGCGTGGTCGTCACGCGCACGCGCTGACCGGTCTCCAGAGCCTTGAGGCCGGACCGCTCAAGCGCCTTGACGTGCACGAACACGTCCTTGCCGCCCTCGTCGACCGCGACGAAGCCAAAGCCCTTCTCGGCAGAGAAGAACTTGACCACGCCTTCGACCGTCTGGCTCGGGCCGCGCTGCTCTTCGCGCCGCGGCGCCTTGGGAGCGGCGGTGGTGGCGTCCACTTCGTGCACCGCAACCACCTGCGGCCCGCGCTGGCCTTGGCCGAGATCGCAGACGAGGGTGGTGCCTTCGGCGACCTGGGTGAGGCCGGCGCGCTCAAGAGCGGAGATGTGCAGGAAGGCGTCGGGCGTACCATCGGCCGGTGCGACGAAGCCGAAGCCCTTGGCGGCATTGAACCACTTGACGGTGGCCGTGACGTTCGCCTGGCTGACCTGATTGCGATTGAAGTCGCTCGGGCCGCTGCTGCTCATGCTACTGCTGCTGCTGCTGCCACGAGTCTGGCGGGGCTCGAAAGCCGGCTCGCCGAAGTCGTCCCGCCGGCCCCGTTCGCGGGAGCGGCCACCATGATTATCTCGGTTCCATGCCATGTGTCGTTCTCATCGATATGTAAGCAAGTGCCCCGCGCAGCACACGACGCGGGCATTCCGCCCGGGCGGAGCACGCCCAAGGTCAGCCTGAGTAAGTATCATTACCCGAAGATGGGGCTCTCGACTAGGCCCTTACCGCGTTTCCACGGCTTCACAACCATTATTTTTTTGGGGATGAACCTTCGGAGCCCGCCACCAACCAACGGTGCAGGACGCAGGCGACGGCGGTGACGATCGCCCCCGAATATGCGACGTCGGAGAGAAAATGGCCGCCCTGGGCGACCCGCACCATGCCCACCGCGAAGCCGAACCCCAGCGCCGCCGCGATGGCCCGGCCGCGCCAGGCCGGCGGGACCAGCAAGGCGAAGCTCACCACCCAGAAGGCCAGTGCGGCATGGCCAGAGGAGAACGAGCAATTGTCCAAGCACTGATCGGTGGGAAGCAATGGCGACGTGTAGTGCGACTTGCCACCGAACTGCACCAGGTGGGACGGCCGCGCCCGGCCCCAGAAGTCCTTCAGCAGCAGGTTGACGATGACGCCCGGCCCCAGCGCCAGCGACAAAAGGATAAAGGCGCCGATCCGCCGCGACACCCCCAGCAGCGGCCGCCGCCACACTTCGCTTGCCGCCCACAGCACCGCGGTGGCGATGGCGAGCCCGAACAGCCAGACCGGCATGCCCTTGCGCACCCACTCGCCCACCGGATGCGAGCGAAATGGAAACAATTCGAGCACCGGGTCGTAGAACACGCCGGCCAGGCCCATGTCGATCCACGGCACCACGCTCAACGGCGCCAGCAGCGCCAGCGTCCACAGCCAGGGATGACGCATCATCGCTCGAAATATCCCTTGAACCCACCCAGCCGCCACAGGGTGACGGCACGGCGGTAATCGGTATGGATGGGAATGACCACCTCGGCCAGTTTGTCGACCCGCTCGAAGCGCGAGCGCAGGAAAACATCATCGGCCTGGCTGACATAGATGTACTCGCCCGCCCCCGGCTCCAGCCGGGTGGTCTGGTCGAAGTGGTCGTGGATGATTCCCTCGGGGTTCCATTTGACGGCGTCGAAGGGATGCGGCCGCACGTAATAGATCAACGTCGCCAGCACCTTGCGCTCGTCGCCCAGCAGCCGGGCGCCGGGATGGTCGGCCAGCGCCGCCGAGACCCGCCGGCCGACCTCGTCCCAGCCCTTGAGACGCTTCTCGATGTCGTAGCGGGCGAGGTCGGGCAAGCCGAGCAGGCGCCGCGCCGCATCCATGTTGTAGAGCACGCCCGCCGCCAGCACATGCAGCGCCAGCGACAGCCGCAGCACCCAGCCGCCACGGTCGGCGAGCCCGGCGGCGACCAGCACGGTGCCGGCGATATAGGCCGGCGCCGTCCAGTTGGCGTTGGCGCGGCTGAGCAGACTCTCCGCCGTCATGATCAGCAATAGCGGCAGGGTGAAGGCGGCGAGCATGCGGCCGCGCGGATCGGCGCCGCGCCGCAACGCCGGCACCAGCGCCGCCAGCAGCGCCGCCATCACCAGCGGCCCCACCACGGCGAACTGGCCGACCACGAACTCCAACAGCTTGTCGGGATGGAACAGCGGCCCGGCCAGATTGGCGTTGTCCTTGGTGTGTTTGTAGCTGACGAAGCCGTTGGCGGCGTTCCACAGGGCGTTGGGAGCGTAGATCAGCAGCCCGACGACGCCCGCCTGCCACAGCCCCGGAGCCCGGGCCAGCCGCCGCCGCTCCGGCGCGATCATCAGCCACAAAGCCAGCGACAGCGCGAACAGCATCATGGCGTATTTGGCCAGCAGGCCCAGCCCGAAGCAGACGCCGAGCAGCGCCCACCAGCGGTTCGGCCGATCCCCCGCCTCGACCGCGCGCACCAGCGCCAACAGCCCCGCTGCCCAGAATACCAGCAGGAACGGGTCGGTGGTGATCACCACCGAGGACAGCGATACCGCCGGCATCACCACCCACAGCACCGCCGCCCACGCCCCCGCCCTGCGGCCATACAAGGCGTCGCCCAACAGATAGAGCAGGCAGGCGGTGGCCGATTGGGCCAGCAGGGAGCCCAGCTTGACGCAGCCCTCGGCCTCGCCGCACAGCGCGGTGGTGGCGGCGATGGCCCAGGCCACCATGGGCGGCTTCGAGTAATAGCCGAGCTGCAGCGTCTGAGCCCAGGTCCAGTACTGTGCCTCGTCGAAGGACAGCAGCGGCGAATTGACGGCCAGAATTGCCGCCCGCCACGCCGTCATGCCGCCAACCACCAGGGCGGCGAACAGGAAGGACCGGTCGCGGGCGCATGCATCGGACATGGCCGATGGGATTAGCAGCTTTGGGGGCCTCAAGGCAACCCGGGGACGTCGTCGAGAACGTCCCCCTCCCGCGAAGCTGCTTTGACCGGGGAGGGGGAGGGGCTGGGGAGGCGCGTCAGCCCAGCAGGCTGCGCAGCATCCACGCCGTCTTTTCGTGCACCTGCATGCGCTGGGTCAGCAGGTCGGCGGTGGGTTCGTCATGGGCCTCGTCCACCACCGGGAAGATGGAACGCGCGGTGCGCACCACCGCCTCCTGGTCCTTGACCAGTTGAGCGATCATTTCCTCGGCCGCG
>CAJANL010000062.1 GCA_903941105.1 uncultured Rhodospirillaceae bacterium
CCGCGCTCCAAGTCCCAGGGGGGATTCCATGACCAAGGTACTTCTGGTGGGCTGCGGCAAGATGGGCTCGGCCCTGCTGGCGGGCTGGCTTGATCGTGGGCTTGCCGCCGCCGACGTGGTGGTGGTGGAACCGAATGGCGCCGCCATCCCCGTCACCGTGGTGGCCGATCACGCCGCCATCCCGGGTGGGTTCATCCCCGACGTGGTGGTGCTGGCGGTCAAGCCGCAGGTGATGGCGCAGGTGCTGCCGCCTTATGCCCGCTTCGGCGGCGCGGTGTTCCTCTCCATCGCCGCCGGCAAGACCATCGCCTTCTTCGAGGGACTTCTGGGGGGCGCCGCCGCCGTGGTGCGTGCCATGCCCAACACGCCGGCGGCGGTGCGCCGCGGCATCACCGTCTGCTGCGCCAACGCCACGGCGGACACCGGCCGCCGCGACCTCTGCCAGGGGCTGCTGGAGGCGGTCGGCGAAGTCGGCTGGGTCGAGGACGAGGGACTGATGGATGCCGTCACCGCCGTGTCGGGCTCCGGGCCGGCCTATGTCTTCCTGCTGGCCGAGGTGATGGCCGCCGCCGGGGTGGCGCAGGGATTGCCGGCCGAACTGGCCGACCGGCTGGCGCGGGCCACGGTGTCGGGATCCGGCGAGTTGCTGTACCGGTCGAGCGAGGCGGCGGGGCAACTGCGCCAGAACGTCACCAGCCCGGGCGGCACCACCGCGGCGGCGCTGGCGGTGCTGATGGATGAGGCCACCGGCATGGGTCCGCTGATGCGTCAGGCGGTCGCCGCCGCCACTCGTCGCGGCCGCGAGCTGGCCGGCTGAACGGAAGGGGTGCCCGGGGCCGGCCTCGCCCCGGTCCGATTCGATTTGACGGGTTACCCCCATCGGGTTATGTTTGCTGCACCGCAACATGCACTCCGGAACGGAGGGCCGGGATGGAGGAAATGACCATGGCGAAGCAATCAGCCGATCAGATTTTCGACTTCGACATCAGCAAATACCTCGGTGATTTCAAGGTGCCGGGCATGGACGTCGACACCATCATCACCAATCAGCGCAAGAATATCGAGGCCGTGAGCCAGGCCAACCGCCTCGCCTATGACGGGCTGCAGGCCGTGGTCAAGCGCCAGGTCGAGATCCTGCGCCAGACGCTGGACGAGGTCGCCCTCGCCTCCAAGGAAATCGCCGAGCCCGGTACGCCCCAGGACAAGGCCGCCAAGCAGACCGAGCTGGCCAAGGACGCCTTCGAGCGGTCGCTGTCCAACATCCGCGAGCTGTCCGAGATGGTGGCCAAGGCCAATTCCGAGGCCTTCGACCTGCTCAACAAGCGCTTCACCCAGAGCCTCGACGAAGTGCGCGAAGCCTTCCTCAAGTCCGGCCGCCAGTAAGGGAATTGAGCCGCGCTCCCTTTCGGGGGGGCGCGGTTCGCCCGACTCTACAGTCCCAGCAGTTGCAGCAACGGCCGCCATTCGGCGACGTAGTCGCGGCAGCGGCGGTCGGTTCCCTCCATCACCGAGGTACCGGCGGCGGCGCAGGCCGGATAGACCTGGCTGTCGCGCAGGCGCGCCACCACCGGGAAGCCCAGTTCGGCGAAAAAGCCGTCCAGGTGCTGGCTGGCCCGGGTGCCGGGCCGCAACCGGTTGCCCACCACCGCAACCACGCGCTTGTTCTTGCGCACCGCCTTGACCTTGGCGAGGCGGTCGAGGAAGCGGGCCGTGGCGTCCTCATCGAAGGCGCCCGGCAACACCGGCACCACCACCACGTCGCTGATGCCGATCAGGTCCTCCACATCATCATGGTGCATGGCGGCCGGGGCGTCGATGACCAGGCGCTCGATACCCTTGGGGGCGCTCTCCAGCGATTTCACCCAGTCGAGCCCGACCATGCGCGGGGCGTCAAGCGGCCGGCGCTTCAGCCATCCCAGGGCGGAGCGCTGGCGGTCGCAGTCGGCGAGCGCCGTGGCCAATCCGCTGGCGGCGAAGGCCGTGGCAATATGGGTGGCGACAGTGGTCTTGCCGCATCCGCCCTTGAGATTGCCCACCAACACCGAAAGCATGGCCCGCCCCCCTCTAATGACGGGTTGAATGCTACCATGTTTGGGGGTGGAAGCATTCCTCATCCAATCCAAGGCGATGCCATCCCCCCGAGCGGTTGGCGGTCACGGAGTTTGCGACCGCAGGGGGGCATGGCCGGATCAACCCCCTGTACGCCGCAAGCGCCGGTGCATATCTCTTGGGGCAACCAGAGGCGGCGCCATGACGACCCTTGCGGTGATGTCGGATATTCATTTGGAGTTCGACCGGGCGCTGATCGCCCAGGCGCGCCTGGGCGGCGACGCCGAGTTGTCGCCTCCGGCCCTGCGGTGGTGGCGACACCTGATGGAGCGCGACCGGGTGGTGGGACACCCTCGCCTGGGGCCGGACCTCGACGCGGTGCGCGGCGCCGACCTGCTGATCCTGGCCGGTGACATCGATTACGGCGTCGATGCGGTCCGTTACGCGGCCGAGGCGGCGGCTTACTGCGGCTGCCCGGCGGTGCTGGTGCCCGGCAACCACGAGTTCTATGACGCCGAGATGACACGGACGCTGGCCGCCATGCGCGCCGCCAGTTCCGGCCGCGTCGACCTGCTCGACGGCGACCGGATGGATTTCGACCTCGGCGGGGGGCGGGTGGCGGTGCTGGGCGCCACGCTGTGGACCGATTACCGGCTTCATGGTGGCGACGAGGCCCGGGTCGCCATGGCCATGCGCAATGCCGAGGGGGGACTCAACGATCATCGGGTGATCCGCCATGGCAAGGGGCGCTTTCTGCCAAAGGATGCCCTTGCCCTGCATTGGCAGGCGCGCGACTGGTTGGCCGACTCCCTGCCCCGGGCGCGGGCGGAGGCCGACCGGGTGGTGGTGGTCACCCATCACGCGCCCACCCCTGCCGCCAACCCGCCGCGCTACGCCGACAGCCGGCTGTCGCCGGCCTTCGCCAGCGACCTCGAAGCCGAGATCGCCGCCTGGCAGCCCGACCTGTGGATCAGCGGCCACACCCATTTCGACCATGATCGCCGCATCGGCCGCTGCCGCCTGGTGTCGCGGCAACGGGGCTATATCGGGGTGGAAGGGGCCGCCCCGGACTTCGCGCCGCTCATGGTCACGCTGTAGAATAAGCTTGGCTAATTGTGCACTGCACACTATTGTCCGCGAGTTCGATCGCTGGAGGCCCGTCCGTCTCTTGAGAGAGACGTTGCCAGACGATTCGAGCGGCCTTCGGCCGCTCCTGCGGGGACGCTTCTTCCTCTTTGACACCTCCCGCCAAAAGGCGTGCCGTTCCCCGGCGCGGCCTGAACGCTCGCCTGTACCCAAGTCAAAGGAAGATCCCTTGTCCTTCGCTGATATCGACCTGCATCCCCAGATTCTCAAAGCCCTTGAGTCCGAGGGCTATACCACCGCCACTCCGGTCCAGGCCGCCGCCATCCCGCCGGCCGTGTTGGGACGCGACGTCCTGGCCACCGCCCATACCGGCACCGGCAAGACCGCCGCCTTCCTGCTGCCCTCGCTCAACCGCATCGCCGGCGAACGCGAGCCGCGCCCGGCCGGGATGCCGCGCATCCTGGTGCTGGCGCCGACGCGCGAGCTGGCCCGGCAGGTGCTGCAGGCCGCCCGCAAATACGGCAAGTTCCTCCACCTCAACTCCGTCGAGCTGGTGGGCGGCATGCCCTATCGCGACCAGCTGCGTATGCTGTCGCGCCCGGTGGATCTGGTGGTGGCGACCCCCGGCCGCCTGCGCGACCACATGGAGCGCGCCCGCCTCGACCTCAGCGAGGTCGACGTGCTGATTCTCGACGAGGCCGACCGCATGCTCGACATGGGGTTCCAGGAGGACGTCGAGGCCATCGTCGCCGCCTGCCGCAAGTCCCGCCAGACGCTGCTGTTCACCGCCACCCTGGATCGCCGCATGACCAAGCTGGCGGAGCGGCTGCTGACCAACCCGGTCCGCATCGCCATCGAGCACATCGACGACCGTCCGCCCATCGAGCAGCGCCTGCATCACGCCGATGATCTGGCCCACAAGCGCCGGCTGCTGCATCACTTCGCCGGCAACGCCGAGGTCGCCAAGGCCATCGTCTTCACCGCCACCAAGCGCGACGCCGACTCGCTGGCCCGCGAACTCGGCCAGGCTGGCCACGCTGTCGGCGCCCTGCACGGCGACATGACCCAGGGCGAGCGCAACTGGACCCTGGAGCAACTCCGGACCAGCAAGATCCGCCTGCTGGTGGCCACCGATGTGGCGGCGCGCGGCATCGACGTGCGTGACATCAGCCACGTCATCAACTTCGACCTGCCCCACTCGCCCGAGGACTATATCCACCGCATCGGCCGCACCGGCCGTGCCGGAGCCCAGGGCATCGCCATCTCGTTCGCCGGCCCCGCCGATCGCAGCCTGGTGGTCCGCATCCAGCAGTACACCAAGGCGACCCTCGACGTGCACGCGGTGCCCGGCCTGGAGCCGCGCCGGCCGGTGGCCCCCCTGGCCAACCGCGGCAGCGGCCGTCCGGGCGATAACGACCGCGCCCCCGCCGGCAAGCCGTGGGAACGCTCCGGCAAACCCCGCACCGCCCCGCGCGGCGAGCCCCCCCGCCAGAACCGCGGCCCGGCCATGGCGCCGCGCGGCAAGGTGGCGATGGGGCGCGGCTAAACCCTTCGGTCCCCCGGGCTTCCACCAGTTGGAAGCCCGGGGGACCCTCAGCCCTTCTTCTTCTTGTTGGTGTCGCCGTCGAACGGCGTGGCGCTCAGCGGCACCGCGTCTTCGCCCTCGGTCTTGAGCGAGCTGGCGTATTGCTCGCGCCATTCGCGGTCGGTCTGGCCGGAGCGCTTGCGGGCCTGGGCGCGCTTGACGCAGTCCTGGATCATCTTCTCCGTCGCACTCAGCTTTTTGGGCGGCGTCGGCTTGGCGGCCTTGGGCATGGCGAACCTCGGGTTGCCTCCCGGGATTTTCCCGGGGGAGACCAGCATGGGCGCGATGGGTCGCCAAAGTCCATGCCGCTGTTGTTGCCGCCTGCCATCCGGGCTTGCGATTCGCCTGCAACCGGTGTACACGACGGACCTTCGGCGCGGCACCCCTGGAGGCCGCGCCTTTATGCATGGAGAGACAAATGTCCGAAGTCACCGCCATCGTCGCCGAGCTGCGCGATCGGGCCGGAAAGGGGGCCGCCCGAGCCACTCGTCGTACCGGCAAGGTTCCCGGCGTCATCTACGGCGCCAAGCAGACCCCCATCTGCATTCAGCTTGACCCGCGCGTGCTGTGGGCCGAGATGCGCAAGTCCGGCTTCTCCACCAGGTTGTTCGACGTCGATCTGGGCGCCGGCGGCAAGCATCGCTGTCTGGCGCGCGATGTCCAGATGCAGCCGGTCACCGACCAGCCGATCCACGTCGACTTCATGCGGGTCTCGAGCGACGCCCGCCTGCACGTCAACGTGCCGGTGCACTTCGTCAACCAGGACAAGTCGCCCGGCATCAAGCGCGGCGGCGTGCTGAACATCGAGCATCACAACATCCAGGTGACCTGCTCGCCGGACAACATCCCGCACGAGTTCTCCATCGACCTCGCCGGCAAGGATATCGGCGTGTCGATCCATGTCGCCGACCTGCAGATGCCGGCGGGCGTCACCCCCTACCACCTTGAGCTGACCGAGACGGTGGCGACCATCGCCCCGCCGACCGTCGCCAAGGCGGGCGAGGCCGAAGCCGCCCCGGCGGCCGGCTGACCATGCTCCTGGTGGTGGGACTGGGCAACCCCGGCTCCGACTACGCCAGGAACAGGCACAATATCGGCTATATGGCGGCGGACGTTCTCGTCCGCCGCCATTCGTTCGGACCCTGGCGCGCCAAGTTCCAGGCCGAAGTGGCCGAGGGCAGCATCGGCGGCGAGAAGCTGCTGGTGATGAAGCCGCACACCTTCATGAACCTCTCCGGCCAGGCGGTGAGCGCCGCGGCGCGCTTCCTCAAGCTGCCGGTTGAGGACATCGTGGTGCTGCACGACGAATTGGATCTGGCTCCCGGCAGGCTGCGGGTCAAGCGCGGCGGCGGCGCCGGCGGCCATAACGGGCTGAAAAGCCTCGACAGCCATCTCGGGCAGGCCTACCGCCGCGTCCGCATGGGCATCGGCCATCCCGGCGACAGGGACATGGTGTCGGGCTATGTGCTGCACGATTTCGCCAAGGCCGACGTGGACTGGCTGGTGCCGCTGCTCGACGCGGTGGCGGAGGCCTTTCCGCTGATGGTGGCCGGTGACGACGCCGGCTTCATGAACAAGGTGGCGACCATGACGGCGCCGCCGAAACCGAAAAAGGACAAGCCTGCCGCAGACGGCCAGGCCGACACAGCGAAGGAATAACCTGATGGGCTTCAACTGCGGCATCGTCGGCCTGCCCAATGTGGGCAAGAGCACGCTGTTCAACGCGCTGACCTCGACCGCCGCGGCGCAGGCGGCCAACTATCCGTTCTGCACCATCGAGCCCAATGTCGGCCGGGTGGGCGTGCCCGACCCGCGCCTCGACAAGCTGGTGACCATTGCCAAGAGCCAGAAGGAAATCCCCACCCAGCTGGAATTCGTCGACATCGCCGGGCTGGTGCGTGGCGCCTCGCGCGGCGAGGGCCTCGGCAACCAGTTCCTCGCCAACATCCGCGAGGTCGACGCCATCGTCCACGTGCTGCGCTGCTTCGAGGACACCGACATCACCCATGTGGAGGGCTCGGTCGATCCGGTGCGCGATGCCGAGACCATCGAGACCGAGCTGATGCTGTCCGACCTCGACAGCCTGGAGCGCCGCATCCTGCCGTTCGAGAAGAAGGCCAAGGGCGGCGACAAGGACGCCAAGTTGCAGGTCGAGGTGATGAGCCCCATCCTGGCGGCGCTGCGCGATGGCAAGCCGGCCCGCAGCGTGGTGTTCGACGACGAGGACCACCGCCGTGCCGCCCGCCAGCTCGGCATGCTGAGCGCCAAGCCGGTGCTCTATGCCTGCAACGTCGAGGAGGCATCGGCCGCCACCGGCAACGCCTTCTCCGAGCGCGTCGCCGCCTTCGCCGCCAAGGAAGGCAATTCGTCGGTGGTGATTTCGGCCGCCATCGAGTCGGAGGTGGCGCAATTGCCCTCCGAGGCGGAGCGGGCCGAGTTCCTCGAAACCCTGGGTCTGTCGGAGACCGGCCTGACCCGCGTCATCCGCGCCGGCTACGACCTGCTGCATCTGGTGACCTTCTTCACCGTCGGCCCCAAGGAGGCGCGCGCCTGGACGGTGCAGAAGGGCGCCAAGGCACCGCAGGCCGCCGGGGCCATCCACACCGACTTCGAGCGCGGCTTCATCCGGGCCGAAACCATCTCCTATGACGACTTCATCGCCTGCGGCGGCGAATCGGGCGCCAAGGAAGTGGGCAAGATGCGGCTGGAGGGCAAGGAATACGTCGTCCAGGACGGCGACATCTTCCACTTCCTGTTCAATGTGTAGAGCGCCGCGCCGGAACTATGAAGCGCGGTTCTCTTGCGAGCATTGTGCGCGCGGCCAAGGGCACGAAGGTGCCCGCCCGGAGAGGACGAAATCATAAGGGTTGAAGCGTGATGCAGATTTTGGGCATCACGCTCTAATCTTACTGTGTCATAAGTAGGCGACATGCGATGTTGGGCGCTGACAGCAGGGGCAGCGATGTAATCGTCGGGCC
>CAJANL010000063.1 GCA_903941105.1 uncultured Rhodospirillaceae bacterium
CTGCGCCAGATTTTCGGCATGAGTGCCGTAGACCATGACGACGCCACCCGTGTCGTCATTCTCGACCAGGGCCGGCCGGTCGGGCTGGTGGTCGATCGCGTCGCCAACGTGGTCACCGTCGAAAACGACCGCATCGAGGCGGTCGAGGCCATCCGCGGCACCATCGACACCGACCTGATGACCGGCATGATCAAGGACAGCGACGGCAAGTCGATGGTTATGATCCTCGACGCCGGCAAGGTGGTGGCGCGCGAGTTCCACTCGGTTGGCAAGGCGTTGAAGCAGGCGTTGGGCGGCGGCCATGCCGAAGAGGGGAGGGCGCGCAACACCACTGCCGAGGGCAACGATGAGAGCCAGTTGGTCAGCTTCGAAGTCGCCGGACAGGAATATGCCCTGCCGATCGAGCAGGTCCAGGAGATCGTCCAGATCCCCGAGCAGATCACCGAAGTCCCCAACACCCCCTCGCATGTCCTGGGGGTGATGACGCTGCGGAGCCGGCTGCTGCCCCTGGTTTCGCTGCGCGACATGTTCGGGTTGCCGTCGCAATCGGTCACCGACACCAACAAGATCGTGGTGGTGTCGCTGGGCACCGGCGCCACGGCCATGTCGGTCGGCGTGATGATGGACAGCGTCAAGGAGGTCCTGAGGGTCGGGCGGTCGGTCATCGACCCGATGCCAGCCCTGCTGACCCGCGACGGCAATCTGGGCGAAATCCAGTCGATCTGCCGCCTCAATGATGGTAAGCGGCTGGTGTCGATCCTGTCGTCCGAGCGGATGTTCAACACCGGCGAAATCCGATCCGTCGTCGAAGGCAGTGGAATGGAGAAGGCGGCGATGGCCGACAACAGCACCGGCGCCAGCGGCGGAATCATCGATGACGAGGAGCAGTTCGTCGTCTTCCGCCTGATGAACGAGGAATTCGGCGTCCCCATCGATTCGGTGCAGGAGATCGTCCGCGTCCCCGACCAATTGACCCGCGTGCCCAAGACTCCGGATTTCCTCGAAGGCGTGGTCAACCTGCGCGGCGTCGTGCTGCCGGTGATCGATCAGCGCCGCCGCTTCGACCTGCCGCCTATGGAGCGCAACGACCGCCAGCGGATCATGGTCTACACCATCCACGGCGTCCGCACCGGCTTCATCGTCGACCAGGTCCTTGAGGTGATGCGCATCCCCGCCTCGCTGATCGGCCCGTCGCCGACGCTGTCGGAGGAGCAGCAGCGCCTCATCCGCCGGGTGGCCAACATCGAGAAGCAGAAGCGCATGATCTTGCTGTTGGACATTGACCAACTCCTCGACACCAAGGAACTCAAGGCTGTCACCAAGGCGGCCGCGTAGACGTAACCGTTGAGGACCAGTGGGCATGTCCAGGGCATTGATCGTCGATGACTCGGCGCTGATGCGCCGCCATCTGAAGGAAATCCTCGAAGCCAAGGGCGGTTACGAGGTGCTGGCGGTACGCAATGGCGTCGAGGCACTGGACGCGCTCGATTCGTTCAGGCCCGATGTGATCACGCTCGACATCAACATGCCGGAAATGGATGGGCTGACCTGCCTGTCCCACATCATGGCCCGCCGGCCGACTCCGGTGGTGATGGTTTCGTCCCTGACCGAGAGGGGCGCCGAGGTCACTTTCGAAGCCCTGGCGCTGGGGGCGGTCGACTTCATCCACAAGCCCGACGGCACCATCTCGCTCAATGTCGATCGCATCGAGCGCGCGATCCTGGAGAAGGTGAAGGCGGCCAGCCGCGCCCGGCTACGCCGCTCGGTCGGCCTGCAGCAGCGCTTGCGCGATCAGCGTGACGACGAGGCGATTCGCCCCGCCGTGCCGGCCGCGGGCTTGGCCAAGGCGTTGCCGCCGCTGGCGGGCGATGGCTTCGGCGCCGTCATCATCGGCGTCTCCACCGGCGGTCCCGGCACCCTGGAGGAGGTCCTGCCGGCCTTTCCCGCCGACTTCCCTTGGGCGGTGGTGGTGGCGCAGCACATGCCGGCCAGCTTTACGGCGATCTTCGCCCGCCGTCTCGGCGAAATGTGCCGCCTGCCGGTGGTCGAGGCGGCGCAGATGATGCCGCTGAAGCCGGGGGTGATCTACATCGCCAAGGGCGATGCCGACGTGGTGATCGGCAAGCGGGCCACCGGCTGGGTGGTCAATCCCATGCCGGCCGGCAGTCAATTCCTCTGGCATCCCAGCGTCGCCCGCTTGATGGACAGCGCCATGCACGCCATGTCGCCTGAAAGCCTGATCGGAGTGCTGTTGACGGGAATGGGCGACGATGGCGCTGATTCCATGTGCGAGCTGAAGCGTCGCGGCGGCCGCACCATCGCCCAGGACGAGGCGACATCGGTGATCTGGGGCATGCCGGGAGAACTGACCAAGCGCGGCGGCGCCAATCTGGTGCTGCCCGCGGGACGGATCGTCAATCAATTGGGTGCCTGGCTTGCCCCAGCCGGCACACCCAGGGAGAAGCGTCATGGCACTCGTAAAGGCTGATCGCCAGGCGCCCCTCCCATTGTCCGAATCGCCACCGCGCGATCTCGCGGCGGCTCTGAGCGATCTTGGCTCCCCCGAGCCTTCGGTACGTCGCACCGCCATCCGCGATCTTGCCGCCTGTCCCGAAGCCGCCATGGACCTGTGCGACCTGCTGGAGCGGGAAGTCAGCCCCAGCGTGCGGGCGGTACTGTTCTCGACGCTCATTCACCTGCAATCGTCGGCGGTGGCGGGGCGTCTGGCGGAGCTTTTGCGCAGCGATGACGTGCCTTTGCGCAACGCAGCCATCGAGGCGTTGCAGGAGATGCCGGATGCCGTTGCCCCCCATCTGCAGCGGCTTCTCTCCGACGACGACAGCGATGTGCGCATCTTCGCCGTCAACATCCTGGCGGTCTTGCGCCACGTCCAGGCCCCCGAATGGCTGGCTTCGGTGGTGCGGGCGGATGCCCATATCAATGTCTGTGCCGCCGCGGTCGATGGCTTGGCCGAGGTGGGAGGCCCCGAGGCGCTGGGCGATCTGGCCGACCTGCGCCAACGGTTCGCGGGCAACGCCTTCATGGCATTCGCTATCGATGCGGCCATGCGCCGCATTCGGGGTGACTGATGGTGGCCCTAACCACTAATCCCGCCAAAGGCCTGCCCTCCGTCATGACTGACGAGGAATTCGCGAAGTTTTGCGAATTTTTCTACCGCAAGACCGGAATTCAATATCAGGATGGAAAGAAATACTACGTCGAGCGGCGTATCGTCGACCGTATCGAAAAGACTGGCTCGGAATCCTTTCGTGACTACTTCACCCTGGTCCGGTTTCAGGCGGATGGCGAAGAACTGCAGTTCCTTGTGAACGCCATGACGGTCAACGAAACGTACTTCTTCCGTGAGGATTATCAGTTTGACGCTCTTGTCGGCAGCATCCTCCCGGCGATCGCACGGACCAAGCAGAAGGGCGCCCCCATCCGGATCTGGTCGGTCCCCTGCTCGTCCGGCGAGGAGCCCTACTCCATTGCCATCAACATCCTCGAACACTGGGATCAGTCCGATACCTGGGACATCGAAATCCACGCCTCGGACATCGATTCCAAAATCCTCGGCGAGGCCCGCGCCGGGATTTACAGCGAACGGTCATTGAGCCGGGTGTCGGACCAGTTACGCGCCAGATATTTCCTGCCAAAGCTCAATGGAACATTCCAGATATGCGACGAATTGCGCCAATCCATCGACTTCTCGCTGGTTAACGTCGTCGATCCTTTGCATACGAAGCGATTCCGCGGCCTCGACGTCATTTTTTGCCGCAACCTGCTGATCTATTTTGACGATGTAGGCCGACGCGAAACCGTCGAGATGTTCTACGAAACCTTGGCTCCGGGCGGGTTTGTCTGCCTTGGGCATTCCGAGAGCATGAGTCGGATGTCCTCGATCTTCCTGCCGCGGAAGTTCAAGGAAACCATTGTCTACCAGAAGCCTGCGGAGTGACGGCGATGCGAGACACCCAACCGCGGGTCCTGGTGGTCGATGACGGCATCACCATGCGCCTGTTCTACCGCTCGGTGCTGGAGGCTGCCGGGTTCCTTGTGGAGGAGGCCACCAATGGCATGGAGGGCTGCGAGAAGGCCCTGGCCCAGCCGTTCGACCTGATGATCGTCGATATCAACATGCCCAAAATGGACGGCTACGCGATGATGCGGATGATCCGTAGCGATCCGGCGGTGCGCATGGTGCCGGCGGTGATGGTCAGCACCGAGGCCGGCGAAAGGGATGCCGCGCGGGCCTTCGAGGCCGGGGCCAATTTCTACTTGGTAAAGCCGGTGCCCCCCGAGGAATTGGCCGAGGTGGCCAGGCTGATCGCAGGAATATCGCCTCCATGAGCACGCCCCTTCTCGAACGCTTCGTCGGCGAGGCTCGCGAACTCCTGCAAGGGTCCGCCTCCGCCTTGCTGGTGCTGGAAAAGCATCCCGGCGACGAGGCTGCCATCAACGAGGTCTTTCGCTCCGTCCATACGCTGAAGGGTTCGGCGGGCCTGTTCGACTTCCCCGCCTTCACCAAGCTGGTGCATGCCGGTGAGGACGTTCTGAGCGTCGTTCGCACCGGCCAACTGCCGATGACCTCCGAGTTGGTCGACATGCTGCTGGACGCACTCGACCAGGTCAGCGCCTGGATCGACGACATCGACGGCACCGGTGCCCTGCGCGCCGGCGCCGATGGGATGTCCAAGGAGATGACGGCTGCCCTGCGCGGGGTGCTGCCGGCCGATTACGGCGCCGCCCAGGCCGGTCCACCGGCCGCCCACGCCGGTGACCTGGTCACGTTGGACTGGCTGGCGGCCATCCCGGAAGTGGACCGGCTGTCGGCCTTCGCGGCGGCAATGGGCGGGGCGGAGCTTCAGGCCGTAGAGTATGTTCCGCTAGAAGACTGCTTTTTCAGCGGTGAGGACCCCTTCATCCTGTTCCGGCAACTGCCCGAGCTTCGCAGTCTCGCCATTGAGGCGGCCGAGCCCTGGCCGGCAATGGACGCCCTCGACCCCTATCGCTGCAACCTGCGCTTTCTTGCCCTTGTCGCGGCGCCGCCCACCGAGGTCGAGGCGCTGTTCCGCTATGTGGTCGAGCAGGTGCGCATGGCGCCGGTGCCGCCGCACGCCTTGGTGACGGTGACCGGCGACCGCAACGGCGGCCCGGTCTACGGTGATTTCGTCGAGGAGGCACGGCGCCTGGTCGTCGCCGCCGACTGGCCGGCGCTCCGGCGGGCGGTCGCGGCGCTCCTTCAACTCACCGCCCCGGCGCTGCTGCTGGCTTCGGCGCTGCGCTGGCTGGACGCGGTGCTCGCCGTGCCGGCCCCCGACCCCTCCTGGGTGACGGCCCTGATCCGGTGCATCGCCACCGGCGACGCCGACCTTCACCCGCTGGCGCCCTCCGTGGCCGCCATGGCGGCCCCAGCGGCTACCGCCCTCCCGGAGCGCGCCGGGCTGGGGACGCTGTCCGCCACGGCGGCACGCATTCTCGACAGCCAGCGTGCCATTCTCGGCCTGCCGGTGGCGCCGGGTGGGCTTGCGGCACGGCTGGACTCGGTGGCGAAGACCGTCGCCAACCTTCTTGCCGCGGAGGGCCGCAGAGCCGCCGACGCTGCCGCCTGGTCGGCGGCGGTCGAGGCAGCCAGGGTTCAAGATACCGCCGCCCCGGCGCTCGACCTGCTGGACCACTGGCTGTTGACCGACGAGCGCACCGCCGCCGCAGTCATGCAGGCGGCTGGCGATCACGGCAGGCGCCGGCCCGAGGCCGGCGAGCATCCCGGCCCGGAGGTCAAGCAGGCCAGCCGCGTGCTGAAGGTGGACCAGGCCAAGATCGACACGCTGATGAACCTGATCGGCGAATTGGTGGTGTCGAAGAACAGCCTGCCTTTCCTGGCCAAGCGCGCCGAGCAGGTCCACGGCTCGCGCGAGATGAGCCGCGAGATCAAGGACCTGCACGCCGTCATCGACCGTCTCGCCCAGGAGATGCAGGGCGCCATCATGGCGGTGCGCATGCTGCCGGTCTCGGAAGTGTTCGACCGCTTCCCCAGGCTGGTGCGCGACGTGGCGCGCAAACTGGGCAAGCACATCGAGCTGGTGATCGAGGGTGCCGACACCGCCGCCGACAAGAACATCATTGAGGCCCTTGGCGATCCGCTGTTGCACATCGTCAGGAACGCCATCGATCACGGTATCGAGCCGCCCGACGACCGCGACGCCGTCGGCAAGCCCAGTCAGGCCACCGTCCTGCTGCGGGCATTCCAGGAAAGCGACCAGGTGGTCATCGAGGTGGTCGATGACGGCCGTGGCATCGACCCCGACAAGATCAAGGCGTCGGCCCTCGCCAAGGGCGTCATCGACGAGGAACGGGCGGCCCGTCTCACCGACCAGGAGGCGGTCAACCTGGTGTTCATGCCAGGCTTCTCCACCGCCACCCAGGTCTCCGACCTGTCGGGGCGCGGCGTCGGCATGGACGTAGTGGTCACCGGGGTGGAAAAGACCGGCGGTAGCGTCTCGATCACCTCGGTGAAGGGCGAAGGGACGACGGTGCGCCTGTCGCTGCCGCTCAGCATGGCGGTGACGCGGGTGATGGTGGTCGAAGCCGGCGGCGGCATGCTGTTCGGCATTCCCATGGACCATATCGCCGAGACCGTGCGGGTGCATCGCGACACCGTGCACCGCTTCAAGCAGTCGGAGGCGTTCGTGCTTCGCGATGCAATCGTGCCGCTCATTCGTCTCGACCGCCTAATGGGCGTCCCGGCCTCGGTGTGGATTGGCGACGGCAGCGAAGAGGACGCCGTGCTGGTGGTGCGGATTGCCGGCAACGTGGTCGGCCTGGTGGTCGACAACTTCCGCGAAGGCATGGACATCATCCTGAAGCCCTTCGACGGCATCCTGTCGGGCATTTCCGGATATTCCGGTTCGGCGCTGCTGGGCGACGGGCGGGTGCTCCTGGTGCTCAATCTCAAGGAACTGCTCTAGCCATGGCGTTCACCTTCACCAAGAACACGGCGACCGCGGATGAGGCCTGCACCGTCGAGGATGCCCTGCCGCTGCTCGAATTCCTTCAAGCCCATCGCACGGCGAAGGTCGATCTCGGCCCCTGCACCCAGATACATACCGCCGTCCTCCAGGTGTTGCTTGCGGTGCGGCCGAAGATCGCGGCCCTGCCGCGAGAGGCGTTCCTGGCACGCTGGCTCGCGCAGGTGTTCGCTCCGCCAGGGAAAAAGGCGACCAAATGACCCGGCCGTTCATCCTCGCCGTATCCAATCGCAAGGGAGGCAGCGGCAAGACCACCACCGCTGTCAACCTGGCCGCCGAATGGGCGGCCCGGGGACGGCGGGTGCTGGTCGTCGATCTCGACACCCAGGGGCATGCCGGCTTCGGGCTGGGGGTGGATCCGGTCAAGCCGGGGCGCACCATCCACGACCTCTTTGGCGATTCCGGCTTCGACATCCGCGACGCGGTGGTGGCGACGGCCTGGCCGAACCTGTGGTGCGTGCCCGCAGACCCGCTTTACGACGGATCGGGGCCGCTCCGCGACGCCCTGCTGCTGGCCGGCCAACTCCGCCGGCCCGAGATGGCGGGCTACGACATCGTCGTGCTCGACACCCCGCCATCGCTCGATCTCGTCCTGAACAGCGCCATGGCCGCCGCCGATGGCGTCCTTGTGCCGCTGCTGGCCCATGCCTTGTCGGTGGAGGGCGTCAAGCAGCTGTCGCGGCTGTTCTACAAGACCGTCACCACCGCCAACCCCGAGCTGAAGCTGCTGGGACTGTTGCCGATCATGGCCTGCGAGCGTATCGGCCACCATCGCGCCGTCATCGCCGACATCGCCCGACAGTTCGGTGCCGAGCGGGTGCTGCGCCCCATCCGCAGCGACATCCAACTGGCCGCCGCCTTCGCGGAACGCCAACCCATCCGCCATTTCGCCCCCCGTAGCCGGGGCGCGCTCGACTACTACCTTCTGGCCGACGAATTGGCGAGTTCCTGGCGCTGGCCGACCGTTTCCCTTGAACTTCAGAAGAAAGTCTCGTGATGCCTTCCACAGTCCTCATAGTCGATGACTCGGCGACCATCCTGATGAGTATGGAGACAATCCTGCACAAGGCGGCCTTCACCGTTGCCAAGGCGGCCAGCGGTGAAGAGGCGGTCACCAAGCTCGAGGGCGGTCTCAAACCCAACCTGATCATCACCGACATCCACATGCCGGGAATGAATGGCATCGACCTGATCCGTAAGGTCCGCACCATGCCGGGCCTGCAGTTCCTGCCGATTCTG
Organism: uncultured Rhodospirillaceae bacterium; assembly: GCA_903941105.1. Taxonomy (GTDB): domain Bacteria; phylum Pseudomonadota; class Alphaproteobacteria; order Rhodospirillales; family Magnetospirillaceae; genus CAJANL01. The sequence goes on from CAJANL010000063.1 coordinate 8,268, forward strand.
GTGGTCACCACCGAGTCCCAGCAGGCCAAGCGCGACGAAGCCCGCGCCGCCAAGGCGACCGGCTGGCTGGTCAAGCCGGTGCAACCCGACGACCTGCTCAAGGTGGTCAAGCAGATACTGCCCAACGGATGACCGGCCCCGCCACCCCTGGCAGCAGGCCCCCTGGCGGAACGAACCAAAGATTCGCGCTGGCCCGGATAGGTGGGGCAGCGGCCGCCTTGGCAGGAAGCGGTGCCGCAGTGGTCGGTGTCGTCGGTGGCGGGGTCGCTGTCGCCACATTCGTCGCACTGGCTTCGCTTGCGGGCATTGCGATCGGCTATGTGCTAGGGCGCAAGGACGGCCCCACGCCGCGGGCGATCCGCCTGCTGCTGTTCCGGGTTTCCGACGAGTTGGCCCAGTACCGCGCCTTCACCCGCCTGCTGCGCGACCAGGGTGATCGCATTACCGAAAGCACCAGCAGCGCCGCGATGGAGATTGTCAGCGGCCTCCGCGAGATGGACGCCAATCTCGACCGCATGCGGAGCCGGATCGACCACGCGGAGGATACGCGGGAACTGAGGGCGTTGGTGGATGCCGTCGGCGCACCGGTGGTCCACATGCTGGGACAGCTCCAGTTCCAGGACGTCACCCAACAGCAGATCGGATTTTTGGCCCGACTTTCGCTGATTGTCGATCAGCATATGGTCGACCTGGCACAACGAATGGGCGACCGGCGCTCCATGGATCGTGTCGAGAACTTCAAGGAGATGTTCAACAAGGCTCTGGACGACTGCGTGATGACCAGCCAACGCGACGACCACCATGCCGCCGCCGGGGTCGAACTTCACGAGACCAGCGGGCCGAAGGTCGAACTATTCTGATCAATCCATGGGCGGAACGGAAGACATGACGGGATGGACGCGATGAACAACAGGATGACGCCGGGGCCGGTACTGTCCGCTTCTTTGCCATGGGGGCAGGCGGCAGCGACGCTGTTGGCGGCCATTCTCCTCGGCGAGGTCTGCGTGGCCGTCCTGCCCGCAATGGCGGCCCCGCTGGCAATCGCCGTGCGGATACTGTCGGCGGGGGTGGTTCTTGCCGTGGCTGTGGCGTGGGGATATCGGCAGGCGGCACCGCCTCCCGCCCAACCGCAGTTCGCTGCATCGCCCGCCACTGCAGTTGCGCCGCCGACGATTGCCGCAGCCTTCGATTCGATCAAATGCGGAAAGTGCATATCGGAGAAGATTTCCTATTTCCATCTGTTTGCCGACGCGATGAAGGACGAAACCAACAGTGTCATTACCGACACTGAGAAGAATGCCGTTGATCTGATGACCGACCTCAAAGTGGTAGAGAGCAGTCTGGAAAATCTGCTCGACTTCATCAGCGTCTCCAGTGCCAATGACCGGGTCATCCAGATCATCGAGCAACTGCATCACAGTCAATCCTTGGTCGATCAACTGGCCGCCGACCGGCTGCGCGACGCTGAGGGCGTGCAGAAGGCGATGGAAAACATCAGCGGGGTCGTTTCCGATCTGGGGAAAATGGTCCAGAACGTCCGCGGCATCGCCGGTTCGACACGCATGCTGGCCCTGAACGCCACCATCGAGGCTGCTCGTGCCGGAGAGCAGGGGAAGGGGTTCGCCATCGTCGCTTCCGAAGTCAAGGCGTTGTCCCAACAATCGGACCATGTGGCGGTCGAGATTGGTGCCGGCATCGACAACCTTGAAAAGACGGTGGCGGCCAGCCTGAGTACGGTTGTCGGCGAGCGCAACAGCAAGGAGGAAAGCAGTCTTTCGGTGATTTCCGAGGCCGTCGGTGAATTGACCGGGAATTTGCAGGCGCTCATCGCTCACCAGCGCGACACGCTGACCAAGGTCCAACAGGAAAACGAACGGCTGGGCGGGCCGATCATGCAGATGATCGGCTCCATCCAGTTCCAGGACGTCGTAAAGCGGCGGCTGGAGGCATTAAACCGCTGTTCCGACCGCATCTCGGAAGTTGTCGCGGCGACTGATTCCAAGATGACCAGTACCGCGGTGGCATCTCGAGGCGAGTTGGATGCGATGGTGAATTCGCATCTTGAGCAAGCGGTCACGGCAGCCATTGGCGAACTCGTGGCCAATCGCCATTCGACCTCGGGACAAGATGCTCGGGCGCAGGACGGGGGGGCGGCCATTGAGTTGTTTTGATCGGTGCAACTGAAGTGGAAGTGTCATGACGGAACGCAAGCCCACGGGCATACGCGGCCTCGACGCCATTCTCGGTGGCGGCATTCCGGCCGACCGGGCGACTCTGATTCTGGGAGGTGCCGGAGCGGGCAAGACGGTGCTTGCCATGCAGATGCTGGCCAACGCCGCCACGGCCCATAACGAACGCAGCCTGTTCGTCAGCTTCGAGGAAAGCCCCGAGGATCTGATCGGCCACCTGAAGGATTTCGGCTGGGGCCTGTCCCGGCTGGTGGCCGATGGGCTGATATACGTCGTCGATGCCCGCCTCGGCGCCGAGGCCGAAATGACCGGCAGCATCGAGCTCGACGGCTTCCTTGGCATGATGGCGGCACAGGCCCAGGCGATCGGTGCCACCCGGCTGGTCCTCGACGGCATCGACCTGCTGCTGGCCATGCAGCCCGACCGCGGGCGCCTGCTGCAGCAGATGTTTCAGTTGGCGCGAACTCTGCGCGAGTTGAAATTGACCACCATCATGACCATCAAGATGGACGGATTCGGCGGCAGCTTGCCGGTGGATGCGGCACAGTACATCGTCGATTGCGTGCTGGCGCTGGAGCGCCGGCTCGAGGGCGACGTCTCGGTGGCGACGTTGCGGGTGGCCAAAGCGCGCGGCACACCGGTGACCACCAACCGCTTTCCTCTGGCGATCACCGAGGCGGGGCTCGAACTGCTCTATCAGGACGTCAACAGCTGCCATCAGGTCTTCTCGGACCGTATCTCCTCGGGGATCGAGCGCCTCGACACCATGATGGGCGGCGGGATGTACCGTGGCTCGACGGCGCTGATTTCCGGCGCCCCCGGCACCGCCAAGACCACCTTGGCCGGCACCATGGTCGATGCCGTCTGCCGCCGCGGCGAGCGGGCATTGTTCGTGAGCTTCGACGAGGCGGAGGATCAGATCGTGCGTAATCTGGCCTCTGTATCGCTCGACCTCGGGTGGCATCGCGAAGCCGGCCTGCTGCGGATGGTCAGCATGCGCTCGGCCTCGGCCTCGGCGCAGCAGCATGTCCATCGCCTGCGCAAGGTGTGCGAAGACTTCCAGCCGGCGATGCTGGTGATCGACCCGGTCTCGGCCCTGATCAAGGGCGGCGGCAAGGTGATTGCCGATTCGCTGATCGAAATGCTGGTCGATTTCGTCAAGTCGCAGGGCATCACCGCCATCTTCACCGCCCTGATCGAGGGTTCCGATCCCGAGCGCGAGGTCACCCAGACCCACGTTTCGACCATGGCCGACACCTGGCTGCATGTGACCTTCATCGCCCATGGCGGCGAACGCAACCGCGCCCTGTCGGTGGTGAAGTCCCGGGGCTCGGCGCATTCCTCGCAGGTTCGCGAACTGATCCTCACCGATCGCGGCCCGACGCTGACCGACGTCTACTCCTCCGGAGGCCAGGTGCTGATGGGGACCGCCCGCCTGGAGCGAGAGAACGAGGATAAGGCCGAACTTCATCGCGCCGACTTCCGTCGCCGGCACGAGCGCATCCTCGGTCAGGCCCAGTTGGACGAACTGAAGACGCGAGTCGCCCTGCTGACCGCCGAACTGGCGGCCAAGCAGGCGGAGATGCAAGGCATGGACGAATTCGATGCGGTGATGCAGGAACGGGAGACCGCCGATTTCAGCTCGGTCCTCGCCTCACGCTCCGCCGACCGGAGGTGACGGCGGCATGACGGGCAAGGTCGAGCTATACATCGCGGGACGAGCCGCCAATTCGCAGATCGCTCGTCGCAACCTTGAGGCGGCAGTGGCGCGGGTGGACGGCGGCGTAGAGGTTGAAATCGTCGATGTCCTGGCAGATCCCAAGAGGGCCATGTTCGCCGGGATTCTCGTTACCCCGACCTTGGTGCGCCGCCAGCCTCCACCGGTCGGCATGCTGCTGGGCACCCTGGTCGATGCCGAGGGCCTTTTGGCCTTTCTTGGTCAGGAGCGGAGCGAATGAGCCCCGGCAGCCACGGCGTCGGCGGCGCCCCGTCAGATGTGTTGTTCGCAGTCTGGAGGATGCTGCTCGACGCCCTTCCCGCCGCGGTCGCCCTGCTCGACGGCGGCGGATGCCCGGTGGTCACCAATGCCGAATGGAAGCGGATGGTGGGTCGCGGCCACCAGGGGACGTTGACCGGGTGTTATCCTTCCGTGACCCTGCGAAGCGGATTGTGGAACGCTGCCGTGGCCGCCCGGGTCGAGGCCGGCCTGGCCGACGTTCTGGCCGGCCGCACGGACATGTTCGAGGAGGAGGTGGCGGTTGCGGCCGACTCTCTCGGTTGCTGCTGGCAGCGGGTGCAGATTCTGCCGGTGGACCGCGGCTCCTTCGACGGCGCGTTGGTCATGCATATCGACGTCAGCCAGCAGCACCGCCTGAGCGACAGCCTGCTCGAACAGAAGATTAACCTTGAGGACATCAACCGCGAACTTCAGCGGTTCGTCTATGTCGCCTCCCACGACCTCCAGGAGCCACTACGGACCGTCGCCAGTTTCGTCCAATTGCTGGCGCGCCGCTACAAGGGGCGGCTCGACACCGACGCCGACGAAATCATTGATTTTGCGGTGAGCGGCGCCAAGCGGATGTCGGCGCTGATCACGGATTTGCTCAGCTACTCACGCCTGACCGGCGCCCACCCCCATGTGACCGAGGTCGATCTTAGCGAGGTGGTCCGAGAGGTGCTGAAGGGTCTGGACACCCTGGTGTCCGAGGTAGATTCCGACATCGTCGTGCAACCGCTGCCGACCGTACTGGGAGATCCTGTGCGGCTGGCCAGCCTGCTGCAAAATCTGATCGGCAACGCCATCAAGTACCGTCACGCCGACAGACGGGCGCGCGTCGAAATTTCTGCCGTCAGCGACGGCGACGTGTTGACCGTAACGGTGGCTGACAACGGCATTGGGATCGACCCCGCCTACCATGACAAGATTTTCGAGATGTTCGAACGCCTTTCTCCCCAGGACGGCCGTCAGGGAACCGGCATCGGACTGGCCATCGCCCAGCGCATCGTCGAGAGCTATGGCGGTCGCATCTGGGTGGAGTCGGAGGAGGGGCACGGCAGCACCTTCCGCTTTTCGCTGCCTGCCGGGATGATGTTGGCGGGGTAGCGGGTCAATTTGGCCAAGCTTCATGCCGAACTGGCGAACGAATTCTGAGCGCGTGATGGAGAGCATCCCGATGGTAGCGGCGGCCCTGGATGGCGCCCCGATGCTTGAAAATCACTTTATGGGTACAGAACCCAGGACCGCGTCACACATGAAGCTGGGAGTCAACTCTCGGACGACTCATGCCCCCGCAACCAAATTAATGGCGCTAAGTCAAAGACTTAGCGCCATTTTGATTCGTGCCATAAGCGTCTCCGCGCCGTCCATGGACTCACTATGGACTCACCAGGAATCGAAA
>CAJANL010000064.1 GCA_903941105.1 uncultured Rhodospirillaceae bacterium
CAAGAAGGCGGCCAACGGCGTCATGGAGAAGACCGGCGGCAAGCAGGTGCCGTGGACCCAGGCCTCATTGCAGGGGGACTTCTACTTCCGGCCGCAGGGGACGGTGGCGCCGCCGGCGGCCACCGGCGGTAACGCCGATCGGGACGCCCTGTTCTGGTCGTCCATCAAGGACAGCCGGGATCCGGATGAATTCGCCTCCTACCTCACCCAGTTTCCCAACGGCACCTTCGTCGATTTGGCGCGCAAACGCGTCGAGACGCTGAAAGGGGCACAGACCGCTTCACTGGTTCCGGCAAGGCCTGATCCCATTCTGGAGGCACAGGACCGGGACCTGGTGGCCGGGCGCAAGGCGAGCGTGCGGGACTATCCGGCCGCCAAGGCCAAGCAGGTCGCGACCCTGGCCGAGGGTGACACGGTGCAGGTGACCGGCAAGGTGAAGGGCGAGAACTGGTACTTGGTCAGCCGCAAGGGGAACCCGCTTGGCTATGTGGTGACCGACACCCTGGAGGAGGCATCTGCCTACAAGGCCAGGAGGGACAAGGAAACGCAGGTTGCGGCGGTCACCCCGCCACCGGCACCTCCGGCACCGGCGGCACCAAGAATACCAAGCGAACCCGGGACCGTATTCCGTGAATGCCCCACTTGCCCCGAGATGGTGGTGATTCCGCCGGGCAGCTTCATCATGGGATCTGTGGCGGCGGAGACGGCGCGGGAGGGCATCCAGGACAATGCCGCGGCATGGGAACGCCCGCGGCATCAGGTCAACATCCCGCGGTCATTCGCCATGGGCAAGACTCACGTGACGCGCGGCGAGTTTGGACTGTTCGTGCGTGAATCCGGGTATGACCCGATCGGATGTAAAGTATTCCAGAATCTCACCTGGAACATGAACCAATCGGCGAGTTGGCGCAGTCCCGGGTTTGACCAGACCGACAGTCATCCGGTGGTCTGTGTCTCCTACGATGACGCTCAGCAATATGTATCCTGGCTGAACCAGAAGGTCAGTCGCGCCCTGACGGTATCGACAGGCGGCAGTGGCCCCTATCGGCTGCCGAGCGAGGCCGAGTGGGAATACGCGGCACGGGCGGGAACCACGACGGCGCGGTTCTGGGGAGATAGCCGGGAGGGGGCTTGTGACTATGCCAATGTTTCCGACCTGACGGCGGCAGCGGCCCACAATTTTTCGACAGGCGCCGACAGTGCCTTTCAGTGCCGGGATAGCTATGGCAGCACCGCGCCGGCCGGCAGTTTTCGGCCCAATTCGTTCAGGCTGCATGACATGCTGGGCAATGCCTATCAACTGCAGGAAGACTGTGATTCGGACAGCTATAATGGTGCCCCAAGCGATGGAAGCATTTGGAGAACGGGGGGAGGTTGTGGCAAACGGGTTGCTCGCGGTGGGTCGTGGGTATCCGGTCCCAAGCTTACGCGCGCAGCCACCCGCAAGTGGGAAGACACCGGGAATCGCAACAGCAATGTCGGCTTCCGCCTAGTCAGGACGCTGCCATGAGCACCCACGCCGAAAAATTCGCCCCGCCCCATCCATGGTGGATGTGAAGTAACAGGGATGAGGACCACACCGATGTCTCGACTGCCCACGACCCTGGCCGGCGCACTGGTCGCCGGCCTTCTCGGCCTCGCACCCGTCCAGGCGGCGCCCGCGCCGGCCGAGGGGGCCGTGCATGCCCGAGTGGTGACGGTGCGCGGCGAAGGCGCCTCGCTCGATCAGGCGGTGCGTTCGGCCCTGCGGCGTGCCGTCGAGCAGGCGGTGGGGGTCCAGATTTCGGCGACCACCGCCGTCGATCGCTTCGAGGTGGTGCGCAACGAGATCGTCTCCCATGCCGAGGGTTATGTCAGGCGCTACCGGTTGATCCGCCAGGGCACCGCCGAGAACGGCGTCGCCTTCGCCGAGATCGAGGCCGAGGTGGATGGCGGCCGGATTCGCGACAGCGCCGACGCCATTCCGGCCCTGCTTGCCATGGCCGGGCATCCCCGCGTGGTGGTGCTGGGCCTGGACGACGGTTTCGAGGCGGTCTCGGCGGTGCTGCCGGAATCGATCGCGTTGCGCGACGCGGCCGGCGTCATCCTGCGCGACCGCTTCGGCTTCACCACCCTCGACGCCAAGGCCATGGCCCGCCAGGGCTCGGCGCAGAGGCGCCAGGATGCCCTGGCCGCCGCCCGTGATGCCAAGGCCGAGTACGTGGTGCTGGTGTCGTTGACCGGGTCGCAGCGGCTCAATGGATCCGAAGTCGCCATGGAAGCGGTCAAGCTGACCGATGGAACCGTTATCGCCCGCGACAGCGGCAGCGGAGCCCGCGCCGGCACGTCTCTCTATGGCGCCGGGCCGTTCCTGGCGATCCAGGACAAGGTGTTTCCGCTGACCGTGGGCATGGCCCACCAGATCGCCGCCGACATCCAGCAGACGGTCAGCTCGGGCAACGGCTTCCGCTACACCCTGGTGCTCACCGAGTTTCCACCCGAGGATGCCGCCTGGATCGAGGGCCAATTGCCCAGCCTGCCGGGCTTCGTGCGGACCCAGACCGAGGCGCGCGACCGGCGCTTCATCCAGCTCAGTGTCTGGTCGCAGCAGCCGACCGGAGAATTCGATGCGGCCTTGAAAAAGATCCTGGCCGATGGAAACCAAAGAACGCATGTCCGCATGCGCGGACATTCTTTCCGTCTTGACTATGTCGATCCTGTATTCCGCTAATAGGCGAATGCCATGACTCGCAACAACCTTGCTTTCAGGGGGATTACCATGAGAACAGCCCTTGCCGTCGCAGCCATGGTGGCGCTGATGGTTTGCGCGCCCATGCGGACGGTCAACGCCGCCAATGAGCCGCGCGTGTTGATGATGACCGAGGACTTCGACAAGGACACGGTGCCGCGCAACAGCCGCGTCAACAAGCGTGTCCTGGCCGCCCTGCAGGAGGAATTCGACCAGTCGGGCATCAAGATCTACGACGAGGCGGCCCTTACCCTCGACTTCGGCGCCCAGGGCCGCCAGCGCCGCCCCGATGCCGAGCTGATCGACGTGGCGCGCTCCACCCGGCAGGTGGACGTCCTGGCGCTCTATTCGATCTACGCCTCGGCCGAGCCACTGGACTACATGACCAAGGTGCGGGTGCGCATCTCGGGCCGCATGTTCGACGTCAACAGCGGCCGGATCCTGGGCAACTTCGAATCCGAGCTGCCCAAGCCCTCGCCGGCGCCCAAGGACTGCTCGCGTGAATGCCTGCTTGAAAGCGTCGGCAAGGACGCCAAGGCCATCGCCCAGAACCTCGGCGAGGCGTTGCAGATGAAGCTGAACCACATCGTCGGCGGCGGCGGTGGCGGCTCGGGCCGGTCCGAGGCCCGGGGCGGCGGCGGTTCCGACGGCTATGCGGTCGAGTACAAGATCACCCTCGACGGCTTCACCGCCCGCGAGATGGACGACTTCGAGGACCTGATGGTGCAGAAGTTCCGCGGCTATCGCAGCCACCGCTCCATCGACACCCAGTCGAAGCGCCGCACCTACATCTACGAATCGTCGTCGGAAAGCTCCGCCCTGGAGCGCAACCTGCGCCGGTCGCTGGACCACCTGGACGCCCAGGGCCAGGTCCAGTTCTCCAACAACGCCTACGTCGTCACCAAGATCGGCCTGCGCAAGCCGGTCCGGGAAAATGCCGGCGACCGCTGGTAGCCGAGGGGAGGGGAGGGCAGACGCCCTCCCCGTCACGGCCCGCCGTCGGGCGATCCACATCGGGGAAACACCATGAATCACCCTGGGAAACGTTTGGTCGGGTCGATGATGATCGCCCTGCTCACAGTCGCCTTGTCGGCCTGCCCCGATATGTCGGGCGCTCGATCGGACTATGGCGCCAGTGGGCCGCGCGTGCTGATGATGACCGAGGATGGCGACCGCGACACGGTGCCGCGCAACAGCCGCGTCAACAAGCGCGTCCTGGCCGCCCTGCAGGAGGAACTCGATCAGTCGGGCCTCAAGATCTACGACGAGACCGCGCTTACCCTCGACACCAGCACCCCGGGCCGCCAGCGCCGCTCCGACGCCGAACTGGTCGACGTGGCGAGGGCCACCCGGCAGGTGGACGTCCTGGCGGTCTATTCCATCTACGCCTCGGCCCAGCCGGTGGACTACATGACCAAGATCCGGGTGCGCGTCTCCGGCCGGATGTTCGACGTCAACAGCAGCCGGATGTTGGGCAGCTTCGAGTCCGAGCTGCCCGGCTTCTCGTCCGCGCCCGCCAACTGCTCGCGCGAGTGCGTGCTGGAAAACATGGGCAAGGATGCCAAGGCCATCGCCCAGAACCTCGGCGATGCGTTGCAGGCCAAGCTGAACCGCCCGGGTAATGCCGATGTTCGGCGTGACAGGGACGGCGGCTGGCGGGCCGGCGGTTCCGACGGCTATGCGGTCGAGTACAAGATCACCCTCGACGGCTTCACCGCCCGCGAGATGGACGCCTTCGAGGACCTGATGGTGCAGAAGTTCCGTGGCTATCGCAGCCACCGCTCCATCGACACCCAGTCGAAGCGCCGCACCTACATCTATGAATCGTCGTCGGAAAGCTCCGCCCTGGAACGCAACCTGCGCCGATCGCTGGACCATCTGAATACCCAAGGCCAGGTCCAGTTCTCCAACAACGCCTACGTCGTCACCAAGATCGGCCTGCGCAACTCGGTCAGGGATGGCGCCGGCGACCGCTGGTAGGGGAACCGTCATGAACAGGCGAACCGTCCTTATTGGCTCCGCCTCGTTGCTTCTGGCGACGACGGTTGCCCCAGCCATGGCGACCGGGGCCGATCGGGAGGACTTCGCCTCGGACGACCTGCCCGACTATGCGGGCCTGCTCGACCCTGCCGGCCTGACGCCGCAGGGGCTGGCGACGCCGCTGCCGCGGGAGGTGGCCACCGCCCGCGACATCATGGCCCAGGCGCCGCGGTCCAGCCCGCACGAAATCATGGCCTGGCTGGCGGCCCTTCGCGAGACCAACCAGGATGGCGAGCGCTACAATGAGGGCTGGCGCGATCGCTGGAATCCGCTGATCGTCGGCTTCTTCGCCGGCACCGGCCTGACCCCGTCGGGCGACCAGACGCCCTGGTGCGCCGCCTGTATCAACTGGTGCATCGTGCGCGCCGGGTTCAAGGGAACCGGCAGCGCCAGCTCCGGCAGCTTCCGCTCGCCGCGCGGCCCCGGCCGGCCGACCCTCGGCGATGTGGCGGTGTTCCGCGACGACACTCGCGGCCCCGGGCGGGGGCATGTCGGATTCTATGTCGGCGGAGACAGCCGCGAGATCACCGTTCTGGGCGCCAACCAGCTGAACGACCGCGGCCACCACGGCATCTGCCGGAAGGAATACGCGGTGCGGTCGGGGCGGCTGGTGCTCGACTCCTTCCATGCGGTCGGTGATGCCGGGCGCGGCAACGCGCGGCCGCCGCGATCGGAGCCCCCGCCGCGATCGGATCCACCGCCGCGCCGGGCCGAGCCACCTCCCGGCCGCCGCACCCCGCCCGCTCCCGTCCCGGACGATCGTGGAGGAAATGGAGACGGCGGCATAAATCGCTGGTAGCGTATGGTCCAGGCGGAGAATATTCGAGGGGGTGTTGCCATGAGGTGGCGCAGAGTTGTGTTCCTGACGCTGGCTCTGTTCGGGCACGCCGCCCTGGCCGGCTCGGTCTGGGCCGACACCGAGCGCCGCGTCGCCCTGATCATCGGTAACGATGCCTATCGAATGCTGCCCAAGCTGGAAAACGCCGCCAGCGATGCCCGCCTGATGGAACGCGAGCTCAGGGCTGCCGGGTTCGAGCCATTGGTCAAGATCAATGCCGGCCGCAAGGAAATGAACAATGCCATCAACGAGTTCGCCGGCAAGTTGTCGGGGGGCGCCGTGGGACTGTTCTATTACGCCGGCCATGGCATCCAGGCCAAGGACCGCAACTACCTGATCCCGGTCGATGCCGATGTGGAGACCGAGGCCGATCTCGAATCCGACGCCGTCGACGCCGCCAAGGTGACGCGGGCGATGGAGGAAGCGCGCAACCGCCTCAACATCGTGGTGCTCGACGCCTGCCGCGACAACCCGCTGCCCAAGGGGCGCTCGGCTGGCCGGGGCCTGGCGGTGATGCCGGCTCCCACCGGCACCTTCGTCGCCTATGCCACCGGGCCGGGCCAGATCGCCCAGGATGGCACCAAGGGCGGCAACGGCATCTTTACCGGTGAGCTGGCCAAGGCGCTGCGCGAGCCGGGCCTGAAGATCGAGGACGTCTTCAAGCGGGCGGCTTCCGGGGTGCGCGAGCAGACCGGCGGCAAGCAGGTGCCGTGGGTGCAGGCCTCGATCTCGGGCGACTTCTATTTTCGGCCGGGAGCAGCACCGGCTGCGACGGCTTCCTCGCCGCCATCGGTGGGCGGCACCGACAAGGAGGTACTATTCTGGCAGTCGATCCAGGGCAGTTCCGATCCGGTGCTGTATCAGGCTTATCTGGACCAGTTTCCCAACGGCACCTTCGTCGCCATCGCCAGGTCACGGGCCGGAAGCAGGACGGCGTCGCTGTTGCCCGGCGCGGTTTCGCGATCCGAGCCGGTGCTTGTGGCGCAGGATCGGGATCTGGTTGCGGGCCGCAAGGCCAATATGCGTGAGACTCCCGATGCCAAGGCCCGGCTGGTCTCGACCCTCGCCGAGGGCGATACCGTGCGGGTGACGGGCAAGGTGCAAGGCTCGAACTGGTACGCGGTCAGCCGCAACGGGCAACGCGGCTATGTCGTGATGGAGACGCTTGAGGAACCGGCGGCATACAAGTCGCGGAAGGATAGGGAGCGGGAACAGGCTTCCCTTGCCGAACGGTCGTCAGCTCCATTACCGGCGCCAACTTCATCTGTTCGATTTCAGGCTGGAAACGTCCAGCTGGACCCCTACGCAATTTATTCAATGCCTTCACGATAAGGCCGAGTTGAGAATTAATAAGGGCGGTGTCCACGTCGAGAAGGCGGGGCTGAGTCGGGAGCCGTAAAGGAGGGGTCTTACTATGGGTATTGTCCGTTTCGTTGCCGTGGCTTTTGCGCTGTTGCTGTCCGCCGGCTCGGCCTGGGCCGACACCGAACGTCGTGTCGCCCTGATCATCGGCAACGACTCGTACAAGTCGCTCAAGCGCCTCGACAACGGTGTCAACGATGCCCGCGCCATGGCGGCCGAGCTGAAGGCCGCCGGGTTCGAGACGGTGCTGAAGACCAATGCCGGGCGCAAGGAGATGCACGCGGCGGTGACCGAGTTCGGCGGCAAGCTGGCCTCGGGCTCGGTGGGGCTGTTCTACTACGCCGGCCACGGCATCCAGTCGGCGGACAAGAACTTCCTGATCCCCGTCGATGCCGACCTGCAGAACGAGGACGACCTCGACGCCGACGCCATCGATGCCGGCAAGGTCATGCGGGCCATGGAAGCGGCCCGCAACCGGCTCAACATCGTCATCCTCGATGCCTGCCGCGACAACCCGCTGCCTAAGGGCAGCCGTAGCGGGTCCCGCGGCCTGGCGGTGATCCCGGCCCCCACCGGCACCTTCGTCGCCTACGCCACCGGCCCCGGCAAGGTTGCCCAGGACGGCGACAGGGGCAGCAACGGGGTCTATACCGGCGAGCTGATCAAGGCGCTGCGCGAACCGGGCCTGCGGATCGAGGAGGTGTTCAAGAAGGCCGGCAATGCCGTCATGAACAAGACCGGCGGCAAGCAGGTGCCGTGGACCCAGGCGTCGCTGCAGGGGGACTTCTACTTCCGGCCGGCCGGTGCCGCCCCGGTAGCGCGGGCCGAGCCTGCGCCGGTGGCTCCCGCGCCCGCCGTGTCCACCGTCGATCCGGTGGCGGTGGAGATGACCTACTGGCAGTCGGCCGAGAAGGCGGGCACCCTGTCGGCCTATCAGGCCTATGCCAAGAAATTTCCGCACGGCCAGTTCATCGATCTGGCCCAGGCGAAGATCGCCGATCTGCGCAAGCAACAGCAGGCCTCGGTCGCCCCGGCGGCACCGGTGGCCAAGCCCGCCCCGGCACCGGTGGTCCGCTCCGAGAACGACGAGGTCAAGTTCCTCGTCCAGGACGCCAGCCGGCGGGCGCGGGCTGTGCAGCCGAAGGCGATCGAGGCGCAGCGCATGGGGGTGGCGAATGGGGGCAACCCCGCCAACGGCTATGGTGTTTTCGTCGGGACCGGTGGCGACCGTTACGAGGGGGAAAAGCGCGACGGCAAGCGCAACGGCTATGGCGTCAACGTCTGGCCCGAAGGCCACCGGTTCGAGGGGGAGTGGCGTGATGATAAAATCAACGGGTTAGGCGCCTTCTTTTTTTCCAGTGGCAGTCGCTGGGAGGGGGAGTGGAAGGACGGCAAGCGAAGCGGCTACGGCATTTTTTTCTACAAGGATGGCCGCATCTACGAAGGCGAGGCGCGTAACGACGACTGGAACGGTCGTGGCGTCATGACCTATGCGGATGGGCGGGTCGAGGCCGGCATCTGGCGTGACGACAAGCTGGTCCAGCCGTTTGCCGTCGCTGGTCGCTGAGGGACACTGCCATGCGCCGGACCTCGGGGATCATCTGTGTTGTCGCACTGCTCGCCTGCGGCGGGGCGCCGGCCCTGGCCCAGACGCAGGCGGCGCCCGAGGCGGCCTCGGTGTTCGACAAGATCGGCGATGAGCTGATTTCCGGCCTGGGTGCCCAGGGCAACGTCATCGATGGCCTGAAGGCTAAGTTCTCCGGCGGCGGTGCCATCGCCATCTGGCCGCTGGGCGAAAAGGACGCGCCGTTGCCCAAGCCGGTACTGGAGGCCTGGAACGACACCCTGACCGACTCGCTGCTGCGCTCCGCCAAGGGGCGTCATCGCTTCGTCACCCGCGCCGATCTCGGCGCCATCATGCGTGAGGCCGAGCATTCCGAGGTGGTCGATGGTGGCAACCCGGTCGCCGCCGTACTGAAGGGATCGAAGGCCGAGTATCTGGTCTCCGGCCGGGCGCGGGTGGTGGACAACGGCATCGCGGTCTCTTATCGCCTGCTGGAGGTCAAGACCGGCTCGCCGCGTGCCGCCAGCCGCGAATACGTCGTTCCGGTGGACTTCGCCCGCAGCGCGGTTAACACGGATTCCCTGGCACTCGATGCCGCCATGGCCGATGCCGCGACCTATTTCGCCAAAACCATTCCCGATCTGGCGGTGCTGAAGAATTTAGGCATCCGGCAGGCCGACAGCGGGGTGGAGACGCCGCTGGGCCGGTACCTGTCGCAGCGGGTGGCCGACGCCGTCGTCGAGCGGGCCTCGAACGCCCTGACCGAACGGCGGGTGCGCGTGGTCGAGGCGGCCCTCGACAGCGCCGCCATCAAGGCCATGAAAAGCCGCAGCGTCAACGCCGCCCTGGCCGCCGAACCCGGCACCTACACCTTCGAGGGCGCCTACTGGCAACTGGATCAGGTGGTCGAGCTTCGCCTTGCCGCCGTCAATCCGGCCGGCGAACGCTATAGCTGGTCCAAGCGCATCTTCAAGGCGTCGGTGCGGCCCGAACTCGTCGGACGCGCCCAGCAGGCGGAGTGGACCAGGCCACCGGCCGACGGTTGGGGAAAAAGCCCCGGCATCGGCCCGATCACTCTCGACCTGTCCAGCAACAAGGGCGCCAACCCCTCCTATCGTATCGGCGAGACCATGGTGTTGCTGCTGCGGCTGGGGGAGGTGGCCCATGTGAGCTGCTTCTATCGCCAGGTCGACGGCAAGACCATGAAGATCTTCCCCAATCGCTATTCTCCGTCGGGCCGGGTCCCGGCGCGGGCGGCGGTGGAAATCCCCGGTGGTGCCATGCCCTTTTCCTTTCGGGTGGAGGAGCCGGAGGGCGTCGAGCGGGTCAAATGCTTCGCCGCCGACCAGGACCTGTCGGCCCAGTTGCCCAAGGAGGTCAGCGGCCAGGACCTCGTCCCCCTTCCCGCAGCCACCGCCGATCGCTTGAGCGAGATCTACCGCACCATCCCCAATGCCAAAATCAGCGAAGCCACCATGGTGGTGACGGTGCACAAGTAAATTTTCTCCCCGGTCCATCCATGCCTGAACTGGCATCTGTGGCCGAGGAGGAAAAAATGCGTGTTCGGACGGGATTGGCGGCGCTGGCGATGGGGTTGGTCGTGGCGACGTCGGGCGGCGCGGTTCAGGCGGCGCGTGCCACCCTGCCGGGGCAGACTCCCGAGGACATCCAGCACATGGTGGTGGAAGAGGCGGCGCGGGCCGGTCTCTCGCCGGAACTGGCCCTGGCGGTGGCCAAGGTGGAATCCGGCTTCAATGCGGCGGCGTTGAGTTCCGCCGGGGCGCGCGGCGTGATGCAGATCATGCCGGCCACCGCCCGGGGCGAGTTCGGCGTCGGCGCCGACCTTCTGTGGAGCCCGGCGGTGAACATCCGTCTCGGCGTGGCCTATCTCAAGGGCCTGCTCGACTATTACGGCCGCGAGGAGTTCGCCCTGTCGCACTACAACGGCGGCTCTCGCGTCGGCCCGCCGCCCTATTCGCAGGTCATCCCGGAGACGCGCGACTACGTCAATGCCGTGCTGTCATGGAAGCAGCGTTTCGAGTCGCAAGGCGGCGCCCGCGTGATCCTGGCCAATCTCGGCACCATCACGCCGCGCCAGTTGGCCCCTGGCAAGGTGGCGGCGCGTCAGGTGGCCGTCCGGCAGGAAACCAGCCGCCCGCAGCCGGTGCGCCGGACCGCGTCCAGTTCGTCGACGGGCGGCTGGGTGTCGGTGGGCGACTGGAACGGCGGCGCCGTGCGCGGCAGCGGAATCGACCGGTGGTAGCATCCGCTATTCGCAGGCAGCCGGCTGAGCTATCCTGCCCCCTTCGAGGAAGCCGAGGGGGGCTTGGCGGATGGGGGCGTTCAACACGGGCAGCATTCTCAGGGGCGGCGTCAGCGCCGAGCTGTCCGCCCTGCTGCGCGGCGTCGGCGAGGCCGAGATCGAGGGAACTCCGCGTTTCGCCGCCTGGGACTGCCGGGCCATGACGGCGGCCGTCGTTGGCCGCTCCTACGCCCCCGACCTGCTGGAACTGTGCCATCTGGTCACCGTCGCCGAGGCCTGCGGCCGGGGGCGCGAGGGCTACGAGCGGTTGTTCTGGGACTCCGGTCTGGCCCGTCCGGCCGCCCTGCGCGGTTTCATCGCCCAGCGGGTCCAGCGTCACGGCTGGCGCCGCCAGGGGTTCGCCATGACCGAGGCCGGCGTCGAGATCGGCACGGCCGACTCGCGGCGCTTCACCGTCAATTACCGCCGGATGCCCTATCTCTGCGCCCTGATGGATTTCGCCGTGGCGGCGCTCGGATTTCCGGCGGTGGATGCGGTGCTGGCACCGCTGTTCGCCCAGCCTGGTGCTCCCGCCTCGGCCACCGTGGCTGTGACCGCCAACGCCCTGGCCCGCGGCCTGCACGCCTTCCTGAAGGACCATCTTTCCGGCCAGCAGCACCAGCGCAAGTTCGCCCGGATGGTGGACCACCTGATCGGCCGGATGGGTCCCGGCTTCGATCCCTCGGACATCGATGACGAGGCGGTGCTGTCGTTCTGGCTGGCGAATTCGGCGGCGGCGGCGGAGGCCGGCTGCGACTTCAAGACCTTCGAGTCGGTGTACCGCTCGTTCCTTGCCCTGTTGCCGGTGCTGGATGCGGCGCTTCGCCTCGGTGGGCTGGACGGTGCCATCCCCATGGGCAAGGACCGGGAGGCGGGCGAGATCGACCCGGAACTGCTGGCCCGATCCATGGCCGAGATCGTCGAGGAGGAGTGGGCCAATCCGCTGGTTCTCCTCCAGGAGCCGCCGGCCGATCGCGTGAAGTTCCTCAACGGGCGGGAAATGGCTGACCTTGCCGCCCTGGTCGAACCGGGCCGCGCCGGGTTCCGCCTGCCGCTGTCGGTGATGCGTCACGAGGTGTTCGGGGCGCTTCAACGTCGCCTGACCGAGGAACTGCGCGGGCAGGCCGATGCCGGCCGGCTGCTGACGGTTATCGAGCAACCGGTGCCCAGCGATTATGCCGCCTGGCTGGAGCGCTACGCCCAACTGGAGCGACACATGGAGAAGGCCCTGCGCGCCAGCCTGCACGCCCTGTCCATGACCAGCAGTGCCACCGCTGCGGTTCTCGCCCTTGACCTGGCCCCCGGCCTGGATCCCCGCCGGGTGGCGGCACGTTTCGGCGTCGTCGTCGCCTTCCCGGGCGGCAAGGCGGCTTCATCCGAGGAGCCGGATCTGACGGCGCTGCTGCACGAGGCGCGTCAGGCGCATCAATCGCTCAACCGCAAGGGGTTCGACCGCGACACCGACCATGGCCTCCGGGAGGCCTTCGAGGCTGGAATCCCCGCGCTGCAGGCGGTTCTGCGCGCGACGACCGGCATGTGCCGACGCCTCCTCGGCATGGACGCGGCGGCCCGGTTTCCGCGGGATCGCGACATATTCCGCCGACACCTGGCGACGCTGTACGGAGACGGATCATGACCGAGCGCTGGAACCCCGACGGGATGGCTTATCGTGTCGCCTCGGCCCTGTTCGACGGGGCGGAGCGGGCCTCGGCCATTCTGGCCGATGCGGAGGGCGAGCGCGGCATCGGCCCCACCGATCTGATGGGCTACATTTCCGATCCCCACCACCGCCGGGCGGCACGGATCGAGGCCGCCCTGAACGTGGATGCCAAGCTGCGCGGCGATTTCGAGCATCTGATGCGGCGGATGGCAATGGTCTCCATCCCCCGGTTGGCGGCGGCCAGCAGCGGAATGGTGACCACGCGCACCGCCGAAGGATGCCGCATCACCCTGCGTCCCTCCCGCGCCGATTCCAGCCAGGTCTATGTCGTCATCAAGCTCGATGATCTCGCGGCGGCCCCCCAGTCCCTGTTCGTCTGGGGCTCCCATCGCAGCCCGCTTCGCCATCCCCTGCCACCACCGCAGGGCGGGAATCTGCAGGTTCTGATGGATGAGGCTTCCGAGCTGGTGTCGGCGCTGCGCGATGTGGATGCCGAGGTATTCCTGCGATGAAACCCCGCTCGCGAGTCCTGATTGCCACCACCCGTGGCCCCAGCACGGTACAGCGCATCACCCCCGAGGATGCCGAGGTGTCGTCGGTGGTCTGCCTCGACGGCAAGGCCATGTCCTTGCCGATCAGCCCCGCCTACGAGCACTTCGTCCGTCATCCCACCGGCGTGATCGAACGGCATTTCGGCCATCCCTCCTTCCGTCTCGATGTGGAACAGCCCATCGACGACGGCACGAGCTGGCAGTTGGGCGTCTTCATCGCCCATGCCCTGGACTCCGCCAAGGCGCTCGCCGGCCGGGGCGAGTCCTGCGACCGCCTGATCTGGTGCACCGGCGAGGTCGACCATGATCTGGCGGTGCGCCCGGTCGAGCACGTGGCAGAGAAGATCGAGCGCTCCGAAGCGGTGCTTCGGGCCGCCGTTGCCGAAGGCACGCCGGTGCTGGTGCTGCTGCCGCGCGGCAATGCCTCCGAGGCGGCGCCACGCTGGCTGGCGGAATTGCGTGATCAGGTGCGCATCGTGCCGGTCGACGGCGCCGTTCAAATCTGTCGGGAACTGGGGGTGGCCATGGGACGGTCCGAAATCGAAGAGTCGCCCCCGCCGCAACGGCGATCGCCATCGTTCCTGGCCGTCTCGGTCATGGTCCTGGCGGTGGCGCTGTCCGCGCTGGCCTGGATTCTGTTCGGCTCCATGGACAAGGGGGCCGTGCCGGCCCTTCCCGTGCCGCCACATGCCGCTGCCCCACCGGCGGCCGAGAACGTCATCGCCTCACCCTCCGCGCCGCTGTTGCTCGGCCTGGCCGAACTGCGCCGGCCCGGTGGCGGCGAATGCCGGCCGGAGGCGGGCGGCCTCACCGCCACGCCGCTCGATCTCGACGATCAGGGCCGCTTCTCGCCGTCGCGGCTGGCCGGCCTTTGCGCCATCAAGTTCTCCGTGCGGAGCCGCGAGCGCGGTCGATACATATGGGCCTTCGCCCAACTGGTGCCGGAACGGATATTCCTGCTTGCCGACACCAGCCGCCTGAGGGATGCCGAGGTCAAGGGCGAGGGCGAGGCCAGTTGGACGGTTCCGCTGATGGAGGGCCGCACCAAGCCGCTGCGCTACGTCTTCGTGGCGCTTTCCTCGCCCGAACCGCTGACCGATGCCGTGAATATGGTGCCGCGCCACATCGACTGGAGCGGCGAGAAATCCTTTAATCAGGAATTCAAGGCCCTCGCTGCCGATCTGGCGAGCCGCGGCGTCACTATCGTGATGGCGGCCCATGAGGCGATGCCGTGATCACCTCTCGCGCGGACTCATGATCATTGCCCGGTGGCACTCAGCACCTCGGTCTGCGCTCCCGAAGGGGCAGCCCGAAAAAACATGTAACACGTCTTTAACTTTGGCGTGGTAGCCTAGTAATCGGGAAGCTCCAGAAAGGGAGGCCGCCATGTCGAGAACGATCCCAGCAGGCCGCGTGCCAATGATTGCCGCTTGGTTGGCGGCTCGTGGGCATGATCTGGTTACCGCGCCGGACAGTCTGGTGGCTCTGGCCATCGACGAACCCTATTGGCCGGGTGACCAGGAAATTGCCGAGCGGCACGATCCCTTTGGTGACAACGAACGCTGGCCGCAAGGCGATCCTCCGCCCTACGCCCGCTGACGTTCGGTGAGCCGCTGAGGCGGCTCGCCTTGTCTGCCCCTATCAGGCGCGGCCTTTCCTGCCGTGTTGTATTGGTCGCCGGCCCTCGCGCCGGCGATTTTCATTTTGTGCCGGCGATTTTCATTTCGCTCCCACATTGGCGCATGGCTGCCATATTCCGGCATTTTTACGATCTGTTAGCTGGTGCAGCATGATAATGATGCGGTGCATCAGATGAGGTCATGTGTCATGGAAGCCCGCCGTCGTTCCCTGCCGGACAAGGACAAGCACCCCGCTTCCGGTGATACGGAGCAAGCCAAGATGCTCAAAAAGCAGGAAAAAGAGCGGCGTGATTATGATTTCAGCGTACTGAAGTCGCTATTCGACGACGAAACCTGATCGCCGGCACCCCCGCCTGGGGCGGGGGCGCGGCAACACCTTCATCAATCCTTGCGGAAATCGTCGTGGCAGGCCTTGCAGGTGCCGCCCAGCGCCTTGAAGGCGTTGGTCGACTGCTCGATGTTGCCGGCCTTTGCGGTGTCGACCAGGGCCAGCGCGGCGCCGAACGCCTTTTTACCGGCCTCGTCGAACTTGGCACGGTCGCTCCAGATGACCGCCTTGGCCTTGGTCTCGCCGATGTCACTGCCGACGGGATAGGCGTTGCCCATATGCTTGAACGCGTCGACGATACCCTCGGCATGCCAGGACAGATTCTCCGTGGCGCCGTTCTTGAGCAGCAGGATCGACTTCAGACCGCCCATGTGGCCGGCGACGATCTTGTAGATGCCCTGGCGGTGAACGATGACCGGGTTGTTCTCGTCGGCAATGGCAACGGGGGCCAGCGCGGCGGTGGCGACGATGGCGGCGCAGGCCGCGAGAACCAGTTTGCGTGACATGGACGGCGATCCCCTCTGGATGATATCTGGACAGGGGATCATGCTACCGGTTTCCGCGACCGACACAATCCCTGGCTGCGTAACACAGTGTTTCCGTTTCAGAAACGATAGCCGTAGCGCAGCCCCACCCCGTCCAACCCGGCGTTGTGGCTGGCGAGATTGGCATTGCTGACGTGGTCGATCATCAGCGACAGGCTGTGATGGGCGTCGAAGCGCCATCCCAATGATACGGATTCGCGAAAAAGCACCCGGGAGCCGAGCGCCTTGCGGCCCGGGTCCTTCTTGTTCAGCTTGCCGTCATGCACGGCGCCGCCCAGGCTGCCTTCGCAGAACAGGGTCCCGGTGAAGTCGTAGGCCCAGGTCAGGCCGCCATAGGCCTGATCGGTGTCGCCGACGCTGTTGACTGAGGCGCCGATGTGAGGCCGCGGTGCGCCGATGACGTCGAGCGCGCTTGGAGAGGCGAACAGCACCTCCACATTGCCGTCGGTACCGCGCTCCTTGTCGACAGTCATGATCCCGGCATCATGGTGCAGCATGCCCAGGCGAATTTCGGAGACGATGCCCTCGGCCGCCGCCGAGGCGGGCAGCAGTACGGCGGCGAGGGCAATCTTACGAATACGGCGCATGGCCGGAAGCATCGCCGCCGCCGCCGTAACCGGCAATATGCCGTCGGTCGTGACTCCCCCTGCTATTGGGGAAGTATCCTACTGCCCGGTGAACTCGATGGCGCCGCCGGGCAGCAGGTAGAGCACTAGGGCGCGGCCACCCTTGACCGTGGGGCGATGGGCCGAGCCGGCACGCAGGACGAACCAGCCGCGGCCGTGCCCGTCGAACTTGGCGCCGTCATCCACCGGCATCACCAAACAGATCTCGCCATTGGGGTGGCGGTGGTGCGGCCCGACGATTTCTGTGAGGTCGACCACATCGACGCTGAGATCGTGGCTCGCCGGCGTCGCCTGTATCACCCGACCGAAGCGCCGGCCCTCGCCGCCTTGCGAGCACATCCAGCCGGCGGCAATGGCCTGGTGACAGGCCTGCTCCACCGCCGTGACCACTTCGCCGCTGGCGGGGAAGGCGGTCTCAAGGTCGTCGGTCAGAGCGCGGTCACAGGCGCGTCCGGCGGCGGTGGCGATGATGGGCTGCATCAAACTGGCGAACTGGTCCGGCGTCATCGGCGTCATCCCCTGGTGAAGGCCGAGGTCATATTGCCCTCAAGGCAGTCTTTCCGCCAGCCCCCGCGCTTCCCATCTGACTTGCCGCGGAGGAGGACGAAGTCATGCAGCGACGGTTTGCGATCTTTTTGGTGGGGTGCCTGTGCCTGGGCGGCTGCCAGAACATGGCGGGCAGTGGCGCCCCCGGGGAATTCGGCGCCAACAAGAGCACCGGCGGCGGCATTCTTGGCGCCGTCGGAGGCGGTCTGGCGGGGGCGCAATTCGGTCATGGCTCGGGCAATGTGGCCATGGCGGCGCTGGGCACCCTGTTGGGTGCCTTCATCGGCCACGAGGTCGGCACCTCGCTCGACCGCGCCGATCAGGTGGCGGCGACACGGGCCGAATCGAAGGCCTATCAGGCGCCGATCGGTCATTCGGTCACTTGGAACAACCCCGACAGTGGCCATGCCGGTACCATCACTCCGGTGCGCGAGGGTACGGACTCTTCCGGCCGCTATTGCCGCGAGTTCCAGCAACAGGTGGTGATCGACGGCCGGACCCAGTCGGCGCATGGCACCGCCTGCCGCGAGCCCGACGGCAGTTGGAGGGTGATCTCGCAGTAACTAACCTCAGTCGGGGCGACGGCGGCGGCGATCAATCATGGCGACGGCGGCGCCGCAGGGCGCTCCAGGCGATCCACAGCAGGGCCGGGGGGGCGACGGTGAACAGCAGGCGGTCGAACACCCGCTCCATGCCGCCGCGCTCGCCGGCCAGCAGGATGGCCTGCTTGCAGTCGTAGCGCTGCTGGAAGGTGCCCTCGCACTTGCTCATGCGTTCCTGCACCACCGGCATGGTGTGGTTTTCGAACAGCGCGGTGGCGGGAACTTCGGCCAGCAGTTTCCAACTGGAGACGGCGATCCATGCCAGGCACGACAGCGCCAACAAAGCGCCGATCCAGCGATCGCGCCGCTGGGGGTCGCTGAAAAGGTCGTTGAGGAAACTGGACATGGCAGTACTCGACCGCGAACGGCTTTCGACCCCAAGATATTGCGTCGCCACGGTTAAGGGGGGATTAACGTCGCGTCAGTCGTGATAATGAAAAACCTCCACCGGCACCGCCGTCTGCTCCAGCACGGCGGCAATGGGCAGGCCGGATGGTGGCCGGCGTGCCAGTCCGAGGCGATGGTCGCCGCCGAACAGCAGGAACAGGGCGCGGGTGGCCAGCAGGCGGCCCAGGCCGAGGCTGATGCGGGCTTGCGGAGGTTTCGGCG
This sequence comes from uncultured Rhodospirillaceae bacterium, assembly GCA_903941105.1. Classification (GTDB taxonomy): domain Bacteria; phylum Pseudomonadota; class Alphaproteobacteria; order Rhodospirillales; family Magnetospirillaceae; genus CAJANL01. The sequence continues at coordinate 17,942 of CAJANL010000064.1, forward strand.
CCAGCCCCGCCAGGCACGGGCCATCGCCATCCAAGGGCTGGCCGGGGAACAGCGAGGCGACATGGCCGTCGTCGCCCAATCCCAGCACCACGGCGTCGAAGCGGTCCGGCAGGGTGGCCAGCCGGGCGCCGATCTCCGCCAGGCCATGGGCGGGGGCAGGGGCCGAAGAAACCAGTCCGATGAAGTGCGCCGCCGCCGCCGGCCGTCCTTCCAGGTGGCGCCGCACCAGCCCCTGGTTGCTGTCGGGCGAGGCGGGCGGCACCCAGCGATCGTCGGTCAGTGTCAGGCTGATGCGCTCCCAGGCCAGGGGGCGGGCGAACAGGGCGTCGAACAAGGGCAGGGGGGAACGGCCGCCGGGAAGCGCCAGCGCCGCCGCACCGCGCCGGGCGAGCGCCTGATCGAGCAGGACCGCCATGTGATCGGCCAGGGCGGCTCCCGCCGCCGCCTTGGATGCGAAGCTGCGGAATTCAGGGGTCACGACTAGGCAATATCCTCGGGACGCAGGCCGATATAGTCGAGATAGACCGCCAGCGCACCGTCATCCAGCAAGATCCGCCGGATCAGATGGTTCTGCATGTCGAAGATGACCTGGCGCATCTCGTGGTGGCGTTCGGTGGCGGCGATGATCGCGGGTACTTCCTTGGCGGCGGCGATTGCGAGTTGGTGGCTGCGGACATGATCGTCGGTGCGATGGTAGCGGTGCTGCATCATGAGTTGTTCTTCACGATCGCAGTGAGTGGTCAGCAGGTCGATATATTCGGCCATGCTGCCTTGGGCGCCATCAATGTTTCGGTCGTCGACATGCGCCTGCGTCGAATTCAGCAGGTCGAGCATCCTCTGATGCTCAACATCCAGGACGGGCACTCCGATGGCCATGGATTCAAGCCAGGGAATCGACATGACTTAGTCCCCAATCAATTTCGCTTGGTCCCCATAATCAACGTATTCTCTCCTGTAGCTGTATTCAATGCTTTAGTGATGAACTCATACAACGGTAAGTACGGTAAACACCTGACGATTATTTAGCGCGTGGTAGGACCACTGTCACTGCTAACCCGCCACCGGGGGCGTCGGACAGGCAGATGTCGCCGCCATGGGCTCGCACCGCGGCGCGGGCGATCGCCAATCCCAGCCCGGTGCCGCCGGTGTCGCGTGAGCGCGAGCTCTCCAGCCTGACGAAGGGCTGGAAGACACGCTCGCGGTCGGCTGCGGGGATGCCGGGGCCGTCGTCCTCGATCAGGACGGTGACGTCGTGCTCCAGGGTGGCCAGGGTCACCCGAGCGCGCTTGCCGTATCGGGCGGCATTGTCCACCAGATTGGCCAGCGCCCGCTTGAGGGCGGCGGGGCGGGCGTGGACCACCAGGGTGTCGGGCCCCTGATACGAGGCTTCGACGCCGCTGGCGGCCATGTCGTCCACCAAGCCTTGCACCAGCGTCGCCACGTCGACCCTGGCCCGGGGCTCGCGCGCCGCGTCGTCGCGGGCGAAGGCCAGGGTGGCGGCGATCATCTGCTCCATTTCTTCGAGGTCGGACAGCATCTTGGCGCGCTGCTCGTCGTCCTCGACGAATTCGGCGCGCAGGCGCAGCCGGGTGATGGGGGTGCGCAGGTCATGGCTGATGGCCGCCAGCATCTGGGTGCGGTCCTCGACGAAGCGGCGGATGCGCTTCTGCATCAGGTTGAAGGCCGAGGCGGCGCGGCGCACTTCGCGCGGGCCGTCTTCCGACATGGGCGGTGCGCCCACATCGACGCCCAGGCGTTCGGCGGCGGCGGCAAAGCCGTCGAACGGCCGCGCCGCGCGCCGCACCGCCAGCAGCGCCACGGCGGTTACCACCAGGAGGGCCAGCAGCAATGGCAGCACGAAGCGCGGCCGCCACAGCGAATCGCCGTGTTCCATGGGCGCGAGAACGTTGAGCCAGCTGCCGTCGTTCAGCCGCACCGAGATGCGCAACGCCGTGCGCGGCGGCAGGCCATGGTCACGGCCGCCATGCATGCCGAAGCCGCGGCCACGGCCGGGACCGGGGGAGGGGGGAGGGGCGGCGGAAACCCGCACTTCGCGGCCGTCGAGGCTGCGTTCGAGGATGGGCCGCACGGTGGCGGCCAGACCTTCCTCCTCGGGATCGGTGACGAGGGGGGCCACTCCCCAGCCGACCCGGAAGCGCGGCGTGTCCAGATTGCGCAGGGCGGTCATCCGGCTGTCGGGCGCGGTTTCCTCGGCCAGGTGAACCAGCCCGGCCACCCGCTCGGCGGCGAAGCGGCCCCCCAGCGCCGACAGCGCCTCGTGACGGGCGCCGGCGAACAGGAACAGTGCCAGGGCCAGCGACAGAACCAGCGCCGCCACCAGCACCACCGCGGTGCGGCCGACCACCGTATCGGGGAGCAGTCGGGCAAGGATCATGCCTTCTCCACCGCCGGGGTGAACAGATAGCCGCCGCCGCGCACCGTCTTGATCATCTGCGGGTCGCGGGCGTCGTCGCCCAGTTTGCGGCGCAGCCGGCTGACCTGGATGTCAACGCTGCGGTCGAAGGGGATGGCGTTGCGGCCGCGCGCCAGATCGAGCAACTGGTCGCGCGACAGCACGCGGCGGGGATGGCCGACGAAGGCCTGCAGCAGGTCGAACTCGCCGGCCGACAGCGCCACCACCACGCCGTCGGCCGACAGCAGGTCGCGGCTGGTGAGGTCGAGCGTCCAGCCGGCGAAGCGCAGGCGCGAGCCGCTGACGCGCTCCTCGGCGGCCGCGGCGGCCACTTGGGCGCGGCGCAGCACCGCCTTGATGCGGGCCAGCAGTTCGCGCGGGTTGAATGGTTTCGGCAGATAGTCGTCGGCGCCCATCTCCAGGCCGACGATGCGGTCGGTGTCCTCGCCCATGGCGGTAAGCATGACGATGGGGACCGGCCGGCCGGCGGCGCGCAGCCGCCGCGTCAGCGACAGCCCGTCCTCGCCCGGCAGCATGAGGTCGAGCACGATCAGGTCGATGCGCCGCTCGTCGAGCACCCGCAGCATTTCCGCGCCATCGCGCGCCGTGGTCACCCGCAGCGCATGCTTGGCCAGGAAGCGGGCCAGCAGGTCGCGGATTTCGCGGTCGTCATCGACCACCAGGATGTGCGGGCTGGTGTCCATGGCTTGGTTATAGCGCGACGGCGGCGACGAGGCGGGCGGAAAATGGTAACCGAGGGTAACAGTGTCGCCCCCCTCGTCACCATGCTGGCACGGCGCGGCGAAAACAGGTAATGATGGCCGCCCTCCAAGCCACGGGTTGCAGAGTCGTGCCGACACAAGACAAGCTGGTGATCGCCCTGCCCAAGGGCCGTATTCTCGACGAGGCCATGCCGCTGGTTCGCGCCGCCGGTATCGAGCCCGAAGCCGAGTTCGACAACCCCAAGACCCGCCTGCTGCGGTTCGGCACCAACCATCCGCATATCGATATTATCCGGGTGCGGTCGTTCGACGTCGCCACCTTCGTAGCCTTCGGTGCCGCCCATCTCGGCGTGGCGGGCAACGACGTGCTGATGGAATTCGACTACCCCGAGATCTATGCGCCGCTCGATCTCGGCATCGGCCGCTGCCGCCTGTCGGTGGCCGAATCGGTCGACCTCGCCGAAAGCGACGATCCCCGGCGCTGGAGTCACGTGCGCATCGCCACCAAATATCCCGAGGTGACCCGCCGCCATTTCGCCCAGCGGGGCGTGCAGGCCGAGTGCGTCAAGCTCAACGGGGCGATGGAACTGGCGCCGTCGCTGGGTCTGTGTCGCCGCATCGTCGATCTGGTGTCCACCGGCTCGACCCTGACGGCCAACGGACTGAAGGAGATCGAGGTGATCGCCGAGGTGACCAGCCGCCTGATCGTCAACCGCGCCGCCTTGAAGACCCGATCGGACGAACTCACCGGATGGATCGAACGCTTCCGTGCCGCCGTGGGGACGCAGAATGCCGCGTGAACTCGACAGCCGCGACGCGGAGTTCGAGCAGGCCTTCACCCTGCTGCTGTCGGCCAAGCGCGAGACCGATGAAGACGTCAACGCCACCGTCGCCGCCATCATCGCCGAGGTCCGTCGGCGCGGTGACGCGGCGCTGGTGGAATACACCCGGAAGTTCGACCGCCTCGACGTGAGCGCCGCCGGTCTGCGCATTACGCCGGCCGAGATCGAGACCGCCGTCGCCGCGTGCCCGCCCGATTTGGTGGAGGCGCTGAAGCTTGCCGCTCAGCGTATTGCCGCCTTCCATCAGCGCCAGTTGCCCAGCGATGACTATTATACCGATGCCCAGGGCGTGCGCCTCGGCCTGCGCTGGTCGGCGGTGGGAGCGGCGGGGCTCTACGTGCCGGGCGGTACCGCCTCCTATCCATCGTCGGTGCTGATGAACGCCATTCCGGCCAAGGCCGCCGGGGTCGAGCGGCTGGTGATGGTGGTTCCCACCCCCGACGGCGTGATCAACCCCGCGGTGCTGGCGGCGGCCAGGATCGCCGGCGTTGACGAGATCTACCGTGTCGGTGGCGCCCAGGCGGTGGCGGCTTTGGCCTTCGGCACCGAAACCATCCGCCCGGTGGACAAGATCGTCGGCCCCGGCAATGCCTATGTCGCCGCCGCCAAGCGCCAGGTGTTCGGCACCGTGGGCATCGACATGATCGCCGGGCCGTCGGAAATCCTGGTGGTGGCCGATGCCGGCAACGACCCGGCGTGGATCGCCGCCGACCTGCTGTCCCAGGCCGAGCACGATACCGCCGCCCAGTCCATCCTGATCACCGATGACGCTGGCTTCGGCCGCGCCGTGGCGGCGGCGGTGGAGAGCCACCTCGCCACCCTGCCGCGCGCCGCCATCGCCCGCGAGAGCTGGGACGCGCATGGCGCCGTCATCGTGGTGCCGTCGTTGGCCGAGGCGCTGCCGCTGATCGACCGCATCGCCCCCGAACATCTGGAACTGGCGGTGGCCGACCCCGACGCGCTGGCCGCCAAGGTGCGCAACGCCGGCGCCATCTTTCTTGGCCGCTATACTCCGGAAGCGGTGGGCGATTATGTCGGTGGCCCCAACCATGTGTTGCCGACTGCGCGCTCCGCCCGCTTTTCCTCGGGGCTGGGGGTGCTGGACTTCATGAAGCGCACCACACTGCTGGGCTGCGACGCCGATAGTCTGCGTGCCATCGGCCCGGCGGCCGCCCGCCTCGCCGAGGCGGAGGGGCTGGGTGCCCACGGCCTGTCGGTCTCGTTGCGGCTCAACCCGGGTGAGCGTTGATGCCAGAAACACAGCGGCTGATACACGTCGAGTTGGATGAGCGCACCATGGTGCGCCGCCGGTCCGAGGTGGAACACGAACGCGCTGTCGCCATATACGATCTTATCGAGGAGAATTTTTTCGCTCCGGTCGGTTTCGTCGGGCCGTACCGGCTGATGATCGGGCTGGAGGACAATCGGCTGGTGTTCAATGTGCGCAGCCAGGAGGACGATCCGCTGACGCAGGTCCCCCTGCCGCTCAGCCCGTTCCAGAAGATCGTGAAGGATTATTTCATGGTCTGCGAGAGCTATTACTCCGCCATCACCAAGTCTTCTCCCGCCCAGATCGAGGCCATCGATGTCGGTCGGCGCGGGTTGCACAACGAGGGGTCGAACCTGCTGATAGAGCGCCTCGCCGGCAAGATCGCCATCGATTTCGACACCGCCCGGCGCTTGTTCACGTTGATCTGCGTTCTACACATCCGGGGCTGACGGTGGGGGACCTGCCCTCCGCGGTGCTGTTCTGCTGCACCCTGAACTCCGTGCGTTCGCCCATGGCCGAAGGCTTGATGAAGCGCGTTCACGGCAAACGCATTTTCGTCGATTCGGTGGGGGTGCGGCCCGGCTATCTCGACCCCTTCATGGTGGCGGTGATGGAAGAGGTCGGCGTCGACCTGCGCCGCCACATTCCCAAGGTATTCGAGCAGTTGGAAGACGAGAGCTTCGACTTCGTCGTCTCCCTCAGCCCCGAGGCGCAGCACAAGGCGGTGGAACTGACCCGCACCAATGCCTGCGAGGTCGAGTTCTGGCCGACCTTCGACCCTTCCCTGGTGGAGGGCAACCGCGAGAACCGCCTCGACGCCTATCGCCAGGTCCGCGACGACCTCATGACCCACATCCTCAAGCGCTTCCCACCCGGCGGCATGGCGCGGGAATAAGCCGAGTCCGCTGGTTGAGGGAATGGGCCTGCCGCATCGGTGATGGTGCGGCTCTGATTTCCCCATGCCACCGATCTGATCGCGGGAGACGGTGAGCCCGTGCTGCTGGCCCATCGCACTGGGAAGGGGCCGATCTCAACCAAATTTTGAGGCGTTTACGCCACATCCCGGTGATCGCAACCGATCACCGGAGCCCTCAAGCGCCGCGCGGCGCCTTGCGCCTAACCGTATCTCGATGCGTCGACTTCATCGAGATGCGGTATTACGCCAGCCCGCGCAGGCGAAGCAGGTAATTGTCGACCTCGCCGCGCATGAGGTTGGCCTTTTGCGCCAGGGCGTCGGCGGAGCGGTTGAGTTCGCCGGCGGCCGAGTTCGACACCCCCAGGGCTTCGATGGCGCTGTTGACCGAGGAGGTCACCGCCTTGGCACCGCTGGCCGCCTCGCCCACATGGCCGGCGATGGTGCTGGTGGAATGGGTCTGCGCCTCGACCGATTCGCGTACCTCCATGGCCACCTGATTGATGCCGGCCACCGCCTCGACCGTGCGGTGGATGGTGCTGACGGCTTCCTTGGTGGCGGCCACCGCCTCGTTCACCGAGCCGGCGATCTCGTGGGTGGCGCGGCTGGTCTGTTCCGAGAGGTTCTTGATCTCCTGGGCGACCACGGCGAAGCCACGGCCGGCGGCGCCGGCGCGGGCCGCCTCGATGGTGGCGTTGAGCGCCAGCATGCGGGTCTGGCGGGCGATGGCCTCGATGGTCTGGCCGATCTTGCCGATGCGGCCGGCTGTGTCGAGCAGCCCGCGCATGGCGGCGTCGGTGGATTGGGCGGCCTCGGCGGCCAGCGCGGCGGCGTCGGCGGTGCGCACCACATTGCCGCGGATGTTCTCGATGGAGGAGGCCAGCTCGTTGGTGTTGCTGGCGATATTGTCGACCGAATACGAGGCCTCCTCGGCGGCGGCGGCCATGTTGACCGTCTCATAGTCCATATGGGACAGCCGCGACAGCATTTCCTCGGAATGGCTCTTCAGCGTGGTGGCCATGCTGCCTACCTCTTCCACCACGTTCTTGATGGAGCGTTCGAAGCCCGAGGCGAGGTCGGTGATCAGCTTGCCCTTGGCCTGGGTGGCGGCGCCGAAATAGTCGTGGGTCACCACCGAGACATCGAGCAGCACGGCGCGCTGCAGGGCGGGGGCGACGGATTCGAAATTGGCGCGGCGGCTGCGGGCGATCATCGCCATGGCGCGGCTCGATCCGGCGGTGGCCATGGCCTGGTACCAGGTGGCGCCAAGCTCCAGGTAGGCCAGCATGAAGCCGAGCTGCTGCGCGGTGGCGGTGTAGTCGGCGGTGAAGTCGGCGCGATAGAGGTTGCGCCAGTGCTCCACCAGCACCCCCGACAGGGTGCTGCGGGCATCGGCGTTCAGCTTCTCACCGTAAGGCGGGAAACGCTCGACCCAGGCCAACGCGTCGCCGACCAAGCTTTCCGCGGCATCCACCGCTGCTCCCGAGGCGTTGCGGATCAGTCGGCAGGCGGCGTCGTCGACGGTGAACAGTTCGAGGTCGCGGGCCACCCGCTCCTTGACGCTGATGGTGGGGGGAGCTGCGGCATCGGATGAATCGTCATCGTCGAAGAACAAATCACCGCCCCCGGCAGGTGCCCCCGGTGCGGTAGGGGCGTCGCCGAAGAGTTCCATGTCGTCACTCATCCGCAGGCATCCTGGAAAGCCGCTCTCCAAAGCATGTCACATGCCGGGAAACAGTCGATAATGGTACGGAACAATAGGCGGAGATCGGCAGCAACGGAAGGAAAACCTTGCGGCAGTTTATATCCGTAATTGAATGAATGGTGAAGTCGGGTGATCGCCTTAGAACAGATGAAAATTTGCCATAAACACATAAGGCGGGAGGCGGAGTTCGCGTCTCCGTATTGTCCATGGCTACCCGGTTCCCACCCTTCCGGAGGGGGTGTTTCGCCTGTCGAATGGATTCACCGGAGGGGGGCTCTTCCCAGGCTTGGCGACGGCGTCGATATAACGTATGAAGTCGTCTTTGTGCCGATTGGGCGGGGCGGCTCGCGCATTCGGCTGGGATCGTGGATCCGGGTTATTGAATTAGGCTAGGCCGCTTGCGGCGCGCCGGATGAGGAACAGAGTTGAGCATGAGCGGATTGCCGGAAGCACAGGGACTCTACGACCCGCGGTATGAACATGATGCCTGCGGCTTCGGTTTCATCGCCGACATCAAGAACCGGAAGTCGCATGACATTATCCGGCAGGGGCTGGAGATTCTGGTCAACCTCACCCATCGCGGCGCGGTCGGGGCCGACCCGCTGGCCGGCGACGGCGCCGGCATCCTCATTCAGCAGCCCGACGCCTTCCTGCGCGCCGAAGCGGCGACGGTGGGCGTCGCTCTGCCAGAAATCGGCCATTACGCAGCCGCCGTGGTGTTCCTGCCGCGCGATGCCGCCCTGGCGCGCCGCTGCGAGGAAGTGCTGGAGCAGTTGACCGCGGCCGAGGGCCAGCATTTCCTCGGCTGGCGTGACGTGCCCACCGACAATTCCGGCCTGGGCGAGACGGTCAAGGTTTGCGAGCCCTCCGTGCGCATGGCGTTCATCGGCCGTAGCGCATCCCTGCCCGACCAGGACACCTTCGAGCGCCGCCTGTTCGTCATCCGCAAGCAGGCCGGCAATCAGGCTCCGGCGGGGGCCGAGAAGGACTTCTACCTGTCGTCGCTGTCGTCGCGCACCATCGTCTACAAGGGCATGCTGCTGGCCGATCAGGTCGGCGTGTTCTACAAGGATCTGACCGACGAGCGCATGGTTTCGGCGCTGGCCATGGTGCATCAGCGCTTTTCCACCAACACCTTTCCCAGCTGGCGTCTGGCGCATCCGTTCCGCATGGTCTGCCACAACGGCGAGATCAACACCCTGCGCGGCAACCTCAACTGGATGAACGCCCGCCGGCAGACCATGTCGTCCATGGTGCTGCGCCAGGACCTGGCCAAGTTGTGGCCGCTGATTCCCGAGGGCCAGTCGGACTCCGCCTGCTTCGACAACGCGCTGGAGCTGCTGGTGATGGGCGGCTACTCGCTGGCCCACGCCATGATGATGCTGATCCCCGAGGCGTGGTCGGGCAACCATCTGATGGACGAGAAGCGGCGCGCTTTCTATGAATACCATGCCGCCCTGATGGAGCCGTGGGACGGCCCCGCCGCCATGTGCTTCACCGACGGCCGCCAGATCGGCGCCACGTTGGACCGCAATGGCCTGCGCCCGGCGCGCTATCTCGTCACCGACGACGATAAGATCCTGATGGCCTCCGAGATGGGCGTGCTGCCCATCCCCGAGGACCGCATCAAGAAGAAGTGGCGCCTGCAGCCGGGCAAGATGCTGCTGATCGACCTGGAGCAGGGCCGCATCATCGAGGATGGCGAGATCAAGGAGCGTCTGGCCAATTCCAAGCCCTACGCCAGTTGGCTTGAGCACTCGCAGATCGTGCTTGAGGACATCGACCTCCCCGTCGAGCCCAAGGGTTTCGAGGCCGCCACCCTGCTCGACCGCCAGCAGGCCTTCGGCTACACCCAGGAGGACCTCAAGTTCCTGTTGCAGCCCATGGCGGTGACGGGGCAGGAGGCGGTGGGTTCCATGGGCACCGACACCCCCATCGCGGTGCTGTCGTCCAAGCCCAAGCTGCTGTTCAATTATTTCAAGCAGTGCTTCGCCCAGGTGACCAACCCGCCCATCGATTCCATCCGCGAGGAATCGGTGATGAGCCTGGTGTCGCTGATCGGGCCGCGCCCCAACCTGCTGGGGCTCAACGAGAACGGCGGCGAGCGCAAGCGCCTGGAGGTCCGCCAGCCCATCCTCACCAACGAGGACCTGGAGAAGATCCGCCAGATCGAGGCGCTGCCCAATTCCGGCTTCCGCTCGGTCAAGCTCGACATCACCTGGCCGGCCGCCGAGGGCGCCGCCGGCATGGAAGCGGCGGTGCAGGCCCTGTGTGCCCTGGCCCAGGCCAAGGTGGGCGAGGGCTACAACATCCTGATCCTGTCCGATCGCAAGATCGGCCCGTCCCGTGTCGCCATCCCGTCGCTGCTGGCGGTGAGCGCCGTGCACCACCACCTCATCCGCGAGGGCCTGCGCACCCAGGCCGGGCTGGTGGTCGAGACCGGCGAGGCGCGCGAGATTCATCACATGTGCGTGCTGGCCGGCTATGGCGCCGAGGCCATCAACCCCTATCTCGCCTTCGAGACTCTCGAATCCATGCGCGAGACTCTGCCCGAGCAGCTGTCGTCGTCCGAGGTGCAGAAGCGCTACATCAAGGCGATGGCCAAGGCCATCCTCAAGGTGATGGCCAAGATGGGTATTTCTACCTACCAGTCCTATTGCGGCGCCCAGATCTTCGACGCCATCGGGCTGTCGTCGCAGTTTCTCGCCACCTATTTTGCCGGCACCGCCAGCCGCATCGAAGGCATCGGCCTGGCCGAAGTGGCGGAGGAGGCGGTGCGTCGCCACCAGACCGCCTATTCCGACAACCCGATCTATCGCGATGCGCTGGACGTGGGCGGCGAGTACGCCATGCGTCTGCGCGGTGAGGATCACGCCTGGACCTCCGAGACCATCGGCGCCATGCAGCATGCGGTGCGCACCGGTTCCTACGAGAAGTTCAAGGACTTCAGCCGTGACATCGACGACCAGAGCCGCCGCCTGCTGACCCTGCGCGGCCTGTTCGAGATCGATGGCTCGGGTAACGGCGTGCCGCTCGACGAGGTCGAGCCCGCCTCCGAGATCGTCAAGCGCTTCGTCACCGGCGCCATGTCGTTCGGCTCCATCAGCTTCGAGGCCCACTCGACCCTGGCGGTAGCGATGAACCGCATCGGCGGCAAGTCCAACACCGGCGAGGGCGGCGAGGAGCCGGAGCGCTTCCAGCCGCTGCCCGACGGCCGCAACATGCGCTCGGCCATCAAGCAGGTCGCCTCGGGCCGCTTCGGCGTCACCATCGAGTATCTGGTCAACGCCGACGACATCCAGATCAAGATGGCCCAGGGCGCCAAGCCCGGCGAGGGCGGCCAGCTGCCCGGCCACAAGGTCGACAAGGTCATCGCCCGGGTGCGTCACTCGACGCCCGGCGTCGGCTTGATCAGCCCGCCGCCGCACCACGACATCTATTCCATCGAGGATCTGGCGCAGCTGATCTTCGACCTGAAGAATGCCAATCCGGCGGCGCGCATCTCGGTCAAGCTGGTGTCGGAAATCGGTGTCGGAACCGTGGCGGCCGGCGTGTCCAAGGCCAAGGCCGACCACGTCACCATCTCGGGCTTCGACGGCGGCACCGGCGCCTCGCCGCTGACCTCCATCAAGCATGCCGGCAGCCCGTGGGAAATCGGCCTCGCCGAGACCCATCAGACGCTGGTGCTCAACCGCCTGCGCGGCCGTATCTGCGTCCAGGCCGACGGCGGCCTGCGCACCGGCCGCGACGTGGTCATCGCCGCCCTGCTCGGCGCCGACGAGTTCGGCTTCGCCACCGCGCCGTTGATCGCCGCCGGCTGCATCATGATGCGCAAGTGCCACCTCAACACCTGCCCGGTGGGCGTCGCCACCCAGGACCCCGAGTTGCGCAAGCGCTTCACCGGTCAGCCCGAGCACGTCATCAACTACTTCTTCTTCGTCGCCGAGGAAGTGCGTGAGCTGATGGCCAAGCTGGGGGTGCGCAAGCTGGGCGAGCTGATCGGCCGCACCGAGCTGCTGAATACCCGCCAGGCGGTGGAGCATTGGAAGGCCAAGGGGCTCGACTTCTCGCGCCTGTTCCACAAGATGCCGGCCGGGCCGGGCGTCGCCGTCTACAACTGCGAGACCCAGGAGCACGACATCGACGCCGTGCTCGATCGTGAGCTGATTGCCAAGGCGCAGCCGGCCATCGTCTCGCGCAAGGCGGTCAAGATCGACACCAAGGTGCGCAACGTCGACCGGACCGTCGGCACCATGCTGTCGGGCGAGGTGGCGAAGGCCCATGGCTATGCCGGCCTGCCTGCCGACACCATCCAGATCAAGCTCACCGGCACCGCCGGCCAGAGCTTCGGCGCCTTCCTGGCCCGCGGCGTCTCGCTGGAGCTGGAGGGCGAGGCCAACGACTATGTCGGCAAGGGCATCTCGGGTGGCCGCATCGCCATCTATCCGCCCAAGACCTCCAAGCTGGTCGCCGAGGACAATATCATCGTCGGCAACACCGTGCTTTACGGCGCCATCGAGGGCGAGTGCTATTTCCGCGGCGTCGGCGGCGAGCGGTTCGCCGTGCGCAATTCGGGTGCCATCGCGGTGGTCGAGGGCGTCGGCGACCATGGCTGCGAGTACATGACCGGCGGCTGCGTCCTGGTGATCGGCCAGACCGGCCGCAATTTCGCCGCCGGCATGTCGGGCGGCGTCGCCTATGTGCTGGACGAGGCCGGCGACTTCGACAAGCGCTGCAACCTCGCCATGGTCGATCTGGAACCGGTGGCGGCCGAGGAAGAGGCCAACTGCCGCCACGAGGGCCAGTGCAACGACCTGGAGGGACACGGTCTGGTGGACGTCATGCGCGACATGACCCGCGACGATGCCTCGCGCATCCGTGCCATGCTGCGTAACCACCGCCACTTCACCGGCTCGAAGCGGGCCCACGACATCCTGCTCAACTGGGAATATTTCATGCCCAAATTCGTCAAGGTGATGCCGGTGGACTATCGGCGCGCCCTGGAGGAAATGCAGAAGGCCGCCGTACCCAAGGCGGTTGCCGGGGGAGGGCGCTGATATGGGCAAGGCGACCGGTTTCAAGGAGTTCGCCCGCGTCACTCCCGGCCATGAGCCGGCCGAGGCGCGCGTCAAGCATTACCGCGAGTTCACTCAGCCCCTGTCCAACGACGAGCTGAAGCGCCAGGGTGCCCGCTGCATGGACTGCGGCGTTCCGTTCTGCCATCAGGGCTGTCCGGTCAACAACATGATCCCGGACTGGAACGATCTGGTCTATCGCGACCGCTGGGAGGAGGCGCTGGCGGCGCTGCATTCCACCAACAACTTCCCCGAATTCACCGGCCGCGTCTGTCCGGCGCCGTGCGAAGCGTCGTGCACGCTGAACCTCGATGACGCTCCGGTGGCCATCAAGACCATCGAGCAGGCGGTGGTCGATCGTGGCTTTGCCGAGGGCTGGGTGGTTCCCGATACCTCCAAGCCGCGCACCGGCAAGACGGTGGCGGTGGTGGGCTCCGGGCCGGCCGGTATGGCCGCCGCCCAACAGTTGGCCCGCGCCGGCCACGCCGTGGTGCTGTTCGAGAAGAACGCCACCATCGGCGGTTTGCTGCGCTATGGCATTCCCGACTTCAAGCTCGATAAGGCGATCATCGACCGCCGCGCCGCCCAGATGCGGGCCGAGGGCGTCGAGTTCCGTACCAATGCCCATGTCGGCGTCACCGTTCCCGCCGGCGAGCTGCTCGACGGCTTCGACGCGGTGGTGCTGTCGGGTGGCTCCGAGAAGCCGCGTGACCTGGCCGTGCCGGGGCGCGACCTGGCCGGCGTTCATTTCGCCATGGACTTCCTCACCCAGCAGAACCGCCGCATTGCCGGCGAGCCGGTGGGGAGCGCCGATATTCTTGCCACCGGCAAGCGGGTGGTGGTGATCGGCGGCGGCGATACCGGTGCCGACTGCGTCGGCACCTCCAATCGCCAGGGCGCCGCCTCGGTCACCCAGATCGAGATCCTGCCCAAGCCTCCCGCCAAGGAGGACAAGTCGGTCACCTGGCCGCTATGGCCCAACCGGCTGCGCACCTCGTCGTCGCACGACGAGGGCTGCCAGCGTCGCTGGTCGGTATCCACTGTCGCGGCCCATGGCGAGAATGGCACGGTGACGGGGCTGGATTGCGTCGAGGTCGACGGCAAGTTCCAGCCGATCGCCGGCACCGGCTTCAAGCTGGAGGCTGATCTGGTGCTGTTGGCCATGGGCTTCGTCCATCCGGTGCACGAGGGTATGCTGGAGCAACTGGGCGTCGAGCGTGATGGCCGCGGCAACGTCAAGGCCGATACCGAGCGCTACCAGACCTCCAACCCCAAGGTTTTCGCCTGCGGCGACATGCGCCGCGGCCAGTCCCTGGTGGTGTGGGCCATCCGCGAAGGCCGCCAGGCCGCCCGCGCGGTGGATGAGTTCCTGATGGGGGCGAGCGAGCTGCCCAGATAGGCTGGCCGCATTCGCTGTTTATTAGAAAGGGCCACCCCATGGGGCCAGGCGTTCGCGATACCTGTGGAGGGGGCCTGATCTGAGGAAGGCGGCACAACCGCCTGGGAAATAAGATTAAAGGCCGGGTGGTGGCGACGAGTCCCATCCGGCCCTTTCTTTTTGTCGCTTGGCTTGGTACCCACGACGGCCGTTGTAGGCAATTCGCTCCGACTGCCTACAACCGGCTCCACAGCTGACTTCGCCCGAGCATGCAATCATCAGTTCAAAGCCAGGACGCCTTAGACGTCCTTTGCACGAGCGTTCTGTGCTGGTAGCATTCCCGCCGTCGATAAGGGGGACAGCATGGAATGGATGGCACCGAATGCGTAGCTTCTCCACGCTTGACCTGCTGGGCGCTCGACACTGGAACTCCGCCCTCTTTACCACTTACTCGCTGAGCTTGGCGTATTTCGAGGCGGTGGTCCTGAGCGCACTGGTCAATGGCGGCGTCGATCGGACATTCGTCCTCGCGGATATCGCCGGAGTGCGCGCGGCTCTCTCCGAGCATGGCGCACGCCAAGCCGGCCGCTCTTACCAAGTCGAGCCAGTTGCCGTCGACAGAGGGTATTGCCTCCACGCGAAGCTGACGGCGCTGGTCGCAGAGGATGATGCCCACCTGATCATTGGTTCAGGCAACCTTACCGCGGGAGGCTACGGCGGCAATCTGGAATGCGCCGAGCATCTCCATCCCAGCTTCGCCGCCGACGTCTTCGATGATGTGGCAGCGTTCCTCGAAGCGCTGGGCACCACAGATACCGCACGCCATGCAGCGATCGGGCCCTGCGGGTCGATGGCCGACGATCTGCGGCGTCGGGCTGCCGGCGCGGCCAGGACCGGATCCATCCGCGCTGTCTCTTCCCTGGAAGGGGCGATCATCGACCAGTTGGCGGGTTTCGCTGACGAGCTGGGCGGTGCGCGCCGCCTGACCATCGCGTCGCCATTCTTCGATGGAGGGGCGGCGATCGACGCGCTCCGGGGCGCAATGGGGCTCGATCACGTCAATATCCACGCGCATCCGACCGGTTCTGTCGCCAGCGCGGCGGGGATGGCTTGGCCCACGCAGGCCAAGACGCCGATCCGTGCTGTGACCGTGGAGCCTCTCGAAGAGTCCCGCCGGCCGCTTCACGCCAAGGTCTTCGAGGTAGTCTGCCGGCGGGGACGGCTCATCATGTCGGGCAGCGCCAACGGCACACTTGCCGCCCTGACGCACGGACGCAACATTGAGCTGTCGGTGGTGCGTATCCTTCGAGAGCCGAGCGTCGGCTGGCGGCTGTCGCCGGCCGAGCCCCTCCATGCCGACGTGGTGGCCGCCGATGATGATGCCGAAGCGGAAGCGGAGATCGGCATCTTGCGCGCCGAGATGAGCGGTGACGTGCTCGAAGGGCAGGTGCTCACCGGGTTCCCTGCGGGCGAGGCCGAATTGCTCGATCTGACCGGCTCGGGACCGCTGCGCCTCGCCACCACCACCGTGTCGGCCGATGGCCATTTTGCGGTGGCGACCCGCAGCCTCGAGATGGAGGGATGGCGGGCTCGGCGCCTGGTGATCCGACTGCAATCCTCCGCAGACGGCCGGATTGCGGAAGGCCTGGTCCATTTCCCCGACATCGGCGCGATCACGCGGCGCGCCGGTCCGGTCGCAGCGCGGCTGCTGGCGCTGATCGCCGGGAACGATACACCCGACGATGTCGCCGCCGTGATGACGTGGTTCCACGATCATCCCGAGCATCTGCAGTCGCGTGTCAGCGGCAGCCATGGCGGCCCGCCCACCGAGAGGACCAACGCAATCGCTTCTGTGGCCGGGCTTGTCGATCCGCAGCCGGTGATCACCAGCCGCGGTCCTGGGGGTTCCGAAGAGGGCGCCGGTTGGCGTCGGTTCATGGTGCAAGTGTGGGCCGCCTTCACCACGCCTGGGAGCTCCATTCAAGTCGCCCACAGTGGCGAAGACCCCGGGGAAGACGAAGATGAACCATCGACGCCCGCAGTCGCGAATAAGGGTGTGGACGACGGTATAAGCAATGCCACCGAGCGCTTCGACCGGCTCTTCGACAAGCTGCTGGGCGAGGACGACGGCCGGTGCGACCTGGGCGCGGCAGTGCAAATCACTCAATACGTATGCGAGCGCTTGCGTCTGCCCGAAGGACAGGTCGAGCGCTATCTCGATCGGTTGCTGATGGCGATGGCCGATGCCGACATTCCGGATAGCGACGGAATGGCAATGGCAGGGATCGTGCTTGTAGCGACCGCTCGGAAACAGGGGGCGAGCAAATCAGCAGCTCTACGCGGTGCCAGGCGTCGGCTGCTGCGCCTCGGAGTTCCGATTGCCAGCGGGCCGCCCGACATGGAGTTCGTCCGGGGCTTCGTGCGGGTTCTTGCGCCGAACCTCGATAGCGCAACGCTCTGGGCGGCCATCCAAGGCATCCGGACCTATCACGAGGAGGTCGCCGCCTACTGGCAGACGCCTCCCGGCGCTGTCGATAAGGCCGACTTCCCGGCGTTGGCCGGCCTGCGTGATTGGGACGAGCTGGCCAAGGCTACCACCGCGGATCGCCGCAGGATGCACTACCTGTCCCGCTGCGCGGCCACCTGCCCCAAGCATCACATGACGCTGCCCGACGCGGACGCGGACGCGCTGTCGAATATCGGCGTGGCGCGGACCGCGAATTGCTGCAAGGAGCTCATCCTCCTTGGCGAGGAAGTGTGATGGCGACGATTGAAGACCTCATCGAAGCCGCGGCGGCAACCTCGGAACCGGCCCTGACCGCGGAATCCAAGATCGCCCTGGGCGGCGTCGATCCGCTTGGCCTGCGGCAGATCAACTTCGACCTCATGGACAAGGTCTTCCCCGGCATCAACAACGCCGCCGCGCACATCCGGCCCTTCACGGTGGTCACATGGGCCTGGCGGCGTGCCGGCCTCATCGCGCAGAAGCAGGGCAAGGCCTCAATCCCCATGTCTGTGTTGGAGGACTTCGTGGCGCGGATCGAAGTGATCTACGCTTGGTCGCAATTCCTGCGGGATAGGGATTCCGGCCTCCCGGGGCGCGATGTGCTGGCGGAGTTGCTCGGCGAGGATTCCTACACGTTCGGCGGCAAGAGGTGGGAGCAGCGCAAGGGCGGTAGGACGTACTCGACGGCACTGTCGGCGCCGGTCAATTACGGCTCCGCGCTCAAGACCTTCCACTGGCTGCAGCCAGCGCTCGACGGAAGCGGTGCACTGGCGCCGACCGAGTTGGTGCAGGACGCCCTGGCGGCGATGGACGAAGCGATGGCGCCGTATCTGGATCATCCCGCCTTCTCATCATTCGGCAAAGTGGCGGTCGCATCTACTGATGCCGCCGAGTGGGGCGAGGCTTGGGCACTCTGCGAGCCGACCGAAACCGAGCAGCAGGCGATGGTGGAGGCGATGGCAGGCGAAACTGCGCCCAAGGCTCGCCGCGACGGCGTGGCGCTGGTGCTCGCGGCATTCCGCCACCTGGGCGGCGACCCGTCGGTGGCCGAGCTGCGGCGGACGATGTGCGGCGCGCCTACCGACTTCGTGGCCCCGCCTGAGCTTGTGCCTGTCCTTCGCGCGTGGCGGACAGTGCAGGTCCGGCAGACGTTTCGTCTTGCGCTGGAGGCCATGCTGGCTTGGGTGTGCTGGCGGATCGAATTCGGCCCCGCAACGACCAGCGATTTGGTGCGGGAATTCATGCTGGCTGCGGGCGAGGCCGAGACGGCTGGCGCTTGGCTGGACGAAATGAAAGATCCTGCCATGGGGCCCGTCGATTGGCTGGAGGCCTTGGATGTCAATCGGCGTCGAAAATTGACCCCCCTTGAACCCCGAATCGGCGTCCAATTTTGACCCCCCCCCTGTTGGTGGAATAGCTGGTTGTCCAGGTAGTCAATAGGAGGGGCCCCCGCGCGCCCGCAGCGCTCGTCAAGTAGCTGGCGGCGGGCGCGCGTGGGAGGTCTCCTGTTGACCCACCTGGGCAACCGGCGACGC
>CAJANL010000065.1 GCA_903941105.1 uncultured Rhodospirillaceae bacterium
CTCAGCACTTATTGACCCCCCCCCCCTTTCGCAAGTGCTATTGACCGCCCCACAACCCATGTGCTTAATTAAAGCTGGGTTCAGGTGTTGGGAAGGGGGGGGGCGGATGACAGGTTCCGCATTTTGGCTAATGAATCTTAAGACGTCGACAGCCGCGGTCGGCGCTACGCTCGGCGTGCCACTGGCCGTCACCGTCGGCCCGGCCCTTGGGGTCGCAGTGGTCGCGGCGTTCGGCGTCGTCTGCGTTGCCGGCTTTTTCTCGGTGACCCGGCGCAAGGCCCCGGGTGGAACCATTCTCATCCCGCCGATCTGATCGGCTGGTGCCGCGCGACCTCGCTTGACACCAGCAACAAGCGCCATCACGGAATGTCGGCGCCACACCAGAGGCGCGGCCTCCGGCAGCAAGATCATAGGTTCAACCGCCCATGACCTCACGGACCGAACAAAAGTGCCTGGAAAAGGGCATCCGAATGACCCACCAACGGCGGGTCATCGCCAAAGTTCTGTCGGAAGCGATGGATCATCCCGACGTCAAAGAAGTCTACGACCGGTCTACCGCCATCGATCGGCGTATTTCCCTGGCGACCGTCTATCGGACGGTCCGCCTTTATGCCGAAATGAATATCCTGGACAGCCTGGAACTTGGTGAAGGCCGAACCCGCTACGAGGAATCCGCCGAAACCCATCACGACCACCTCATCGACCTGAAGTCGGGGAAGATCATCGACTTTACCAACGCCGAGATGGAAGCCCTGCAAAATGAAATTGCCAAAAAGCTCGGCTACCGTCTCGTCGGCCATAAATTCGAGATCTTCGCGCTGCCGTTAGCCGAGACTGAAGGCGAATAGCCCCCCGCTGTCGCCGGGGGCATCCGTCCGCCGGCCCGGTGCCGGCCGTCATCCCTTGCCGAAATAGATGTTGCCCGTCCGCCTGTGCCGCACCGCATTGGCCCCCCACAGCAACGAGGCCACGACGCCCACCGCCAACCCGGCGCCGAGCGGGCTCATGGCAATGGACATGGCGCCGGCGCCCGCCGCCACCTTGCCAAGAGCCAGCCAGCCCGTCGCCTTGGCCGTACCGGCGGCAACGGCAGCTCCCGACCCCACCATAGCGGAACGCACCGCCGTCTGCCCCGCCACCGGGACGTCGCCATTGGGCATGCTATGGGTCATAGGGGCCTCCGTTGCAATCCATTCGCATTCGCGAATATCGCCAAAATTGTGCCGCTGTGTCAAGCGTGCATTAAATGCGGCAAAGCGGCGGCGGGTCCGGGCAATCGGGGGCAGGGCTGGCGCGGGATTGGCGGTCTTGAGCGGGGAACCAATCGTCGCCCCCCGATTACCCAGGGAGACCGGGCATTCCTGATTGACGGGCATGGCCTGCGTCGCCACAATCGCCGGAACAACGATCCGCTGCCGTGCCGTCCGTCCACGGGAGGCCCGCCAGGTTTGTGGTCGATCACCAGCGGGCGGGGCATGATCACAGGTATAATCGCCGCCATACTTCTCCTAGCCCTCGGCGTCGCCGCCAAGGGCGCCATCGCGCATGCCCTGATTATTTTGGGCGCATGGCTGACCAAGAATATCTTGGTGTTGGGCTTCTTGCGGACTCGGACCGGCAAACGCACCGCTCGCCTGGTCAGGCATACCGCCTACCAGAAGCTGGGAGGCGACCAGCGCCGCTTTGTCTATCGGTTATCGGGACGGCTGTCGCGGATCGGCCAGCGGATATGGCCGTCGTCCGTCAAATAGCCGCAGCCGGCGATCAAGCCGGCGCCACGGCGGTCTGACGGTTGCTGGTCAGCGGCATGATCCATCCCACGATCAAGAAGCCTCAGCCACTTGAGCAGGAGGCGGAAGTTGTGGCCGGCGCCGTCGAGGATGGCGTTGATACGGTCTCCGTCCTTGCCCTTGAGGTAATTGCGGTCGAGCAGGCCGTCATTCTTCATGTTGCCGATAACGGGTTCGATAGCGGATCGCCGTCGCAGGTCGCGGCGGATGGCTTCGGTGCGGGCTTTGTTGCCGGACTTCCAGACCTTGAAGCGGTCGAGTCCGTGGCCCTGGTAGCCCTTATCGACGTAAATGCGTTTGGCGGTGACGCCAGTCCAGGCTTCGGCGCCCTCGACGGCGGCCTTCAGGGTGTGACCGTCATAGGGATTGCCGTGCAGGGCGTCGATGTGGACGACGAATTGGCCGCCAGGTGGGTCTGCATCCGGTGAGCACCGCAGGTGCTACCCTGTCGATTTGGCCGGTGGCGGTGCCCTGCCGGCAGCCCGCTGATCACTGATGATCTGCTGTAGGACTTCGATGCCGAACTGAGTGAAG
>CAJANL010000066.1 GCA_903941105.1 uncultured Rhodospirillaceae bacterium
CGCACCGTGGCCGCCAGCTCCTCCATGGAGGCCGCCGTCTCCTCCAGGTTGGAGGCCTGCTGCTCGGAGCGCTCGGAGAGGTCCTGCGAGCCGGCCGCCACTTCCGAGGCGGCGGAGCCGATGGCGCCAGCGGCGCGGTTGATGTTGGTGACGATCTCGAACAGCTTGTCGGCGGTCTGGTTGACGTTGCCCTTCAAACGGCCGAACACGCCGCCGTACGCGGCGGTGATGCGCTTGGTGAGATCACCCTGCGCCACCGACCCCAGCACCGAGGCGACATCCCCCAACGCGGTGCCGGTGGTGGCCAGCAATCCATTGATACCTTGGCACAGGGTCAGCAGGAAACCGTCCTTGCCACTGAGGTCGATGCGACGGTCCAGGTCACCGCCCGATGCCGCCCGGGCGACCTCGGCCACCTCGGCGACGATGGCGGCCTCGCGTACGCGCTGCGCCTCCTCGGCCTGGCGCTGGGCTTCGGCTGCCGCTTTCTGGTCGGCCTCCATGCGCTGCTTGTCGATGGCGTTCTGCTTGAACACCTGGACGGCGCGGCCGATGTCGCCGACCTCATCCTTGCGCTCCTGGCCGACGATCTCGACGGTGAGATCGTTGCGGGTCAGGCGGTCCATGGCGCCGAGGATCGCCGACAACGGGACAGTGATGGAACGGGTGATGGCGATCGCCAGACCAATACCCAGCACCAGCGCCAAGCCGGTGGCGATCATGGACAGCCGCATGCTGTGAGTGGCGGTCTCGGTGCCGATGGTGTATTCCTCCCGGGCGACCCGCTCCTGCAGCCCGATCAGCGCCTTCAAGGCTGTCAGGGCGGCATCGTACTTCGTCGCGGCATCACCATTGAAGTTGGCCAGCGCCCCGGCGGAATCGCCGGCCAGGGCCTTCTGCGCCGTCAATTTGCGGGCATTGCGAAATTCAGCCAGGGTCGAAGCGAAGCCCGCCGCCAGCTTCTTTTCCTCGTCGGTCAGATAGGTGGCCATATACTCGGCCCACACCTTGTCGATGTCGGCCTCATAGCGTCCGATCTGGGCGACCGCCGCCTCAATCTCGAGACGGCTTGTCGCGTGGGAAATCACTAGGCCGCGAATGCGCACCTGATGAATACCGTCAATGACCTGCCCCAGTTGAACGAGAGCCACCGTGCGATCCTCGTAGACCGTCTTCAGCCCGCCGAGAATCGACGACATGCCAGAGATGCCAAGACCACTCACTGCCACCAGGAATGCGGCCATCACAACAGTCAGGAAGGCGAGCCGCCTTCCCATGCGTACTTGTGCAATCATAGCCGCCCCTGCGCTCTCAATATAGCTGAAACACAATTGTTCGAAGACAAAACAATCTCAAACATAAGCAGTCGACGCAAGGAGATTACAATTTCTCCCGATGAAGAACCCATCTTACAGGGCAGCACCGCTTACACCCGCCCACTTCACAGGCAAGTCGCCGCACTTGTTTAAACAATAGGCAGGAAAATATGCCACCACCTCGGGTGAGAAGGCAGCGCCTTTCCCTGTCAAAGACACTATTGCCAGTCTGTGATCAGGTCCTGCACGAATTTGGGCAGGGCGAAGGCCGCCTGATGGATGGCGGGGGTGTAGTAACGGGTAGCTACCGGGGCGGCCGCGAAACGGCGGGCGATGGTCTCGAAGGTCTCCGAGCGCGGGCGCTGCGACAGGCTGGCCCAGCCCAAGGCCATGAAGCCGCCGACATAGGTGGGAACCGCGGCGACGAAAAATCCGACATCGGTGAAGTGGGGCTTACGCCGCCGATAAGTGGCGGTGACCTCGTCGCCCTGCAGGAAGGGGACGCCGTTCTGGTTGACGACGATTCCTTCCTCGGTGAGGCAGCGGGCGCAATTCTTATAGAAGCTCTCGGTGAACAGGACCTCGCCGGGACCGATGGGGTCGGTGGAATCGATCACGATCAGGTCGAAGCGCCGGTCGGTCGTGGCCATGAACTCGATACCGTCGGCGATGATCACCTCGACGCGCGGATCGTCGAAGGCACCGTTGCTGACCGAGGGCATGTGTTCGCGGCAGAACTCGACCACTCCAGCATCGATTTCCACCAGCACCGCCTTCTCGACGGTGGGGTGCTTGAGGATCTCGCGCAGCATGCCACCGTCACCGCCCCCCACCACACAGGCGGTCCGCACGTTGCCGTGGGCGTAGATGGGCAGATGGGCCAGCATCTCGTGATAGACGAATTCATCGCCGGTGGTGACCTGGATCACCCCGTCCAGTGCCAGAACGCGGCCGAATTGGGGGGTCTCGAACAGGACAATTTCCTGCAACCCCCCTTCCGAACGATACAGTTCCTTGGTGACCTTGAAGGCCTGCTGCCAGTGGTCGTACAGTCCTTCCTGGAACCACGTCACGGAGTCAGCCCCCGCTTATTTTCGGACAACGTCACGTAATCCGGCTTGAATGCGGCCTTGAGGATGGGGATGGCCATATACGGGTCGCACTCGCCACACATGAAGACGTCCAGCGCGGCATAGCCCCGCTCCGGCCACGAATGGATGGAGATGTGGGATTCGGCCAGGACCAGCACCCCGGAGATCCCGCCATTGGGCTGGAAATGATGCAGGTGGCAGTGGAGGATGGTTGCCCCCGCCACGATCGCCGACTCGCGCAGCGCTTGCTCGACCAGCTCGATATCATCGAGCCGGCTGGCGCCCCACAGGTCGATCAGCAAATGCGTGCCGGCGTATTTCACACCGTTGCGCGAGACGTAATAGTCCTTGCCGTTCTCATCGGACGGCCAATTCGGCGCATCCTCGTTCGCAGCGGTAGTAACAGGGCCTTGGGTATTGCTCGGAGAAATGTCCGAATGCATCCCCAGTTGGGCGGCCAGAGCGTGAACCATTGCTCCCCTCCAAACCAGCAGATGGACCCGAAGGTCA
>CAJANL010000067.1 GCA_903941105.1 uncultured Rhodospirillaceae bacterium
AGGTGGCGGAAAACTTCGACAAGTACGGCAAGTATCACCGCCTCAACAAGGCCCTGATCATCGGCGGCGAGTCCATGTCGGACCAGGTTGCGCTGCTGGATCGCGGCGTCGACGTGCTGATCGCCACGCCGGGCCGCCTGCTCGACATGTTCGAGCGCGGCCGCATCCTGCTGAACGACGTCAAGGTGCTGGTGATCGACGAAGCCGATCGCATGCTCGACATGGGTTTCATCCCCGACGTCGAGCGCATCGTGTCGCTGCTGCCCAAGATCCGCCAGACCCTGTTCTTCTCGGCGACGCTTGGCCCGGAAATCCGCCGCCTCGCCGACGCCTTCCTGATGAACCCCAAGGAAATCACCGCTTCGCCCGGCACCTCTGCCGCCGCGACCGTGATCCAGGGACTCGCGGTGGTGGAGGAGATCGACAAGCGCGAGACGCTGCGTCACATCATCCGCATCGAGAACGTCAAGAACGCCTTCATCTTCTGCAACCGCAAGCGCGATGTGGACGTGCTCTACAAGTCGCTGAAGAAGCACGGCATGGACGCCGTCCAGATGCATGGCGACATGGCCCAGTCGGCCCGCAACGAAACGCTGGAAAAATTCAAGAAGGGCGAGGCGCGCCTGATGGTGTGCTCCGACGTCGCCGCCCGCGGCATCGACGTCAAGGAAGTCAGCCACGTCTTCAACTTCGATGTTCCCATCCATGCCGAGGACTACGTCCACCGCATCGGCCGCACCGGCCGCGCCGGCAGCGAGGGGCATTCCTTCACCATCGCCACCCCCGATGACGGCAAGTTCGTCGCCGCCATCGAGAAGCTGATCGGCAACCCCATCCCGCGCATCGAGGTCGAAGGCGTCCCCGCCCTCGAACTGGACATGACGGCTCGCGGCCGAGGCCGTGGCGGTCGCAGCGGCGGCAAGGGCAAGGACGACGAGCCCCGCAAGGAGCGTGGCGGCCGTGGCCGTGACCGTTCCGCCGAACCCCGCAAGGGCCGCGAGCCCCGCGCCGAGCGCGTTGAAGAGGTCCGCGCCGAGGAGCCCCGCCCCGAGCGTGTCGAGGAGCCCCGCCGCGAGCGTGAGCCGCGCCGCGAGGCCGCCCGTGCCGAACCGCGTCATGAGGAACCCCGCCGTGAGCCGCGCCGCGACAGCCGCCCCGGCCGGGACGAGCCGCGCCGTCGCGACGACCGTGGCCGCCGCGGTGGTGGCCGCCGTGGCCGCATCGACGAGTTGGGCATCGGCGAGATGATGCACGACGACGACGTCATCGGATTCGGCGACCACATGCCGGACTTCATGGCCCGCGCCGTGCCGCCGCTCCCCGTCCGCAGTTCCAGCCGCGACGAAGCCGAGGCCGACGAGTAGGCGTCGCACACGGAGGCAAGATGCAGACCATCTTCGTCATGGTGAAATGCGAACTGGGCCGCGCCTACGAGGTGGCGGACGAGGCCGTCGACATCGAGCAGGTGTCCGAGGTCCATTCCATCTCCGGTCAATACGACCTCATGCTGAAGTGCTATCTCGAAGACGGCACGGATATCGGCCAGTTCGTGGTCGATACCGCGCAGAAGCTGCCGGGCGTCAAGGACACCTTCACGCTGATCGCCTACAAGGCCTTCGCCTAGCCTCAAAAACCGGGTAGGCAGGCCCCACCCCGAGTGTCTTCGCACTTGCAATATCTGCCCATTTGCCACCCCGTGGGGTAGGCACAGGCCTATCCACAAGATTTCCAGGGCTTATCCGGGTGGGTGTTCCGCTGCTTGACCGCGACAGCCACTATGGCCACAAATCAGGGCTGCCAACGGCCCGCCAACGTCCTCCGCCAAACGTCCATCGAAAAAAGGAATCATCGATGACCGCACTGTCCGCCAAGGCCACCGCCAAGGCTTCCACCGCCGAGATGGCGAACGCCATCCGTTTCCTCGCCATGGACGCGGTCGAGAAGGCGAAGTCGGGGCATCCCGGCATGCCCATGGGCATGGCCGACGTGGCCGCGGTGCTGTTCACCAAGTTCCTGAAGTTCGACGCGAACCAGCCGCGCTGGGCCGACCGCGACCGCTTCATCCTGTCGGCCGGCCATGGTTCCATGCTGCTTTACGCGCTGGCCTACCTGACCGGCTATGAGGACATGGACATCGAGCAGGTGAAGAACTTCCGCCAGCTCGGCTTCCGCACCGCCGGCCACCCCGAGTTCGGCCATGTCGCCATCGCCGAGACCACCACCGGGCCGCTGGGCCAGGGCATCACCAACGCCGTCGGCTTCGCGCTGGCCGAGCGCATGATGAACGCCCGCTACGGCGAGAAGATCGTCGACCACCACACCTACGTCATCGCCGGCGACGGCTGCCTGATGGAGGGCATCAGCCAGGAGGCCATCTCCATGGCCGGCCATCTGAAGCTGAACCGGCTGGTGGTGTTGTGGGACGACAACAGCATCTGCATCGACGGCGACACCGCGCTGACCACTTCGGACGACCAGGCCGCCCGCTTCAAGGCGTCCGGCTGGAACACCCTGAAGGTGGACGGCCACGACCACAAGGCCATCGAGAAGGCCATTGCCAAGGCCCGGAAGAGCGACCGCCCCACCATGATCGCCTGCCGCACCGTGATCGGCTTCGGCGCCCCCACCAAGGCGGGCAGCGAGAAGACCCACGGCGCGCCGCTGGGCACCGATGAAATCGCCGGCGCGCGGTCCGCCCTCAACTGGCCCTATGCTCCGTTCGAGATCCCCGCCAACGTGCTGAACGCCTGGCGCAAGACCGGCGCGCGCGGCTCGGTGGAGCGCAAGGCCTGGGAAGGCCGCTTCAAGGCGCTGTCGGGCGCCCAGCAGGCCGAATTCCTGCGCACCACCGCCGGCACCCTGCCCACCGGCTGGAAGAAGGTCGTCGCCGACTTCAAGGCGAAGGTCGCTGCCGAGAAGCCCAGCTGGGCCACCCGCAAGGCCAGCCAGGAGTGCCTCGAGGTCCTCACCGCCGCCATCCCCGAGATGATCGCCGGCTCGGCCGACCTCACCCACTCGAACCTGACCGACACCAAGGCCTGCAAGCCCTCCATCAAGCCCGGCGATTATTCCGGCCGCTACATCCACTACGGGGTGCGCGAGCACGGCATGGCCTCGATGATGAACGGCCTGTCGCTGCATGGCGGCTTCATCCCCTATGGCGGCACCTTCCTGATCTTCGCCAACTACCTTTGGCCGGCGCTGCGCATGAGCGCCATGATGGAGCGGCGCGTGCTCTACGTGCTGACCCACGACTCGATCGGCCTGGGCGAGGATGGCCCCACCCACCAGCCGATCGAGACCATCGCCGCGCTGCGCGCCACCCCCAACGTCCTGGTGTTCCGCCCCTGCGACGGCATCGAGACCATGGAGGCCTACGAAGCGGCGCTCGACAACGACAAGGGCCCCAGCGTGTTCGCCCTGTCGCGCCAGAACCTGCCGACGCTGCGCGAGGCCGGCACCGAGAACCTGACCGCCAAGGGCGGCTATGTGCTGTCCGAAGCCATGGGCAAGCGCCAGGTGACCCTGCTGGCCACCGGCTCCGAGGTGAGCATGGCCATGGCGGCGCAGAAGCTGCTGGGCGAGAAGGGAATCGGCGCCGCCGTGGTCTCGATGCCCTGCTGGGAGTTGTTCGACCGCCAGTCGAAGGAGTATCGTTCGGCAGTCCTCGGCGAGGGGACCGTCCGTGTCGCCGTCGAGGCGCTCGGCACCTTCGGGTGGGAGCGCTATGTCGGCTTGGACGGAGCGGTGATCGGCATGGCCGGTTTCGGCGCCTCGGCGCCGGCCGACAAGCTGTACGAGCACTTCGGCATCACCGCCCGCGCGGTCGCCGATGCGGCCATGGCCCGGCTCTAGGTTCGCCGAGGACGACAGAAACGCCTGGAAGGAGAACCAAGACAATGCCTCTCGTTACGATGCGCCAGCTTCTCGACCACGCGGCCGAGAACGGCTACGGCATCCCGGCCTTCAACGTCAACAACCTGGAACAGGTCAAGGCGATCATGGAGGCTGCCGAGGCCACCAACAGCCCGGTGATCCTCCAAGGCTCCGCCGGTGCCCGCAAGTATGCCGGCGAGGCCTTCCTGCGCCACCTGATCCTGGGCGCGCTGGAAGCCTATCCCAACGTGCCGCTGTGCATGCATCAGGACCACGGCACCTCGCCCGCCGTCTGCGCCCGCGCCATCCAGTCGGGCTTCAGCTCGGTGATGATGGACGGCAGCCTGAAGTCGGACGGCAAGACCCCGGCCGACTGGGACTACAATGTCGGCGTCACCAAGCAGGTGGTCGCCATCTCGCACGCCTGCGGAGTCTCGGTGGAAGGCGAACTGGGCTGCCTGGGCTCGCTGGAGACCGGCCGGGCCGGGGAGGAAGACGGCGTCGGCGCCGAGGGCACCCTCGACCACAACCAGATGCTGACCGACCCCAACGAGGCCGCCGAGTTCGTCAAGCTGACCCAGGTGGACGCGCTGGCCATCGCCATCGGCACCAGCCACGGCGCCTACAAGTTCACCAAGAAGCCCACCGGCGCGGTGCTGCGCATCGACCGCGTCAAGGAGATCCACGCCCGCATCCCCAACACCCATCTGGTGATGCACGGCTCCTCCTCGGTGCCGCAGGACTGGCTGGAGATCATCAACAACTTCGGCGGCGACCTGGGCCAGACCTACGGCGTGCCGGTCGAGGAGATCGTCGAGGGCATCAAGCACGGTGTCCGCAAGATCAACATCGACACCGATCTCCGCATGGCCTCCACCGGCGCCATCCGCAAGTTCTTGACCGAGCACCGCAAGGAGTTCGACCCGCGCAAGTACTTCAAGGAAGCCCAGAACGGCATGGTCGGCATCTGCAAGGCCCGCTACGAGGCCTTCGGCACCGCCGGCCAGGCCAGCAAGATCAAGGTGATGGGCCTGGAAGCCATGGCGGACCGCTACGCCAAGGGCGACCTCGACGCCAAGATC
The DNA here is from genome assembly GCA_903941105.1 of uncultured Rhodospirillaceae bacterium. GTDB lineage: Bacteria > Pseudomonadota > Alphaproteobacteria > Rhodospirillales > Magnetospirillaceae > CAJANL01. Next base: position 4,959 of record CAJANL010000067.1, read on the forward strand.
GTCTAACCGTTTTCCTTCGTCATTCCCGCGAAAGCGGGAATCCATGTGGACGCATGGACCCCCGCTTTCGCGGGGGTGACGGAGGTTTCTTGTCCGAAGGAGCCGCATCCATGACCGTCAAGATCGCCCCCAGCATCCTGTCCGCCGACTTCGCCCAGCTGGGCAACGAGGTCAAGGCCATCGACGAGGCCGGCTGCGACTGGATCCATATCGACGTGATGGACGGTCACTTCGTCCCCAACCTGACCTTCGGTCCGCCGGTGATCAAGGCGATCCGGCCGTGGACCAAGAAGACTTTCGACGTCCACCTGATGATCGACCCGGCGCAGCCCTTCCTGGAGGACTACGCCAAGGCCGGCGCCGACATCATCGTGGTGCACGCCGAAGCCGACCGCCACATCGACCGCTCGCTGCAGATCATCCGGTCCTTAGGCAAGAAGGCCGGCATCTCGCTGAACCCGGCCACGCCGGAAGGCATCATCGAATACGTCATCGACAAGCTCGACCTGGTGCTGGTGATGAGCGTCAATCCCGGCTTCGGCGGGCAGAGCTTCATCGAGTCCCAGGTGGAGAAGGTGGCCCGCATCCGCCGCATGATCGGCAACCGCGCCATCGACCTGGAAGTGGACGGCGGCGTCACCCCCGAGACCGCCCCCCGGCTGATCGCTGCCGGCGCCAACGTCCTGGTGGCCGGCTCGGCGGTGTTCAAAACCAAGGACTACGCCGGCAACATCGCGGCGATCCGGGGCTGACTCTGCCCCTCCCGTCATCCCGAGCACAGCGAGGGACCTCATCCGGCGCCGTCCGCAAAGGCGGTCCCGGAAGAGGTCCCTCGTCGCTTTCGCTCCTCGGGATGACACTTCGTCTCAGTTCACCACCGCGCGCACCGCGAAGGTGGCGCCGCCCAGTGCCCCGGTGTAGATGGAGTCCGGGTTGATGTTGATCTGCACGTCGCCGTAGTTCTCCTTGATGAGCTTCCTCAGCTCACGCACCGCCGCCTCGTTCTTGGCGACGCCGCCGGTGAAGGTGAACTGGTCCTTGACGCCGCCGGCCCGCGACAGGATCGACATGGCGCGCAGGATGATGGCGCGGTGCAGACCGGCCAGGATGTCCTCGCGCTTTTCGCCCAGGGCGAGACGGTCGCGCAGCTCGGCACCGGCGAACACGGTGCAGGTCGAGTTGATGCGGACCGACTTGCTGGACTTCATGGCCAGCGGACCCAGCTCGTGCAGGCCCATGTTCATCTCGTCGGCGATGTAGCCGAGATAGCGTCCGCAGCCCGCCGCGCAGCGGTCGTTCATCTGGAAGTTCTCGACGATGCCCACCGGGTCCACCTGGATGCCCTTGGTGTCCTGGCCGCCGATGTCGAGCACCGTGCGGGTCTCGGGATACATCATGTGGGCGCCCAGGCCGTGGCACAGGATTTCCGAGCGGATGTGCTCCTTGGGGAAGGGCAGGCGGACGCGGCCGTAGCCGGTGCCGACCACGTAGGTCTCCTCCAGCGGGATCGCCAGCGCCGACTTGACCGGCGCGGCGATCAGGTCGTTGGCCATGGAGCCCTTCTCCAGCGCCCGGATGAACTTGCCCTCCATGTCGCCGGCCGGCGGGCGGTTCTCCACCTCGATGATGGACTTGTCGTAGGCGTTGAGGATCAGGTCGAAGGACAACCCGGCCTCGCGGGCGACGATCTCGCCTTCCTGCATGAAGTCGGCGCCGGCCAGGTCGCGGAAGAAGTCGGACTTGCGCTTGACGCCCGGCGCGAACAGCTCCTCCGAGCGGAGGCGCAGCCGCTTGAACACCTCGGCGATGCATTCGGCGGCGATCTTCTCCTTGCCGGCGAAGCGGGCGCCCTTGATGTTGCTGACCGCGGTCTGCTCAAGGTCGTCGAGCTGTTCGAGGAACTGGACGTGGCGGAAGTTCCGCTCCAGGTCGCTGATGATGGTGTCGACCTGGCCCGCCACTTCCGGCACGCCGGCCAAGGCGCGGCGGAACAGGGTGAGGCGGGTGTCGACCAGCGCCTCCTGCTTGGAAACGGCGGCGGCCGTGTCGTAGTTGGAGCGTGAATTGGTGATTCCGCGCCCCAGCACCTGGGTGTGCTCGTCCATCACCACGGCTTTGGTGGTGGTGGAGCCCAGGTCGATGCCGATGAAACAACGCATTGTCGTCTACTCCCTTTACGCGGCCGACTTGGAGCCCTGGCGCTTCTGCTCGATCATCTGGAAATAGCTCTCCAGACGGTTCTTGACGTTGGCCGCCGAGAAGTAGCGGGGGTCGACCAGGTCGGTCTCGATGAAGGCGCCGGGCTTGCCGGTGCGCTTCTCGACTTCCTTCATGATCATCAACTGGCCCGCCGAGAAGCTGTTGCAGCTCTTGATGGAGTTGATGAGCAGTCCGTCGGCCTCGTACTCCTCGACATACTTGGCGAGGATGTCGACGCGGGTCGGCAGGTTGCGGTTGGTGTAGCAACCCAGGCAGTAATCGGCGAGCGACTCCAGCGGGTTGTCGGGATCGTGGCGGAAGCCCAGGTCGTACATGCCGCCGACCTTGGTGTAGCTCGACGCCACCACCACCGCGCCCTCGTCGTAGAACATCTTCCAGAACTCGCGGAAGTTGGTCCAGTTGGGCGGGCCTTCGACGATCAGGCGGTACTTCTGGTCGTTGAAATAGGTGCCGTCGGGGGTCAGCGGACCCTGCTTGTTGTCGATGCGGCTCTGCACCTCGTTGCGCAGCATCTCGTAGTACTGCACGGCGTCGGGCGTGCCGCGGAAGGCGGTGAAGATCGGCCCGATATAGTAGACGCCGCCGAAATACGAGTCGATGGGTGAGGGCTTGCGCTTGCCCTGCTCCAGGCACCACACCAGGTTGTCCTCGGCCTTGGCGGAGTCGCGCAGGTATCCGCGCAGGCGGTCGATGTCGAACTTGACGCCCGAGACCTGCTCCAGCCCGGGGATGATCACCTCCTTGAGCTGCTTGACGATGTAGTCGCGCATGTTCTTGGTGGTGTGGCCATCGCCCTCGTAGGGGACATGCAGCATCAGCGTCGGGCACTTGTACTCGGCGCGCAGCAGCTCGAACCACTTCATGAAGGTGTAGCAGCCGGTATAGCTCAGCAGCAGCACGTCGGGGTCGGGGAACGGCTTGCCGTTGGGGGCGAGGTTGCCGCGCGCCATCTGGCCGATATCCGCCTTCACATAGGTGCAGACGTCCTCGGAGTGGCCCGACTTCTCGGCCTCCATGATGTAGCCGCCCGAGGCCTTGCGCATGCCGGCCTGGATGGCGTTGATCTCGGGCAGGTTGTTGACGATGTCGAAGCACATCAGCAGTTCGTTGAGGTTGCCCGGAACGAACGTCGACGACATCTTGCGGCCGGTCTCGTGCTTCGAGGTGATCGCTTCGTAATTCCGCGCGATCATCTCCTTCTGCAGGAGCATTGAGGGTTCCTTGACGACTTCGCTCATGGCTTTAGCTCCACAGCTTGATGGAATCGGCGAAGGTGCCTGCCTGCTCACGAATCGGCTGCATCTGCCCCGAGTTTTCGGCGTATTTGAAGGCGATGTAGGGAATTCCCGCCTCGGAAAGGCGCGAGCAGATCATCGGGCGGTCCAGCAGCGCCGGGTCGCAGAAGGACGGCGTGGCGTAGATGACGCCCTCGGCCCGGCATTCCTTGACGGCAGCGATGTGGAACTTGCCCTTGTCTTCCTCGACCGGGACGTATTTGCAGGAGGTTTCCACCGAGCTGGTCAGGTAGGCCAGCGACAGTGCCATGACGGGGTCACCGTCGGTGGGCACGTCCTTGGTGAGGAAGCGGTTGACCAGCGAGTAGTCGTCATCGACCACATAGCAGCCCGCCATTTCGATCGACTTGATCAGGTTCAAGGGCGGCTGCTCGCAGAACGAGCCGAAGATGGCGATGCGGACGTTGTCGCGCTTCGGACGATCCTCGGCGGCGGCCTCGCGCATGTAGTCCTTGAGCATCTGGGTATGCTCTTCCACGTCCATCATCAGGCCGGCCCGCATCAGCAGGTAGACCTCCGAGGCCGGGGCCGACCACGGGGCGCGGGCACGGAAGGCGTAGACCTCGCGTACCATGCGGCGGTTCTCGTTGTAGAGCCCGATGGAGCGCTTGATGTCGGCGTCGGTGATCTTGCGGCCGGTCAGCGTCTCCAGGCCCTCGCGGAACTCCTGCAGCTCATGGGCGTAGTAGGTGCCGCCGATGCTGGGATCGAAGTTCTGCGGCGTGTCGAAGAACTTCGACCACACGTTCGGGAACATGATCTTCCAGATGCCCGACAGGTTGCGGATCACGTCGCAGACGAAGGGGAAGATCATCCCGTCGGCCACGTCGAGCCGGCCCGTCACGCCCAGTTCGATGGTCGAGCGCGGAATGCGGCAGATGTAGCTCTGGTAATAGGCGTCGCCGTGGATCACCTCCATCTGGTCGCCACCGCCGAAGATGCCCAGCGGCAGGCATCCCGCCGCGTGGATCATCTCAAGCGGAACGTAGACGGGCATGTAGCCCACCACCTTGCGCCCCGGCTGGGCTGCCTTCCACTCCCGGGCATAGGTAAAGTTCAGGTCTTCGTACATTGATTGGCAGCGGCTGACGATGTCGGCGACTGGCATGGTTAACGGTCCTCCCACTTGGCCGGCCTTTTTTCAACGAAGGCGGTGAGGCCTTCGACGGCGTCATGGGTCGCCATCAGGCCATTGAGATACAGGTCCTCGACCGCGGCGATCTTGGCTTTGACCCGCGCGACCATGTCGAGACGGGCGGCCTTGACCGCGAAACGGATCGAAGAGGCGGAATGCTTGACCAGCCCGGCGTCGAACCAGGCAAGCGCGGCGGTTTCAGGCTCCTCGGCCACCGCATTGGCCAGTCCGAGACGGACGGCCTCCTCGGCACCGATGCTGCGGCCCGACACCAGCAGGTCCTCGGCCGCGACCCTCGGCATCCGCTCGGGGAGCAGACACGAGGCGGCGGGGGCGAACACCGCCAGCTGGATTTCCGGCTGGCCCAGCTTGGTGTCGGGGGCGACGAACAGGAAGTGCCCGGCGGCCGCCACCTCCAGCCCGCCGCCCAGGCATTGCCCGCGCGCCGCGACCAGGATGGGGACCGGGTGCTCGACCATGGCGATCACCAGGGCGTGCAGCCCCTTCAGCATGGCTTCGCACTGGTCGGGCATGTGCTCGGGGACCGAGGCGCCGAAGCTGAAATGCGGCCCCTCGTGGTCGAGCAGCACCGCCTTGACGTGGCTGTCCTTGGCGCCCGCCGCGAAGGCGGCGGTCAGCAAAGCGATCATCTCGGCATCGATGATGTTGGCCTTGGGCCGCGACAGACGCAGCCGAAGCAGCGTGCCGTCGCGGTCGTGCCAAACCTTGAGAGCGGAGTCGCCCATGCTCAGTCCGCCTTCTTGGGGATCAGGGACTCGATCAGCTCGGGGGTCCACGGCGCCCCCTTGGCCAGGGCCTGACGCAGGGCGACGAAGTCGATCTCGCGCTCGTCCTTGGGACCCTCGTTGAAGGCGCGGAAGCCGGTGCGGGCCTCGGTCATCATGTTGAGGCCGAGCCAGTCGCGGCTGTTCTCCTTGTTGGCGTTCCAGGCGATCAGCTTGGGCTTCCGAAGCTCCTGGATGGTCTTGGTGAAGCAGTCGGGGAAGGTCATCAGGATCTTGGCGCAGACCTCCTCGACCTTGGCGTCGAGCATGGACAGGTCGACGGTGCCCTTGGCCATCAGCGCCTTGCCGGCGGCCAGCTCGTCGCCGGTCTTGGGCTCTCCATGGGCGAAGCGGCCGTACTCGTCGAGCATGCGGTCGGTGATCACCAGCGGGTTGGCGACGAACTTGCCGTCCACCTTGAGCGCCGGAACCACGTCCATGATGATGCCCATGCGATAGGCCTTGTGGGCCGACCACGGCTCGCACAGCGAACCGGACACCATGGCCTGCTCGCAGCCGATCATCACCGGCAGGAAGTCGGTGGCGCCGCCGATGGGGGCCGAGCCGTGCTTGGGGCCGGCCTGGCCGAAGCGGGCGAGATCCTGGGCGATGGAGAAGTCGGCCGCCATGCCGATCTCCTGGCCGCCGCCGATGCGCATGCCGTTGACGCGGCAGACCACCGGCTTGTCGCAGCCCAGGATCGCCGACACCATGTCGTTGAACAGGCGCATGTACTGGCGGTATTCCTGCGGATTGCCGGCGTAGTACTCGGCGTACTCCTTGGTGTTGCCG
>CAJANL010000068.1 GCA_903941105.1 uncultured Rhodospirillaceae bacterium
GACGAAGCTGTCGATGCCTTGGTAGCCACCATTCTGGATGGCGTGAAGTCAGAAGGCCGCTTCCGGATGATTGGATTTGGGACCTTCTCGAAGTCCGAACGCCCGGCCCGGCAGGGCCGGAACCCCCGGACCGGCAAGACCATCGAGATCGCGGCGTCCTCGACCATCAAGTTCAAGGCGTCGTCTTCGCTGAAGAAATAGGCTGAAGAATGGCGGTGGACCCAGAGCAGGTGGCACGCAGCGCGGACGATTTGATTGAGCATTACGGTCAAACCGCTCTCGAAGTCGCTCGCCAGCAGGTTGAGCGAGCATCGAGAGCCGGGGACCATCCGGCTCTCGATCTGGCGCTTATGGTTCTGACCGAAATCGAGCGCCGTCAGCCGGCAGGTTCCAATCGGTAGATTCGACCACGTCCATCGACCTTTTCGCTGGTGACATTGAGGCCCAGCTTCTTCTTCAAGGCCCCGGCGATAAAGCCCCGGACGCTGTGTGGCTGCCAGGCCGTCGTTTCCATGATCTCCGCAATGGTGGCGCCTTCGGGCCGCTCCAGCATGGCGATCAGGGTGGCCTGCTTGGTGCCTTCGCGGATCTTGCGGGCCGGGTTCACGCTGTCGGCCTCCGTGGGCGTGGTTTCCGGCTGGTCGGCCATGTCCGTCGCCGGTTCTTCTTCCTGCGCCGTGTCCGCGCCTGTGTCGGCGACAATGCCCAACGCCATGTAGCCGGCTGCCGTGGCAACCAGCGTCAGCGGGGTTCCGTCCTCGTCCTCCCGCCAGACCGGGGCACCGGCTTCAACCGGAATCGCCTCGATCAGACCCTTCTTGATCATGCTGGTCAGCACCACGTCGACGGCGCCGCCCTTCAAGGATGCGGTGATCGGCAGGACCAGCCCGCTATCGCGGGCGCAGGCAGCGGACAGGATAACGGACTGAGTGTCGGAAAGCTGGATCGTGGCCATGGTGGTTCCCTCGGAGTTGGCGGCGCGGACATTCCGCGCCTGCACCACCTCGAGCCCCGCCGGCTGAGCCGGTCAGGGCGGTGCGGGAAATCGATCAATCAGGCGGGTGTGGTCCGGTGCAGAGCCAGGGCGGCTCCATGCAGGGCAGCGGCGTCGGCCAGCATGCGATCGAGGTCGATGATGGTGCCTATGGCGGCGTTTCGCTGGCCGTCGCGGACGTAGCCGGTGGCCTCGTCCATCCGCTCGGTCATCTCCCGGATCAGGGAGGCCAGGGCGTCGATATTGGCGGCGATGGCGGTTTCGGCGATGTGCTTGTTCATGATGGCCTCCTCTGTTCGTGAACCATCCATCGCTCTGATCGCCGGACACATCAACACCCATTGCCGATCACAGGATTGCGATCTTCGGGCCATCCTGATCATTCCATGATCCGGCCAACCCCGATCATGGACACCAAAGATGGCGGCCAACACCCAGCCCATCGCCGTCATCGCCAAGCTGCTCGACCTCACCGAACGGCGGGTCCAGCAATTGGGGCGGGACGGCACCATCCCCAAGGCCGAGCGCGGCCGCTACGACCTTGTCGGCGCGGTGCAGGGCTATGTCCGCTATCTGCGCGACCAGGCTTCCCGCAATCA
>CAJANL010000069.1 GCA_903941105.1 uncultured Rhodospirillaceae bacterium
CATTGTCCCCCACCGGAATTCAACGGTGGGGGCAAGGATTCCCCCCATGAACCACCTGATCCATACCGCCTATGACGGCACCATCACCTTCAAGGATTCCCATGGGATCGCTGTGGCGTATGCCGGGGCACCCGATTTCATCGCATCCATCATCCATGAACGAGGATGGAAAGCATATGGCTCCCCATCAGCGGATGGATATTTCTTGGCGTTGAAGCCGACCATGGTGCCAGAGGATTTGGAGATTGATCCTGGCGTCGATGGTTGGATGCGACTGACCATGGACGACCTGCTGGATTTTGCGTCGTAGGTCGTCTGATGATGGTTGCCAAGATTCCTGGGAATCTTCGTGGCTGACGGAGAAGGACTCCCATTTTAGATTTCACCGCACATCAACGGCAATTAAAGCCACGGTGTTTAGCTATTTTACGGCTTTATAGGACCAAAAATTATCGCCACCCATAAATTCAAAAAGCTCCTTATCATTTTTTCATATGCGTCAAAATCAATTGGCTTTGCCATATATGAAATAGCGCCATGCATTTCACAATAATCACGATCTTTTTTGCATACACTCGTGGAAAGTACCGCAACTGGTATATGCAATAAAGCATCACTTGATTTTATATGTTTGAGCAGTTCCCAGCCGTTCATTTTTGGCATATTTAGATCAGTCAGCACTATATCAACTGTTTTTGCCCAGTTGTCTAAATATTCTAGTGCATCAACACCGTTTTCGACATGTTCAATTATACAATTATACCCTGATATCCGCACAGCCTCCTTCATAAGACGAGCTTCTGCTGGGCAATCTTCTACAAGAAGAATTTTGAGCGAGCGAATATCTAATGTCATTTATTTAGTAGCATTCATTTTTGGTTTATATACCAACCACATTTGAATAACTCGATGCGGACAAAAAGTTATTCACATGGGTATACATCACTTGGCTGCAATTCAATTCCTTCGTCTATCAAATACTCAATAAGTCTATTGTCGTCGCTCATCATATTATCTAACAGCATTGTAATCATGTCGGATAGATAGGCTTTAATGGCATGCTTTTCATCTGATTTGATAAGATCGCAAACCTGCTCAATTGTGTTTAAAATGTGATTATGACACCGTACGTGTTGAACAACATAATGTTTGTACTTATTATCTGGAAGTTGCCTTATTGCATACTCTTCGTGGAAGAAGTGCTCGATCAGAATCCCATGCAGATCCGATAAAGCGGTTCTAATTGGCTCTCCAAAACTTGCAGCATGCGCAAGATCTTTAATGTGATCGTGCGATTTCAGAATTTCAATATGCTGATTATCAAGGAGTTCATGACCGTACCAAGCATTTGTCATCTTGAATGTAACGCTCATGTCACACCTCGAAAAAGAGCTAATGACGATATATTGAGGCACAGTACACGCCCGTTATTCTCTAAAAACAGTCCCATTTGGGATGATTCTGCTACTTTTGTATAATTATGAACTGGCGATGGGATGTGGTGCAGACCTTGAAGATTCCTGAGAATTTTCGCTCCCATTTTGGAGGTCATGGCTAACTTCTGAGTTCCTATATCTCCATCGTGCCATGGAAATTTGAAGATCGATCCTGACGTCGACGGTTGGCTGCGATTGACCATGGACGACCTGCTGGATTTTGCGTCGTAGGGTCAGCCCCCTCCTCCAGAAATGGGCTATCATCCCGAGGGAGCCCCAAATTTCCAGAACCCATTTACTGTGGCATTGTCGCAGTCTTGGCTTGCCTGGACTGCGACAATGGCGTAGTCTTGCCCCATGATGTTGGACAAGCTGATTACCGTTGTTGAGGCTCCTGCTTTTAGCCGTCGAGCCGAAAAGCTGCTATCGACGAATGAGCATAAGGAGGTCATCGACCATCTGGCAGCGAATCCAGATGAAGGTGACGAAATCCCTGGAACTGGTGGCATTCGGAAGATTCGATTCGCTGCCAAGGGTAAGGGTAAATCTGGCGGTGTTCGGGTGATCTACTACTACTACGATGACAACAATCCGCTCTATGCGTTGGTCATCTACGGCAAAGGCGAGCGGTCTGATTTGAAGCCAGATGAGAAGAAGGCAGTTACAGCCTTCGCCGCTAGGGTCAAAGCCCTGGCGAAAAAAGGAGACTGATGCCATGGGAACCGTTGCTCAAGACCTTCTCGAATCGATGCAGTTCATGGTCGACCATATGGAGGGCAATGCCGAAGGCAAGACTCATGTGGTGCAGGTTGCTGATGATGTCGACGTCAAGGAAATCAGACAGTCCCTCCATATGACCCAGGAGGCTTTTGCCGAAACCTTCCATCTGGAAATTGCCGCTGTTCGTGCATGGGAGCAGAAGCGTCGTCGTCCAGAACGTGCTGCTCGGCTCTACCTGAAGGTTATAGCCAAAAACCCCCAAGCGGTGCGTGACGCAATCGCTGCCTAAGGTTGAGCGATGGAGCAAATCCAGTACGGTGATGCCGCCATCCCACCAAGATTCCCGAGAATCTTCAGATCCACAAGCAGCGGTAGCCATCGACCATTGATCTGGGTGGAGCTGCATCACGAGAATAGCAGTCAAAGCCGACCATCACAGATTGCACAAACCATGCACACGCCAGAATCATGGCACACAAGTCATTGATATTATTAGCGTATTTGCCCAGCCAGACCATTGCCAAGGTTGGGGTCGAGGGTTCGAATCCCTTCGCCCGCTCCAAATTTCCAGAAGACGAAAAAGGCCGGGCCGTCTGTCCCGGCCTTTCGCGTTTCCCCAGAAGCGCCCCGAAGAGGACACCATGGCTGATTTGGACGAGCTGGCCCGCTTGAAGGCCGAGAACGAGGAATTGCGGGAAGAGATCACCGCCCTCAAGGTCGAGATCGAGACCCTGAATTTCGAGGCCGATCTCGATGCCTGCCACGCCGCCGGCCTGTCGGCCCAGCTGAAGGCCATCATCGCCGAAGGCGACGCCTGCCCCAACACGGCAGCGCATCCCTTGCTGGAACGCGCCCCCTACGTCAACGACCGCACCGGCCAGGCGATGACCAAGACCCGGTCATACCCGCTCTACCGGCAGGCCTTCGACGAGGCCGCCCACGAGGCGGGCATCGAGCAGCCGAGGAAGCACCGGGCGTAAGCGGCAGCGGGGCTTCCACGCGACACCACGCCTGGACCCCCACCCCAACCCTCCCCCGGCTTCGCCAGGGGAGGGAAACTTTCCGTCAAGAACCCCTTAAGTCAAGTTCAGACGCCGCAACATTTCTTGAATTTCTTGCCCGAGCCGCAGGAGCACGGATCATTGCGGCCGAGCTTGGGGGTGGTGCGCTGCTGCGTCACCGGGCGCGGGCCGCCGATCTGACCGTCGACATAGAACCAGCGACCACCCTCGCGGCGGAAATTCGACAGCTCGCGGTGGGCATAGGGCTGGCCCTTGTTGCGGTAGCGGGCGGTGAAGTCCACCGTGCCGCTGTCCTCGCCCTCGCCGCCCCCTTCGGCAGCATTGATGGTCAGCCCCAGCCACTTGGAATCCTTGGCCCAGATCTCGGTTTCGGTGCGCTCGAAGTCGCCGCGCGCCTCGGGGGCCAGGGTATCGTGCAGGTAATCGATATTGACCGTGACGAAGGCCGAATAGCGCGAACGCATCAGGGCTTCGGGCGTGGGCGCGGCGGCTTCGCCGGCCAAATAGGGACCGCAGCAGGCGGCGAGCGCGAGCCCGGAGCCGCAGGGACAATCTGTCATGGGATTTGATCCGTCAGAATTCGATGAGATTGGAGAACACGAAGATGCCGAGCACCGCCGCGAAATAAAAGGCGCCGCCCACCCCGAGCAGGAACAGCACGTTGCCGGCGGTGCGCAACGGATGCACCGCGTTCTCGCGGCGGACCCGCTCGCCACCGCGGCGTTCCATGCCGCCCACGATGGTGACGAAATAGCGATCGCCGAAGAACGGGAAGCTGAGACGGACGTTGACCGGATGGCGGCGCCAGCTCACCGGCTTGACCGCCGCCCAGATCTCGGCCCGCTGCTGTTCGGTCAGCGACGCGATGATGTCCGGCGGCACCCTGTCGAGCAACACGCCCAAGGCTGTATCCTGCGACATGGTCCGCTCCTCCCGCCCCTCTATGACGCTCATCTTACAAAGGTGCGCGGCATTCTGAAAAGGGGGTGTTTATCCCCCCTTCCCATCAGTCCTCGGCCCCCTCAGGACCCCGTCAGTCGCGACAGCACGTCGTCGAGCTGTTCCAGCGAGCCGTAATGGACGGTCAGCTCGCCACCCTTGCCCAGCGAGCGGATGGTGACCTTGACTCCCAGCGAATTGGTCAGGTCGCGTTCCAGCGCCGCCGTATCGGCATCCTTGGCCGTCACCGGCCGGCCGCCGTTGACCACCTTGGCCTTGCCCGCCTCGCCCACCAACTTTTCGGTCTGGCGAACATTGAGGTGGCGGTCGACCACATCCTTCGCCAGCTTGAGCGGCTCGGCGGCGGTGAGCAGGGCACGGGCATGACCGGCGGTCAAATCGCCCTTCTCCAGCATCAGCTTGACCGGATCGGGCAACGCCAGCAGGCGGATCATGTTGGCGACGTGGCTGCGGCTCTTGCCCACCGCCTTGGCCAGCTCCTCCTGGGTATGGGAGAAGTCATCCATCAGGCGGCGGTAGCCGTCGGCCTCTTCCAGCGGTGACAGGTCCTGGCGCTGCAGGTTCTCCACCAACGCGACCTCAAGGGCCTCGCGGTCGGAAAGCTCGCGCACGATGACCGGCACCTCGTGCAGCTGGGCGCGCTGGGCGGCGCGCCAGCGGCGCTCACCGGCGATGATCTCAAAGCCGCCCGCGATGGGGCGCACCAGCAGCGGCTGCAGGATGCCCTTCTCGCGAATGGATTCGGCCAGGTCGGAGATACGCTCGTCGTCGAAGGCGCGCCGTGGCTGGTACTTGCCCGGCTTCAGCTGCTCCACCGGCATCAGGCGCAAGCCCTTGACCGCCGGCGCGCCGGCATCGGCGGCGCCATCCGGCGGCAGGGTGGCGGAGGTGACGGCGGCAATGGCGCTGGCGGCACTCTCGCCCAGCAGCGCCGACAGGCCGCGGCCCAGGCTCTTTCGCTTTTCCTCGGCCACCGTCTTAAGCCCTCAGCTCGCGTTCGCGCTTCAGCACTTCGGAAGCGAGATGAACATAGGCCTCGGACCCGGCACATTTGAGGTCGTAAAGCAGCACCGGCTTGCCGTGCGACGGCGCCTCGCTGACCCGCACATTGCGCGGGATCACCGTCTTGTAGACCTTGTCGCCGAAGAAGCCGCGCACGTCGGCGGCTACCATGTCGGACAGGTTGTTGCGCTTGTCGAACATGGTCAGCACGATGCCCTGCAGTTCCAGGCCGGGATTGAAGGACTGGCGCACCGCATCGATGGTCTTGACCAGATGGCTGACGCCTTCGAGGGCGAAGAACTCGCACTGCAACGGCACCATTACCGCCTGCGCCGCCACCAGGGCGTTGAGGGTCAGCAGGTTGAGCGACGGCGGGCAATCGATCAGGACGTAATCATAGGCACCCAGCGACCCGGCCAGGGATTCGCGCAGGCGATGCTCGCGCCGCTCGAACTCCACCAGCTCGATCTCGGCGCCCGACAGATCGACGCCGGACGGCACCAGATGCAGGCCGGGAATGGCGGTGGCGATCACCGATTCGGCCAGCGCCGCCTCGCCGATCAGCACGTGATAGGAATTGACCTCGCGGGCGTTGCGGTCGATGCCCAGCCCGGTGCTGGCGTTGCCCTGGGGGTCGAGATCGATGATCAGCACGCTTTTCTTGGTCGCCGCCATGGCGGTGGCCAGATTGATGGCGGTGGTGGTCTTGCCGACACCGCCCTTTTGATTGGCGATGGCGATGACGCGGGCCGCCCTGGCCGTCGCGTTGCTTTGGCTATGATCGGCCACGGCGTACCTCTCGAAGCTGAAGG
>CAJANL010000070.1 GCA_903941105.1 uncultured Rhodospirillaceae bacterium
GGCCGGTGACCCGGCGATGGGCGCTGCCCCCGGCTATGTGCCGCCGGCCGGTGACCCGGCGATGGGTGCCGCCCCCGGGTATGTGCCGCCGGCTGGCGACCCGGCGATGGGTGCCGCTCCCGGTTACGTGCCGCCGGCCGGTGACCCGGCGATGGGCGCCGCTCCCGGTTACGTGCCGCCGGCCGGTGACCCGGCGATGGGTGCGGCCCCCGGTTACGTGCCGCCGGCTGGCGACCCGGCGATGGGCGCTGCCCCCGGCTATGTGCCGCCGGCCGGTGACCCGGCGATGGGTGCGGCCCCCGGCTATGTGCCGCCAGCCGGTGACCCGGCGATGGGCGCCGCTCCCGGTTATGTGCCGCCGGCCGGTGACCCGGCCATGGGCGCGGCTCCGGTGCCGCTTGACCCGGCCGCCGCCGAGGCGGCGTGGCTGGCCAATAATCAGCCCGGGGACCAGGGCGGCTATGTTCCGCCGATGCCCGGCGGTGACCCCGTCGCTCCGGCCGGTGACGCCGGAATGGTGGGTGGGGCTGGCGATGCCACCCTGGATGGCGGTGCGGTCGGGGATACCCTGGGCGGAGCGACGACGAATCCTGACGGATCGGGTGGATGGACCGGCCCGGACGGCGCTACCTCCACCTGGGATGGCCAGGGCAACGGTAGCTGGAGCAATCCGGACGGCTCGCACGGTGAGTACAACGCCGACGGCAGCGGCAGCTATCAGAATGCCGATGGCTCGCACGGCGAGACCCATGCGGACGGCACCGGCTTCTCCGCCTACGCGGACGGGTCGAGCTATTCCTGGGATGGCCAGGGCGGCAGCACCTTTACCCCGGCTCCGGGGGCCGAGCCGGTTCCCGCCAGCCAGTTCGCCACCGGCACCTTCGACAATGCCGATGGCTCGACCAACACCTGGAACCCGGACGGCAGTGCCGCGACCAACACGCCCGACGGCACCCAGTATTCGTTCAACCCCGATGGCTCGGGCGCCACGACGCAACCGGACGGCACCGTGGCGAATTTCGCCGCGGACGGTTCGGGCAGCATCAACGCTCCCGACGGCTCGGTCACCCAGTGGCAGCCGGATGGCGCGGGCACCTTCGCCGCGCCGGATGGCGGCAATACCGGGTGGGATGCGCAGGGCAACACCAACTGGACCGCGCCGGACGGCTCCACCGGCCAGGCCAATGCCGATGGATCGGGCGTCACCAGCTATCCCGACGGCTCCACCTATCAGTGGCAGCCCGACGGAGCGGCAACCTTCACCACGGCCGGTGGCGGCGTGACCACCTATCCGGCCAATCCGCAGCAGCCTCCCCAGGCCTGAGCGGTAGAAGCCTCCGGGCCACCTGATGGTGGCCCGGCGGTGCCGTCGACAATGAATATGTAAGAGTGAGGTCGGGGATGAATGAGATAAAGACCACCGAGAAGCCGGTCGCGGTCACGGCGGAGCAGGCCCGCGCCCAGGCTCGCAAGCAGGCTGATGCCAGCAAGTTCATCGTTGCGCGCATCAAGGCGGCCAAGGCCAAGCGCCAGGCCAACCGCCCCAAGCCGCGCGTGGACGGTGCGGCCGAATAGAAGGCTCGTGCGAGGCGGTTCCGGCCGGACCGCCTCCGTACCCTGCTTCGAGGAACATAGAGAATGATTACCATGACCCTTCAGGAAGCCCTCGCGGCAGCGGTGGCGCGCGCCGGTACGGATTCCGGGTTCCGCGAGGTGCTGGTGACGGATGTCGCCGAGGCTCTGCGGCAGCAGGGCTATTCGCTCGACCGGACAGTGGAGGTGACGGCTGTGGTCACCGAGACCAACGGCATTCGCTTCCGGATCAGTTTCGACCGATCGCCGCGTCAACTCAGCGACGCCGAGTTGGATGGCGTTGCGGGCGGAGCCGCGGCCTCGGTGGAGGTGTACGAGGTGGGGTTCGGCTGAAGCGGCCGGGCGGCGGCGTTTCAGCCGGATTTCAGGGTGGCCTTGAAGGCGGCGTCCCGCTTGATGGCGATCTCTCGCCGCAAAGCGTCGCCCTGCGTCATCGGCCCTTCCATGTGAAGGAGCCGCCATGGGCCGCGGCCGCGGGTGAACCGGGCCCCGGTGCCGGCGTTGTGCTTCGCCAGCCGCGCCGGGACGCTTTTCGCGATGCCGGTATAGGTAACACCGCCGTCGTTGAGCAGGACATAGACGAACCAGCTCGATTCGGGAGGTGCCGTCACGGCCGAGGCTGGATCGGTCGTCCCGGGCTGGTGAAGGCGAACGACTGGGTGCCGAAGAAGTAGGCGTTGATGGTTTCGATGATCGGCGGGTTAAGCGGCTTGTCCGCGCTCCATTCCACGATGAAATTGGCGCCGCTGCCTCCCGACTTGTCCTTGTTCTCGACGAAGAACTCGGTGGAGGCCATGGCCGCCAGCTTTATCGGCGTCGAGACGAATTCACGCAGTACCTTGCCGCTGGTGTCGTAATAGCGGGCCGAGTTCACCACCAGTCCATGATGTGGGTCGGTGTTGCGAATACTCAGCATGGACGACAACAGCAGCGTCATGGGCTGGCCCTTGTCGTCGAGATTGCCGTGCTGGATGTGGGAGTAGACCGGGACATAGACCATCTGCCCGCGGGACAGTGGAAAAGCCTCCTGCGCCGTGACTGGGCGGGCGAGGCAGGCCGAAAGCAGCAGTGTCGCCGCGATGAGGGCAAGGCGCATGGTGGAGCATCCTCGATCGAGAGCCGCCGTTCGGGCGGCCCTGTGTTAACAGGGTGCGGAAAAACTCTTCCCACCATCCTTCATCTCGTCACCCCCGCGAAGGCGGGGGTCCATGTTGGGGCAAGGACTGGCGTTTGCCCCCATATGCTGTGCTGCCGGACGCATGGATTCCCGCCTTCGCGGGAATGACGAAAGGAAAGTTGAGTTTTTCCGCACCCTGTTA
>CAJANL010000071.1 GCA_903941105.1 uncultured Rhodospirillaceae bacterium
CCCGCAGATAAGGCCGTCATTCCCGCGAAGGCGGGAATCCATGGGGCCAGCAGCATGATGTCGAGCCATACGCACTCTTTGCCCCCGCCATGGTTTCCCGCCTCCGCGGGAATGACGAAAAATGGGATGGACTACAATCCTTCACCCGATTGCCCTGGGCGACGGGGAGTTTACGCGACGGCCCGGCTATGCGTACAATGACGAGCAAGACTTGCGGGTGAACTCTACGACGGCGGGGGCGCAATGGGAGCCGGGGGGACGTTATCCATCATCGCGTTCTGCCTGCTGGCGCTGGGCCTCGGCACGGCGGATGCCGCCGAGCCCGATCTCAGGACCCTGCTGGAGCAGGCTCGTGCCGCCGGCCCCGACGGGACGCCGGTGGGGCGGCTCTCCATCGCCCAGGCCACCAGCCGCCAACTGCTGCGGCAGGGCGACGTGGACTTCAAGACCTCGTTCGACATCGATCTGGCGCTGGATGCGCAGCCGTTGCCGCTGGACCGGATCCTGACCCGGCCGGTGGCGGAGACCGGCCGCACCGTGGTGATCTTCGACGTCGCCCTGGCCCGCGCGTCGCGCAAGGTCCGCAACGTCAAGCCGGAGCCGTCACAGCGGGTGGTCGAGCGCATCAAGCATGAGAACCCCGCCTACAGGCTGGCCCACAAGGACCTCGAACGCACCGTCAAGGCGGCGGACGCCTATCTCAGCAAGGGCCGCATTCCCCCGGTCAAGGTCGCCGAGGGCGTGCAGGTGGCCAAGGATCGGCTGGGAGGCACCCCCCAGCATCTGGAACAGGCGGTCTATGGCCCCTACGAGTTCCGCGTCGCCAATGTCGAAGCCCGGAAGGTCCTGACGGTGAACTATTTCGTCATCGACCGGGTGGCGAAACGCTATTTCAAGTCGGTGGTCGACGTGGTGGAGAGCCAGCCGTTCCTGCTGGCCTTCAGCATCGCCGCCAGCGACCCCAACCAGGACCGCATCCGCGCCGACCACAGCTTCGAGCGCGACGTCAAGGACTGGGAGCGGGCGCCGATGCTGGTGCCGCTGTCGCAGCTCCTCCACCGCGCGGCGGAGCGTGAGGCGGTGTCGCGCCCGTTCACCTCGGTGGATACCCTGCTGGCCGAACTGGCCGCCGACCGCAACGCCGCCGTCGCCCGCCTGGAGGCCGAGACCTTCGACGACCGTCCCCTGAACGACCCGCGTTTCGACAGCGTGGTGGCGGTCTACAATCCCGAGCAGGGCATGGGCAGCGGCTTCTACGTGCGTTCCAACATCGTCATGACCAACTACCACGTGGTCGAGCAGCACCCCATCGTCGAACTCAAGCTCTACGACAGGCGCGAAACCTTCGGTCAGGTCATCGCCAAGGACGTCCGTCTCGACCTCGCCCTGATCAAGGTGCAGACCCGCGGCCGGCCGGTGGAGTTCTTCCGGGGCAAGGACGTCAGGCCGGGCGACACCGTCGAGGCCATCGGCCACCCGCAGCGCAAGCTGTTCTCCGTCACCCGCGGCATCGTCAGCGCCATCCGCAAGCACGGCAGCGACATGAGCAACGACGGCGGCAGGGGCGACAAGGTGCTCTACATCCAGACCGACGCCGACATCAACCACGGCAATTCCGGCGGGCCGCTGTTCCTCGGCAACAAGGTGGTCGGCATCACCACCTGGGGCGACCTCAACAAGGTCAACGGCGGTGTCGCTCCCGGCCTCAACTTCGCCGTGCACTATTCCGAAGCCGTCCGGTTCATCGACGAATCCTTGAGAGGGGAGTGACCGCCATGCCGCGCATCGACCGCCGCACCCTGCTGACGACGGGGCTGGCCACCGGGCTGGCCGCCCTGGCCAGCGGCTGCCAGCGCCCCAACCGTGGCGACATGGTGGTGGATTCGAAGACAAACCGCATGTACGGGATGCGCAGCGACGAGCCGCCCATCTTCACCGACCCGGCCATGTTTCCCAACCGGCGCATGAAGCTGTCGCTGCGCAACCTGTCGGGCGATCCCGCCTGGGATCTCGACGGCTCGCGGTCGCAGATCTACCGGGCCTTCCTCGACAAGGGCTACGAACCCTCGGACGGCAACGACTTCGGCCTCAAGGTCGATCTCAACGTGTTGCGCAGCAAGCAGTTCGACGCCGACATGATGAGTGAATTCGCCATCCTCGGCGGCTCCGCCGGTGGCGTCTATGGATCGCGGCGCCAGGCGGCCGGGGTCGGAAGCGGCACCGCCATGGGCATCGTCGCCGGCGCGACACTGGGCGCCATCGCCGGCCTGTTCACCGCCGACAACATCTATGTGGTGGTCACCCAGGCCACCTTCGGCATCCGCCGCCATTCCGAGAAGCCGCGCCGGGTCATCACCTTCGACGGCAGTCCCCGCGTCGAGGACTGGGAGGAAAGCGGCTATGGCAGCTTCCGCCAGGTGTCCCGCGTCACCATCGCCAATTACGGCGGCGGCATGCGGGTGGGCCAGGACGACATCGCCGACGATATCCGCTCCCGCGCCATCCGCTCGCTGACGAGTTTCATATAGCCGCCCTTCCTTTCGGCGCGGCCTGCCTTATCTCTAGCGGGCCGGGATTGCGCCGGCGCCGGGGCTGCGCCATGATCCCGGCTCTCTTTTGCCGCCAGGGAATCATCCATGTCCGAGACTTCGCCCAGTTGGCACGGCACCACCATCCTGTCGGTGCGCAAGGGGGGCCGCGTCGTCATCGCCGGTGACGGCCAGGTCAGCCTGGGCCAGACGGTGATCAAGCACAACGCTCGCAAGGTGCGCCGCATCGGCGGCGGCACCATCCTGGTGGGCTTCGCCGGCGCCACCGCCGATGCCTTCACCCTGATGGAACGGCTGGAGGGCAAGCTGGAGAAGCATCCCGGCCAGTTGATGCGGGCCTGCGTCGAACTGGCCAAGGACTGGCGCACCGACCGCTACCTCCGCCGCCTGGAAGCCATGATGGCGGTGGCCGACAAGGACGTTTCGCTGGTGCTGACCGGCCAGGGCGACGTGCTGGAACCCGAGGACGGCCTGATCGGCATCGGCTCGGGCGGCAATTACGCCCTGTCCGCCGCCCGCGCCCTGCTCGACATCGAGGGGCTCGACGCCGAGGCCATCGTCCGCAAGTCCATGGCCGTCGCCGCCGACATCTGCGTCTATACCAACACCAACATCCTGGTGGAAAGCCTATGACCGAATTCTCTCCGCGCGAGATCGTCTCCGAGCTCGACCGCTACATTGTCGGCCAGAACGACGCCAAGCGCGCCGTCGCCATCGCGCTCAGGAACCGCTGGCGGCGCCAGCAGCTCGCCGAGGCGCTGCGCGAAGAGGTGATGCCGAAGAACATCCTGATGATCGGTCCCACCGGCGTCGGCAAGACCGAGATCGCCCGCCGGCTGGCGCGCCTGGCGCAGGCGCCCTTCCTCAAGGTCGAGGCCACCAAGTTCACCGAGGTCGGCTATGTCGGGCGCGACGTCGAGCAGATCGTGCGCGACCTGATCGAGGTCGCCATCGCCATGACCCGCGAGCGCCTGCGCAAGCAGGTGTTCTCCCGCGCCGAGATCGCCGCCGAGGAGCGACTGCTCGATGCCCTGGTGGGTGAGACCGCCAGCCCGGAAACCCGCCAGAAGTTCCGCAAGATGCTGCGCGAGGGCACGCTGGACGACAAGGAGCTGGAGATCCAGGTGGCCGACAGTGGCGGTGGCGGCATCGGCGGGTTCGAAATACCCGGCATGCCCGGCGCCAGCATGGGCATGGTCAACATCAACGATATCCTCGGCAAGGCCTTCGGCGGCCGCACCAAGCCACGTCGCATGTCGGTCAAGGACGCCCAGTCGGTGCTGGTGGAGGAGGAGGCCGACAAGCTGCTCGATCAGGACAAGGTGGTCAAGGAGGCCATCTGGGCGGTGGAGAACAACGGCATCGTCTTCATCGACGAGATCGACAAGATCTGCGCCCGGTCGTCCGAGCACCACATCACCGGCGACGTCAGCCGCGAGGGCGTCCAGCGCGACCTGCTGCCCTTGATCGAGGGCACCACGGTGGCCACCAAGCACGGCAGCGTCAAGACCGACCACGTGCTGTTCATCGCCTCGGGCGCCTTCCACCTCGCCAAGCCGTCCGACCTGCTGCCCGAATTGCAGGGCCGCCTGCCCATCCGCGTCGAGCTGAAGGCGCTGAGCCGCGACGATCTGGTGCGCATCCTGACCGAGCCCGAAGCCTAGCTGATCAAGCAGTACATCGCGCTGCTGGCCACCGAGGGCGTCGAGTTGGAGTTCGAGGCCGACGCCATCACCGCCATCGCCGACCTCGCCGCCGAGATCAACGCCAGCGTCGAGAACATCGGCGCCCGCCGGCTTCAGACGGTGATGGAACGCCTGCTGGAAGAGATCAGCTTCACCGCCCCCGACCAGCCTCCCGGCACCCATGTCGCCATCACCGCCGAGCTGGTGCGGCAGCGGGTCGGCGAGCTGGCCAAGAAGGCCGATCTCGCCAAGTTCATCCTGTAGGGTCGATCACGACGGCGTGTGCGGGTGCCTCGGCCTGAACAACCGGGGCATCGTGGAGGCCCGTGGAGAGACACTCCCCGTCAGTTTCAGTTTCTCCTGGCATCCCCCACACCGGCCCTGCGGCGGAGGTGTACAGCGCCGGCAATCTCGACTTTAATCGAGGTCGGTCACATCACCCGGAGCGGCACCGCATGATCGAAAGCTTGAACGCCGCTGTTCTGGCCGTTGCCGGGCTGGTGGCGCTCAGCATCTTCTCCAGCCTGCTGTCCCTGCGCATCGGGGCGCCGCTGCTGCTGGTGTTCCTCGGCGTCGGCCTGCTGGCCGGCGATGGTGGCTTCGGCGCGCTGCGCATGGACGATCCCGCCGCCGCCTATTTCCTCGCCAGCGTCGCTTTGGCGGTGGTGCTGTTCGATTCCGGCTTCCATACCCGCTTCAAGGCCTTTCGCGCCGCCGCCTGGCCGGCCCTGACCCTGGCCAGCGTCGGCGTGCTGTTCACCGCCGGGGTGGTGGCGGTTCCGGCCCATTTCCTGCTCGGGCTGGCGCCGCTGGAGGCGTTGCTGCTGGGCGCCATCCTCAGCTCGACCGACGCTGCGGCGGTGTTCTTCCTGCTGCGGGTGGGCGGCATCACCATCCGCGACCGGGTGCGCTCGACGCTGGAGATCGAGTCGGGTGCCAACGATCCCATGGCCATCTTCCTGGTGGTCGTCCTGGTGGAGACCCTGGCGGCCGGCGGCGGGGGGCTCGAACTCGGGCTGCACATGGTGTCGGGTTTCATCATCGAATTCGGCATCGGCCTGGCGGTGGGCCTGGGCGGCGGTTTCGTGCTGGTGCAGGCGGTCAGCCGGCTGGGCTTCGAGCGCGGGTTGCAGCCCCTGTTCGCGCTGACCCTGGCGCTGGTGATCTTCGCCCTCGCCGGCATCCTGGGCGGCAGCGGCTTCCTCGCCGTCTACGCCGCCGGACTGGTGGCGGGCAATTCCAAGCTGCCGGCGCCCGAATCCATGCGGCGCTTCCAGGACGGCATGACCTGGCTGGCCCAGATCGGCATGTTTCTCACCCTGGGCCTGCTGGCGGTGCCGGCCGAGCTGCCGCCCTACCTGCCGGCCGCCGTCGCGGTGGCGGCGGTGCTGACCCTGGTGGCGCGGCCACTGGCGGTGTGGCTGTGCCTGATGCCGTTCCGCTTCTCGCGCAACGAGATGACCTTCGTCGGCTGGATCGGCCTGCGCGGCGCCGTCTCCATCATGCTGTCGATCCTGCCGATGATCGCCGGGCTGGAATCGGGGCGGGTGTACTTCATCGTCGCCTTCCTGGTGGTGCTGATGAGCCTGGGGATGCAGGGCTGGACCATCGGTGCCGTCGCCCGCTTCCTCGGCATGATCGTGCCGCGCCGCATTGGCCCGGTCGAGCGCATGGAGCTGGAGATTCCCGGCGCCCGCCACGAACTGGTGGCCTATCGCGTGGTGCCCGACAGCCTGGTCGTCCAGGGCCACCGCCTGCCGCGCTGGGCCATCCCGGCCCTGGTGCTGCGCGACGGCACGTCGTATGGCTTCCACGCCATCCGGCCGCTGAAGCCGGGCGACACCGCCTGGCTGTTCGCCCGGCCGGAGAAGATCGCCCATCTCGACCGACTGTTCGCCAGCCCGGCCATCCTGGCCGAGGGCGACCGGCAGTTCTTTGGTGATTTCGGCCTGGCACCGTCGACGCGGCTGAAGGAACTGGTACTGTCCTACGGCCTGACGGTGCCACCGGGCGATGCCGAGCTGACGGTGGCCGACTACATCCGCCGCGAGCTGCGCCTCAATCCCGGTGTCGGCGACCGGGTGCCGCTGGGTGAGGTCGAGGTCATCGTCCGCGCCCTGTTCGACGACGGCGCCATCGCCGAGGTCGGCCTCGCCGTCGAACCCACTCCCATCGACAAGCCGCGCCTGCCGGTGTTCCAGAGCCGCAAGGAAATCAAGGCCATGCTCAGGCGATGGCTGGGACGCTAAAGCGTGATGCCCTCAATGTGCATCACGCTTTAACCTTTATGATTCCGCCCTCGCCGGGCGGGCACCTTCGTGCCCTTGGCCGCTCGCTCAATGCTCGCAAGAGTACCGCGTTTCATAGTTCAGGCGATGGCTGGGACGCTAGGCGGCTCCCTCAGGTCCCTCACCGCGCCCCCATGACATAGTGGCGAAGTGAATCCACCTCCATCGAGGCCTCGTCGAGGCGGGTCTTGACCACGTCGCCGATGGTGACGATGCCGGTCAGCTTGTCCTCGCCGTCGACCACCGGCAGATGGCGGATCCGCTTGGCGGTCATGGTGTGCATCAGGGAGTCGAGGGTGTCGGTCTCGTTGCAGACCAGCACTTCCGAGGTCATCAGGTCGCGCACCCGGCTACGGGTGCAGGTTTCGGGTTGCTGCGCCAAGCCGCGCACGATGTCGCGCTCGGAGAGGATGCCGACGATACCGCCGCCGTCCTCGACGGCGATCAGGGCGCCGATGCGGTGGGTGGCCAGGGCCTTGGCGGCCTCGGCGATGGTGGCGTCGGGCGAGATGGTGACCACACCGGCTCCACGGGCCTTGGCCTTGAGAATGGACTTGACGATCATGGCGGTCCTCCCTCCTGGCGCAGGTAGAATGCACCCGATTCTCATAAGGGAACCGGTGCAAGCCGCGTCAAGGGGAAGGGCCGCGCATACCGCCTATTCCGGTCCGGCGAACAGCGAGGTGGTCCGCACCGTGTTCCCCGACGGCTCGGTGAGTTCGAACACCACCGGCATGCTCTTGCCGCGCAGGCTGGCGGCCGGCGCCGAGACATAGAGGCGGAAGCTGCCGACGTCGTCGCGGCGGACATCGAACCGGGTCTCGCTCACGCCCTGGGCACCGCCGATCACATCCATCACCGCCCCCTCGACCCCGGTGACGCGCACGGTGAAGCTGCGGTCCTCGCGGACACGGTTGAGGATCTTGTAGGCATAGCCGTTACGGATGCTGCCATCCGACAGTTGGACGTAGAGCGGCGAACGCTCGTGCAGGATGTTGACGTCGGTGGTCGAGCGCAGCAGCAGCGCCGTCACCATCACCCCGGCCGCCACCGTCAATATGGCGATATAGACCTGGATGCGCGGCCGCAACAGGCGGTAGATCGCCGGCCGCTGGGCGGCGCGGGCGTCCAGGTTATGGCTGGAATCATAGGAGATCAGCCCGCGCGGCAGGCCGAACTTGTCCATCACCGCGTCGCAGGCGTCGATGCACAGGGCACAGCCGATGCAGGACAGTTGGTTGCCGAACCGGATGTCGGTACCGGTGGGGCAGCTGACGACGCACATCTTGCAGTCGATGCAGTGGCCTCGGCCGGCGAAGTTTTTGTCCACCGGCGCCGGTGCCCGCGGCTCGCCGCGCCACGGCTCGTAGGAGACCACCAGCGAGTGCTCGTCGAGCATGGCCGCCTGGAAGCGCGAATAGGGGCAGAGATAGACGCAGACCCGCTCGCGGGCATAACCGGCCAGCAGGAAGCAGAAGCCGCCGATCACCAGGATGAAGACGTAGAGCGCCCCCGCCTCGCCGGTGAAAATCTCGCGCAGCACGGTGACGGCATCGCCGAACCACAGGGTGAAACCGATGCCGCAGGCCGCCGCGATGGCGGCCCACACCACATTCACCGCCGCCAGCCGCGCCAGCTTTCCCGCCGACAGCGGCGCCTGACGGAAGGCCATGCGTTGGGTGCGCTCGCCGATGAACCAGCGTTCCACTTGGACGAACAGGTCGGTGTAGACGGTCTGCCAGCACAGGAAGCCGCACCACACCCGGCCGGCCAGGGCGCTCATCAGGAAGAGGAAGATGGCCGACATCAGCAGGATGCCGGTGATGTAGTAGACCTCCTGCGGCCAGATCTCGATGTCGAAGAAATAGGCGCGGCGGCCCGGCATGTCGATCAGGATGGCCTGGTTGGGCGCCCCCGGTCCCCGATCCCAGCGCAGGAACGGCATCAGGTGCCACCACCCCAGCGTCACCGCCATGGCCCACCATTTGAGATCGCGGAAGAGGCCGGTGACGGCGCGCGGCTGGCAGTTGCCGCGCTCCTTGTAGAAGGGCACGATCCCCTTCGGCGCACCGCTCGCATTCATCCCACGTCCCCTCACACCGGCTTAATTGCAATAACTCTAACTTAACGCCGGTCAACTGGCTCGGTCATTCGTGCATGAGGGGGTTGCGCCATCCCGCATGATGAGGTTTCCTCGATGACCCTATTCGCGAGGACGCCCCATGAGCAGCACCATGCCCTCCGGAGCCAAGCGGCTCGGCCTTCGTTCCGATTTCGTCTGGGGGGTGTCGACCTCGGCCTACCAGATCGAGGGCGCCGCCCGCGAGGACGGGCGCGGCCCCAGCATCTGGGACACCCGCTGCCGCACCCAGGGCGGGGTGTGGAACGGCGACACCGGCGACGTCGCCTGCGACCACTACCACCGTTGGCCGGAAGACGTGGCGCTGATGAAGGACATCGGCGTCGCCGCCTACCGCTTCTCGGTGTCGTGGCCGCGCGTGCTGCCCAAGGGCCGCGGCCGGGTCAACGACGCCGGGCTCGACTTCTACGACCGGCTGGTGGACGGCGTGCTGGAGGCTGGCATCGAGCCCTGGATGTGTCTCTACCACTGGGACCTGCCGCAGGCGCTGCACGATCTCGGCGGCTGGGCCAACCGCGACAGCGCCGGCTGGTTCGCCGACTACGCCGTGCTGATGGCGCGGCGCTTCGGCGACCGGGTCAAGCGCTTCGCCACCTTCAACGAATTCTCGGTGTTCACCCTGTTCGGCTACGCCATCGACTGGGCGGCGCCGGGCATCACCGACCGCGCCACCCATCTCAAGGCCATCCACCACGTCAATCTGGCCCATGGTGCCGGAGTCGACGTGCTGCGCGACCATGTGCCGGGGGTGTCCATCGGCGCGGTGCACAACCGCCAGGCCGTCCATCCCGAAAGCGACAGCGAGGCCGACCGGGCCGCCGCCGCCCTGCTCGACGAGCACTGGAACCGCGCCTTCTGCGATCCGCAGATCCTCGGGCACTACCCGCCGCTGATCGCCCGCGACATGGAGCCCTACATCCAGGGCGGCGACCTGGCCCGCATCTGCCGGCCGCAGGACTGGTTCGGCCTCAACCATTACGGCCCCATCTTCGCCAAGGCCGACCCCGACACCACCTGGGGCTTCGCCTGGGGCGAGGACAAGGCGGCCACGCCGCATCCGCTGCTGGGCTGGGCCATCTATCCCGACGCCTTCCGCGACGAACTGCTGCTGATCGCCCGTCGCTACAAGCTGCCCATCGTCGTCACCGAGAACGGCTGCGGCGGCAACGACCAGCCGACGCCCGAGGGCCGGATCGAGGATGCCCACCGCATCGCCTATCTCGACCTCTACACCGACAAGATGAAGGAAGCGGCGGCGGCCGGCGCCGACATCCGCGGCTATTTCGTCTGGTCGCTGCTCGACAACTTCGAATGGGGCTCGGGCTACGGCAATCGCTTCGGCCTGATCCACGTCGACTACGAGACCCAGAAGCGCACGGCGAAGGCCTCGGCGGGGTGGTATCGCGAGTTGATCGGGGCGAATTCGTCGGTGATGAACCGCTAAATGGGGCTCATCGCGCATCAGCGGGGCCGCTGACGCGGGGTGTTGCCGGGCTCCCCCTGCCGCAGGCGGGGGAGGTGAGGTGGGGGCCAGCCGGGCTTCGTTGGAATGCGCGCCTTCGCACGCAGCGCAGCGCGGGAGTGTTTCCGCGCGGCATCACTCCCTCCCCCGCCTGCGGCAGGGGAGGGAGTTTTCTCCTCACGCCATGCCGATGCCGCAGGCCCTCTCGGTGCTGCAATTCTTCACCCGCTTGCTCCGATTTCCATATTGATATACTTTCCTATCCAGCGAAATGATATGGACAGCCCCCATATGCTCGAAACCTTCGAGATCGTTGCCAAGGCGGTGGCCGACCCCAGCCGGGTGCGGCTGCTCAAGCTGCTGGAGGGCGGCGAGTTGTGCGTCTGCCAGCTCACCACCGTGCTTGACCTCGCGCCCGCCACCGTGTCGAAGCATCTGGCGGCACTGAAGGCGGCCGGGCTGGTGCAGCAGCGCCGCGACGGCCGGTGGGTCTATTACCGGCTTGCCGAGCGTGATTTCAACGCCCACGCCCGCACCTTTCTCACTCTGGTCCGGGCCGCCCTGGCCGACGATCCCACCCTGGCCGAGGACCGCCGCGTGCTGGCCCAGGTCGGCGCGGTACCGTTGCAGGTGCTGTGCGACCAGGGACGCGCCGCCTTGCCCGCATCCCCTTGCTGTGGAGTGTCCGCATGATCACCGTCCTCGTCCTGTGCACCGGCAACAGCGCGCGTAGCGTGCTGGCGGAATGCCTGATCAACGATCTGGGCGGTGGCAGCTGGCGGGCCTACAGCGCTGGCAGTCATCCCACCGGCCGGGTCAACCCGCTCTCCATCGAAATCCTCACCGAGATGGGCCACACGGTTGCCGGGCTGCGCTCGAAGTCGTGGGACGAATTCGCGCAGCCCGATGCGCCACGTATGGATCTGGTGATCACCGTCTGCGACAACGCCGCCGGCGAGGTCTGTCCGGTGTGGCCGGGGCATCCGTCCCAGGTCCACATCGGCTTTCCCGATCCCGCCGACGCCGAGGGCAGCCACGACGAGCGGCTGGCGGTATTCCGCCATGTCTACGGCCAGATCAAGGCCAAGATCGCCCGGCTGATCGAGCTTGGTCCCGAGCGGGCGGGAGAGGTGTGATGGGGGTCTTCGAACGCTACCTCACCCTGTGGGTCGCCTTGTGCATCGTGGCCGGCGTCGCCCTCGGACATGTCTTTCCGGCGCCGTTCCACGCCATCGGCGGCATCGAGGTGGCTCAGGTCAACCTGCCGGTGGCGGTGCTGGTCTGGCTGATGATCATCCCCATGCTGCTGAAGATCGACTTCGGCGCCCTGCATCAGGTGCGTGAGCATTGGAAGGGCATCGGCGTCACCCTGTTCATCAACTGGGCGGTCAAGCCGTTCTCCATGGCGCTGCTGGGCTGGGTCTTCGTCAGCACCGTCTTTCGCCCCTATTTGCCCGCCGAGCAGCTCGACAGCTACATCGCCGGGCTGATCCTGCTGGCGGCGGCGCCCTGCACCGCCATGGTGTTCGTGTGGTCGAACCTGACCGACGGCGAGCCGCATTTCACCCTCAGCCAGGTGGCGCTCAACGACCTGATCATGGTGTTCGCCTTCGCCCCCATCGTCGGCCTGTTGCTGGGGCTGTCGTCCATCACCGTGCCGAGGAACACGCTGCTGCTGTCGGTGCTGCTCTACATCGTGGTGCCGGTGATCATCGCCCAGTTGTGGCGCACGGCATTGCTGGCCCGTGGCCCGCAAGCGCTGGCCGCCACGCTGGCACGGCTGGGGCCGCTGTCGCTGACCGCCCTGCTGGCGACGCTGGTGCTGCTGTTCGGCTTCCAGGGCGAGCAGATCATCGCCCAGCCGCTGGTGATCCTGATGCTGGCGGTGCCCATCACCATCCAGGTGTATTTCAACAGCGGGCTGGCCTACCTCCTCAACAAGAGGCTGGGGGTGGCCCATTGCGTCGCCGGCCCGTCGGCGCTGATCGGCGCCTCCAACTTCTTCGAACTGGCAGTGGCCGCCGCCATCAGCCTGTTCGGCTTCCAGTCCGGCGCGGCGCTGGCCACCGTGGTCGGCGTGTTGATCGAGGTGCCGGTGATGTTGTTGGTTGTGAAAGTGGTCAATGCCAGCAAGGGTTGGTACGAGGAAGGCGTGCGGTAGAAATCTATCACTCCCCTACAATGCAGTCATTGATATCACCTTTCGGAGTTATTAGCGATGGCATCAATCACCGTCCGCAACTTGCCCGAGGAAACCCACCGAGCTTTGCGTGTGCGTGCCGCGAAGGCCGGTCGAAGCACCGAAGCCGAAATCCGGGCCATCCTCGAAAGCGCTGCGCGGCCCGAAGGCCGGATCAAACTGGGCTCCTTGCTGGCTGACATTGGCCAGCAAGTCGGCGGGTTCGAGCTTGAGATCGAGCGCGACAAGATGCCCGCAGAGTAACCCGCGACGCCGCTCCATTCGAGGCC
>CAJANL010000072.1 GCA_903941105.1 uncultured Rhodospirillaceae bacterium
CACGCAGCCCCGATGCCGTGAAATCCCCGCGAAGCCCAATTGCAGCCGCCATGGCAAACCTCCCGATGTTTGCCATGTTGAATCAGATCGGCGCCGTCTTGGGAATCCCCCGCGTGAGTCTGATTCACCGGGACTTGGTATCAGTCCGTCGACAGGAAGCCCCGCCGCATGGCCGAGGCCATGGCCTTCATTGGGTCGAGGACATCCGGGGGCAGCACCGCGGGCGTGGTGTAGAGCTTGCGGATCAGCGCGTCGCGCAGTGGGCCGGGGTCGAGGAAACGCAGGCTCAGCCGGCCGTCGAACCGTCGCACCACGCTGGCCGACAACCGGCCGATGCCCGCCACCTCCAGCGTCACCGGACCGGTGGCCGGGCCGCCCGCCTCGATGCCGGCCCCCGTCATGGACATCTCCTCCAGCAGCCCATAGGTGGCGCCGCCCTCCCATTCCAGGCGGATAGGCTCGGAAAACGGCAGTCGCTCGTGGCCGCGCCGCCGGGGGACCTCGACGCAGACCAGGAGGGCCAGGAACAGCATGGCCAGGGCGTAGAGACTCCAGCCGATGGCGATGGCCGGCGCGCCGCTCTCGGCGAATATCATGCCGGAGGCGGTGGCCGCCATCAGGCCGCCGATCCACGCCATCATGCGGCCGTGGACCACCACGCCGGAGCGGTCACCGCCCTTCTGCGTCACCTTGAAGGCGTGGCCGCGCGCCCGCACCAGCCCGCGCGCCGCCGACACCACCACCGCCGGAGCGGTGACCAGGGGCGCCAACCCGCTCAGGAGCGGCACCACGCTGCCACGCGAGGCCCACAGGATGGCGGCGGCCTCGGCGGCGAAGCGGGGGCCGAAATGGCCGGCGAAGTCGCCCGGTTCGGCCAGGAAGGCGGGCACTCCCGTCCACCAATAGACCGCCGGCCCCGCCACCGCCATCAGCATCAGGGGGAACGAGGCCAGCCAGAACAGCTGTGCGTTGACGAAGGCCAGCCGGCTGCCCCAGCCGATGCGGCGGTTGCGCAGCGGGCTCCAGCGCGAGCGCAGCGCCTGCACCGTGCCCAGGCACCAGCGCGCCCGCTGGTTGACGAATTCGCCGACTCCCTCGGGCGCCAGACCGGCCGACAGCGGTTCGTCGAGGTAGAGGGTGCGCCAACCCGCCGCCGCCAGGGCGTAGGTGGTCATCATGTCCTCGGTAACGCTGTCGCTGGGAATGCCGCCCACCGCGTCGAGGGCGGCACGGCGGACCACGAACGAGGTGCCGCAGCAGAACGCCGCTCCCCAGGCATCCAGGGACGGCTGGAAGTGGTGGTAGAAGAAGCGCTGCTCGTCGGCGAAGCTGGGGCCGCACAGCAGGTTCATCTGGATGGGATCGGGGTTGAAGAAGCTCTGCGGCGTCTGCACCAGCCCGACGTCGTCATCGGTGAAGAACCCCATCACCCGCCACAGCAGGTTGGTCTGCGGCACGAAGTCGGCGTCGAGCACCAGCACGAAGGGGGCGGCATCACCGGCACTACCCGCCAGCCAGGCGTTGAGGTTGCCGGCCTTGCCGCCGTCGCGCCCCGGCCGCGCCACCCAGCGCACGCCCTTGGCTTCACACCATTGCCGCAGCCCGTCGCGGCGGCCATCGTCGAGCACCCACACCCGCAGTCGCGGCCAGTCCAGCGCCAGGGCACCGACGACGCTGCGCTCCAGCACCTCCAGCGGCTCGTTATAGGTGGCGATGACCACGTCGACGAGGGCGGGCGACGGCTGTTGCCGCAGCCACGCCTCGCGGCGGTCGGCGTCGGGGCGGCGGTCGCGGCGGCGCATCAGGAACAGGGCGGTGAGCATGGCGTTGGCCAGCGCCAGCCCCTCGAACACCGCCAGGCTCCACATCCACAGCGCCGCCGGGTCGAGTGAGGGCGTCGGCAGGGTGTGGCCGAACCGCCACAACACGTAGCGTCCCATGGCGACGAGGCTGATCGCCATTACCACCACCCGGGCCCGCGGCGAATCCAGCGGCAGGTCGGGCAGCACCAGCACCGCCACACCGAGCAGCAGCAAAGTGGGAGTGAGGTCAGCCGCGAAGTCCACTGCCCAACCGTCCGGCCACGGCATTGACCAAGGGGGCCAGCGCCGGCATGTCAAAGGTGACGGTGGCGTGCTGGCCCACCTGGCACAGGTTGTCGGAACGGCCGCCGAGCCGGTTGCCTTCCACCACCAGGGTGACCACCACATCGAGCTTGTCGCGCGCCTCGGGGACCACCGCCGAGGCGGTGCTGGCGAGACCGCCGCCGGCGGCCCGCACCGACTGCACCCGGGCGCCCTGTTCGGCGGGCTCGCCGGCGAGACGGACGCGGGCATGGTCGCCGGACTTGAGTTCGGCGAAGAAGCGGCGCGGCAGCACGGCGGTGAGGTAGAGGGTGCGGCAGTCCACCAGCCCCAGCACCGGGTCGCCGCTACGGACCCCGTCGCCCTCGCCGGCGAAGCGCTGCCACACCACCCCGGCGGCCGGGGTGGTGACGGGAGCGTCGGACAGGCGGGCGAGATCCTTCTCGGCGGCGGCGAGCTGGCCCTCCAGTTCGGCGGCGCGAACCTTGGCGGCGGCCTGCTGCGAGCGACGCTCCAGCAACTTGAGGTGCACCTCGTCGAAGCGCTGGCGGGAATAGGGCACGTTGTTGACGCCACCGGCCACGAAGGTGCCGCGCCGGGCGGCCTCGCGCTCGGCGGCGACGCGGGCGAGATCGGCCTTGGCCGCCGTCGCATCGGCGCGGGCGACCCGCGCCTCGGCCTCGGCGGTCTGCAGGGCGGCGGGGGCCACCAGATCCTTGGCCATCAGGATACGCTTGCGCTCCAGTTCGAGGGCGGCGCGATCGGACTCGGCGGCGGCGCCGTCCAGCTTGGCCCGCGCCTCGGCGTGCGAGTGATCGAGGCTGGCCAGCGAGGCCTTGCGGAAATCCACCGTCTCGGCCGCCAGGCGGCGGTCCAGCGCCGCCAGTGCGTCGACCTCGGCGGCCAGCGCCTCCGCCAGCTTGCCCTGGGCATTGACGTCGAGGGCGAGCTGATCGCGGCGGCCGGTATCGGTGCGGAACGGCTTGATCCAGCCCACCGCCTGTCCCGCTTGCACCCGGTCGCCCACCGCCAGGCCGACGCCGTCCAGTACGCCGTCGACCGGGGCACGCACGGTGACCACCTCGGCATTGAGCACCGCATCGGTGCTGATGGGATGGATCATGCCGGGCACGATGGCCCACAGCCCCGCCGCCACCAGCCCGCTCCCCACCATGATCCGCACCCGTCGCTTCATACCCCCCTCATAGGGGCCGGCGGTTAACGAGGCGGAAAGGGCGCCGCATGCGTGGGGGGGCCCACCTTATTCGTCGAGCTCGCTGTCCCAGTACAAGTAGTCGACCCAGCTGTGGTGCACCTCGTCGACGGTGTGGTGGCCGGCGCTGTGGGCCAGCTCGCGCCGGGTCGGGCGATGGGGGGCGCGCAGCAGCGTCATGCCCACGGCGCGCAGCGATTTCGCACCCTTGCGGGAATTGCAGGGCGCGCAGGCGGTGACCACGTTATCCCAGGTGGTGCGCCCCCCCCGCGAGCGCGGCACCACATGATCGAAGGTCAACTCGGACGATGGGAATTCCCTTGCGCAGTACTGGCAGCGCCACTGGTCGCGGACATAAATGTTGTAGCGGGTGAAGGCGGGGAAGCCGTCCAGCGGCTGATAGCGCTTCAGCGCCACCACGCTGGGCACCTGCATGGTGAGGCGGGGCGAGTGGATCACCTGCTCGTAATTGGCCACCAGCGCCACACGGTCGAGCAGCAGGGCGGTGACGGCGTCGCGCCAGTGCCAGGACGACAGCGGAAACACCGACAGGGGGCGGTAATCGGCATTGAGCACAAGGGTCTGAAGGGCATTCATGCCGCCGGCCTCATGGGCAGCGGCCTAACGGGAAGCAGTTTCGGTTCGGGATAGCCGCAGCGTGCTACCAATCCGTTCTCCCTTGGCGAGTTGAGGCAAAATATAGGACCAAGGTGGCCGAATCCATTATGATATTCATGTTGCGAATGTCTGGGCCAGGAACGCCACGCCCAGCCGGGCGCCCTCGCCGTCGATGCCATGGCCGAGGCCGGGGCGCAGTTCCGCCACCACCGGCACGCCCACCGCCGCCAAGGCCCGCTCGGCGGCCGGCAGGCACAACGGGTTGACCACCTCGTCGGCCTCGCCATGCACCAGCAGCACCCGCGGCCGCGACACGATCTCGCCCGGCAGCGCCTCGGGCATGGTCAGGGCGCCGGAATAGGCCAGCACGGCGGCGCAGGGGCGTTTCCGGCGCAAGGCCACATGCAGCGCCATCATGGAGCCCTGGCTGAACCCCAGCAGCACCAGCGCGTTGTCCTCAAGCCCGTGCAGCGCCAACTGCTCGTCGAGAAAGGCGTCGACGATGGGGGCAGCGGTGCGAACGCCTCCGCCGATGGCCTCGGCGGAACGGTCGGCCAGGCTGAACCACTGTCGCCCGAACGGCGCCATATCGTAGGCAAAGGGACCGTCGGGCGCGACGAAGGCCGCGTCGGGCAGCGCCTCGGCGATGAAGTCGGCCAGCGCGATCAGATCGTTGCCGTCGGCGCCGACGCCGTGCAACATCACCACCAACTGGCGGGCGGGACCGCCCGAGGCGGGGGATTGGCTGGGGCCGGCAAGGCGAGGCAGGGTCAAGGGAGGCACCTCCGGAGGGATACGCCCTGTATTATGGTATGCTGAAGGCCATGGACCAACCCCATCCGTCCGGCTGCGTGCCGAATTCCATCACCCGCTTCGCCCCCAGCCCCACCGGCGGGCTGCATCTCGGCCACGCCCATTCGGCGCTGTTCGCGGCGGCGCGGGGGGCGCGCTTCATCCTGCGCATCGAGGACATCGACGCCGGGCGCTGCCGTCCGGAATTCGCCGACGCCATCCTGGCCGATCTCCATTGGCTCGGCCTGTCCTGGGAACAGCCGGTACGGCGTCAGTCCGAGCACATGGACGACTACCGGGCCGCCCTCGACCGCCTCGACGGGCTGGGGCTGCTGTACCCCTGCTTCTGCACCCGGCGCGACATCGCCGACGAGGTCGCCCGCTCGGGACACGCGCCGCACGGTCCGGATGGCGCCCTCTATCCCGGTACCTGCCGGGGTCTCGCTTCGGCCGAACGCCAGCGGCGGCGAAGCGCCGGCCAGCCCTACGCGCTGCGGCTCGACGCGGCCGGGGCGGCGGCACTGGCCGGTCCGCTGTCCTGGCGCGACCTCGGCCGCGGCACCCTGGCGGCCGACCCTTTGCTGTTCGGCGACGTGGTGCTGGCGCGCAAGGACACTCCCGCCAGCTACCATCTCGCGGTGACCGTCGACGATGCGCGGCAGGGGGTGACCCTGGTGACGCGCGGCGAGGATCTGTTTGCCGCCTCGCACCTGCACCGGCTGCTGCAGGCGCTGCTGGGCCTGCCGGTGCCCGAGTGGCACCATCATGGACTGCTCACCGACGACCACGGGCGCCGCTTCGCCAAGCGCGACAGGTCCCTGACGCTGCGGGCGCTCCGCGAGGCCGGCCACACCCCCGCCGAGGTGCGGCGCATGGCAGGCTTTCCCTAACCCCTTCCGCCTCTCGACGCCGCCAAGCGGGATGCGTCATGATGGTGCCATGAAGGACTCGCACCTCATGGACCTGTATCCGCCCATCGAGCCCCATGACTGGGGCATGCAGACGATGGATGGCCATCAGGTCTATTGGGAAGTGTCGGGCAACCCCCGGGGCATGCCGGTGGTGTTCGTCCATGGCGGCCCGGGAGCGGGAACAGCGCCGGCCTACCGCCGTTTCTTCGACCCGAAATTCTGGCGCATCGTGCTGTTCGACCAGCGGGGCTGCGGCCGGTCGTGGCCGACGGCGTCGCTGGCCGGCAATACCACCTGGGATCTGGTGGCCGACATGGAGCGGTTGCGCGGCCATCTCGGCATCGAGCGCTGGCTGCTGTTCGGCGGCTCGTGGGGCAGCACCCTGGCGCTGGCCTATGGCGAGACCCACCCGGAGCGATGCCTGGGATTCGTGCTGCGCGGCGTCTTCCTGTTCCGCGCCGCCGAGGTGGAGTGGTTCCTCACCGGCATGGCGCGCTTCTTCCCCGAGGCCTGGCTCCGTTTTGCCGGCTTCCTGCCCGAGGACGAGCGCGACGACCTGCTGGCCGCCTATTACCGCCGGCTGATCCATCGCGACCCCGAGGTGCACCACCCGGCGGCGCGGGCGTGGTGCGCCTGGGAGGAAGCCTGCGCCCGTCTGCTGCCCAGGGCCGACATCGGCGAGCCCGATGGGCGGGCGGCCCTGGCCATGGCCGCCATCGAGGCGCATTACATGGTCAACCGGGGCTTTCTTGCCGAGGACCAACTGCTGGCCGACCTGCCGCGCATCGCCCATCTGCCGGCGACCATCGTGCAGGGGCGCTACGACATGGTGTGCCCGGCCACCACGGCGCACGATCTCGCCCTGGCTTGGCCCAGGGCACGGCTGGCCATGATCCCCGACGCCGGCCATTCCGCCATGGAACCCGGCACCCGCACGCGCCTGGTGGCGGCGGTGGAGGAGATGAAGGGGGTGATGTAGTCTTCGCGCCCCCTTATGCTCCGAAGAATTCCAGCTGCCACTCCATCTCGTCGTCGCGCAAGGGGAAGTCGCCGCCGCGTGGATTGAGCACGCGACTGAGGGGCAGGTGGAGCATGCGGGTCTGCAGGTGGACGGCAAGGGTCGGCGACAGGCCCGACTTCCAGCACACCGCCACCGTGCCCTTGGGGCTCTGGGTGGCCACCACCTTGTTGACCGATTCCATGGGCAGGCCGCTCAACAGCGACAGTGCCGACACCACGAAGGCGTGATCGCCGGACGACAGGGCGGTATCCACCGCCGTCTCGTCCAACTGATTGGCGCTGTGCATGGCACGCGCCCGCATCAGCGCGGCGGCCTCGTCGGCGGCGCGCTTGGCCTCGGCCTTGGCGGGGCCGGCGGGGGCATCCATCTCGTCGAAGCGCTTCCGCACCACCCGCGCCACCGCCTCGGCCGCCTCAGGGTCGAGGTCGTGGCGCTTGGCCAGGGTCTGCAACAGGTCGGCGGCGATGAAGCGGGCCAGCTTGCCCGCTGCCCGGCCCGGCAACTGCGGCCGCTGCACCAGCGGCTTGTGCCAGGCCTCGATATCGGAAGCGCGGTCCACCAGGCGGTCCAGCGTCTCCTCGCGGATTTGGGCGGACTGGTTGCCCAGCAGCACGGCGATGGCGTCCACATCGTCGGTGGCGGCGATGGCATCGGCCACCCGGGTATTGACTGCGCTGCGCCGCGAGATGGCCGACAGCGCCCCGGCGATGGGGCGCGTCGAGATGATTTCGATGAGGTCGTCGTCGGTCAGCACCGGCGAGTACTGCAGCACAGGGCCGGCCACCACCAGTTCGGCATCGCGGGCCAGCCGGCGGATGACCTCGGGAGGGGCGTCCACCAGATCCTTCAGCGCCTCGGACAGCAGTTGGCGGACGCGCGGAATCTGGTCGCGCGTCAACATCTCGATGGCCTCGAAGGTCATGCGCCGCAGGCGGTCCTGCTCGTGTGCCGTCAGGCCGGGGGCGAGGCCGGCGATCTTGGCGGCGAGGCCGGCCCTGACCGCGTCGTCGCCGTCTCCGGCCAGCAGCAGGTTGGCCTGGGCCGGAGAAGCGGTGTTGGCGGCCACCTTGCGCCGCACCTCGACGCTGGCATCCTCGGCGAGGAAATACAGGATCTCGGGCTTGAGGTCGTCGCGGCCGGCCAGTTCGGCGCGCACCGATGCGTCATGGTGACTGGCCAGTTCCTTGGCCTGCTCGTAGCTCAGGGTGCGGCCGCCGCCGAACCAGTGCTTGAAGAAGCTCACGGCTGGCCACTCCTGCCCGCCGGTGGTGCCAGGCGGTAGCTTCCCTTGCCGCCGCGCTTGACTTCGTACATAGCCTTGTCGGCCCGTGCGATGATGTCTTCCAGGGTTTCGCTTCCGGTGCCACTGTGCACCGCCACCCCCAGCGACATGTGCAGCGGCTTTTCAGGGCTGCCGGAGAAACGGCCGAGACTGCGGCTGGCCGACAGCAGATCCTGGCAGCGCGCCACCGCGGTGCGTTCCTCGGCGTTCTCCAGCCAGATGGCGAATTCGTCGCCGCCCAATCGTGCCACCAGATCCACCGGGCGGGTGTACTGCAGCAGCAGATCGCGCACCGCCAGCAGCGCCTCGTCACCGGTCTGGTGGCCGTGGACGTCGTTGACCATCTTGAAGTTGTCGAGGTCGACATAGATCAGTGCCGCCGGCTTGCACTCATGCGTCAAGCGCTGGAAGCGTCGGGCGATCTCCTCGAAGAAGGCGCGCCGGTTGAACAGGCCGGTCAGGCCGTCGGTGCGCGACAGCTTGAGGATGCGCTCGTGGTTGGCGATCTGCTCGCAGGCGAGGCCGACCTGATTGGAGACGTCGTCCACCAGCAGGCGGTCGTCATCGCTCCAGCCCGATCGCCCAGGTGCCCGCCACAGGCAGATGGCGCCGTTGATGGAATGGCGGTAGCGGCTGACGGTGGCCAGCATGTTCCAGCCGTCCACGTCCTGTTCGATGTGATCGGTGGACAGAAAATTGTCGAGCAGGCCAGCCTCGTCGCCGGCCTCGCCGTACTGGGCGGCCAGGGCGAAGTCCAGACCATCGGGCAGGATGCGGAAGATGCGGCAACCGGTGGCGCCCAGGGCCTTGGAGGTGGACGCCGCCGCCGCCTTCAGCATGTCGGCGGGGTCGACCTCATCGCGGATGGTGCGCACGATGTAGGACAGCAGCCGCTCGCGGTTGTTGGCGCGCGACAGGGCTGCATCGCGCAGCCGCTCCTGGGTGATGTCGCGGCAGACGCCGCGGGCGCCGCGCCACTCGCCGGCCTCGCCCCGCAGCGGCGTCGACGAGGCCAGCAGGCAGGCCTGGGAACCGTCGGCCAGGCGCATCCACACCTCGCTGTCCTCCATGGCCATGGCGGCGGAAAACAGGCTGGTTCCTTGGGCCTCGCCGTGCTCGACCACGTAATCCGTCGGCCGGCGGCCAACCAGTTCATCTGCGGTGTAGCCCAGCGCACCCTTGGGGCTGACGAAGGAGAAGCGGCCGTCCGGCCCCACCTCCCAGGCGAAATCACTGGAGATCTCCACCAAGTCCTTGTAGCGCTGACGCGATTCCACCAGCGCCGAGCGCAGGTTGCGCTCCAGCGTCACGTCGCGGCCCAGCACCAGCACACGGCCATCGGCGGCGGGCAGGGCTGACAGTTCGATGATGAGGCGGCCGCCGCCGGCCAGCGGCAGCGTTTCCACCACCCCCGCGGCCCCGCCGGGCAACAGAAGTTCGGCCACGTTTGCCATGCGGCCTTCGGCGATGGCGGTGGCCAATGGTTCGGCGCGCTCGTTGGCGGCGACCACGTGGCCCTGGCGATCGAGCACCACCGCCTGGCCGGGATAGGCGGCCAAGGCCGCCGCCCCCAGTTCGATGGCGGGATTTCCGCGCGTCCGCAGCCGGTCAGACGTTGTACTCATCGAGCGATCGCATCCCATTTACCCATGCCTACATACCATAGGAGGGGAATGGTTAACGACCGGCAAAATGACAGACCTCAACTCAGCCCATTGGCGCGGAACCATGCCTGAAGGCGCTGCCAGCCGTCCTTGGCGGGGGCTTCGCGCCAGCTCGGCCGATAGTCGGCGTGGAAAGCGTGCGGCGCGTCGGGATAGACGATGATTTCCGACTTGGCCCCCGCCGCCTTCAGCGCCGCCCGCATGCGTTCGACACTGTCCTGCGGGATACCCTGATCGGCGCCGCCGTATAGACCGAGCACCGGAACCTTCAATTCGGCGGCGATATCGAGAGGCTGCCGCGGCGTCATTTCGGTGCGGTCGCCAATCAGGCGGCCATACCAGGCGACGGCGGCCTTGAGGCGGGGATTGTGGGCGGCGTAGAGCCAGGTGACACGCCCACCCCAGCAGAAACCGGTGATGCCCAGCCGGACCGGATCACCGCCGCCGCCCGAGGGCGCCCAGGCGGCCACCTTATCCAGGTCGGCCATCACCTGGGCGTCGGGCACCTTGGAAACGATGGTCTTGATGATCTCGGGAATCTCGGCGACCTTGGAGGGGTCACCCTGGCGCATGAACAGCTCGGGGGCCACCGCCAGATAGCCCAGCTTGGCCAAGCGGCGGCAGACGTCGCGGATGTGCTCGTGCACCCCGAAGATTTCCTGGACCACCATCACCGTGGGGAACGGCCCGCCCTTGGCCGGCCGCGCGGCATAGGCCGGCATCTGGCCGTCGGACACCGGAATCAGCACGGTGCCGGCCTCGATCCCGGCGGTGTCGGTCTGGATGGCGGTGGCCGCCGCGGGGCTGACGGCCAGGGCGAAACCGGCGGCCAGCAGGGCCCCGGAGACGAAGGCGCGCCGATCGCACTCGGCCTTGGGCATCAAGCTCAGGATGTCCTCACGCATGGGCTTATTCCTTTCGAGGGAAAGACCAACCAGATATAGCGCTCGGTCACGGCCTGGACAATGTGCCTCCGCCAACGTCCTTGCCTTCGGCCCGCGGTCCAAGTACCTGTTGCGCATGCAAACGCACAACGATGACCCCCGCCGCCTCGGGCTCGGCCATGTGGACGCCTGGGTGTTCGACCTCGACAACACGCTCTATCCGGCGTCGTCGAGCCTGTTCCCCCAGATCGACGTGCGCATGCGCCAGTTCATCGCCCAACGCCTCGGGATGGAGCTGGACGATGCCTACCGGCTGCAGAAGCGCTACTATCGCGAGTTCGGCACCACCCTGCGCGGCCTGATGATTCGCCACGCCATCGAGCCTGACGCCTTCCTGTCATATGTCCACGACATCGACTGCACCGTGCTGGACGTGGCGCCCCGCCTGGATGCGGCGCTGGAGCGGCTACGGGGGCGCAAGCTGATCTTCACCAATGGCTCTGAGCGCCATGCCGTCAACGTGCTGGCCCGCCTGGGCATCACGCGGCACTTCGAGGGCGTGTTCGACATCGCCGCCGCCGGATTCATCCCCAAGCCCGAGCCGGCGACCTACCGGCTGATGCTGGAGCGCCATGCCGTCGACCCGCGCGCCGCAGCCATGCTCGAAGACATCCAGCGCAATCTGGTGCCGGCCGCCGCCGCCGGCATGACCACCGTGTGGGTGCGCGAGGACAACCACCCCGACGCCGCCCATGAGCCGGAGCCGGTGGACTTGTCGCACATCCACCACATCACCGACGATCTGACGGCCTGGCTTGAGGGGGTGCGGTAGCGCGGGAACCCTACTTCGCCTCACCCTCGACGAACACCACGTTGACCTCGACGGCGTTGGGATCGGGACGTTCGAGCATGATCTTGAAACTGGCGGTGCCCTGCGGTTCCAGGGCGGTGACCGGCGGCTGCGACACCTTTTCCTGAACCACCTGCTTGTCCTTGTCGACCAGCACCAGCTTCATGGTCGGCACGGTACGCACGCGATCGGTGACGTTGGCGATGACGCCGCGCACGATCAGCACTTCGATTTCATTGTGGACAAAGCGCTCGGGGGTGCCGGCGCTGCGCAACTGCAACCCGGCGCCGGGCTTTTCGCGGCGCAGGCCGGCCTGCGACAGAATCTCGTTGGCCTCGGGCACGACCTCGATCAGCTTGTCCTGGAAATAGAAGGCGGCGCCGCCGAGGCCGCCGATCAACAGCAGCAGCAGCAGGACCCACAGGCCGGCGGTCCCCTTCTTGCCGCCGTCGGACGGCTGGGCGAACACCTCGGGGATGGGCTGCGGTCCCTCGTCGAGCAGATCGGGCTCTTCATCGCGACGACGCGCCGCATCCACGCGGTTGCCGAGGTCGGGGATGGGAGGCGGCTCGAACTCGTAGTCGGGCTCGGCGGCGCGCGCCACTGCCCGCGGCGACGGACTGGCCGACAGCGACGGACCGTCGAGATCGAGGTCGAGATCGAAGTCGTCCTCAACCGGCTCGGGCTCGGCAGGCAGCGGCGACTGAAACCACTTGTGCCCGCATTTGGCGCATTTCAAGGTGCGGCCGCTGGCCCCCAGAGCCTTGTCCGGGACCGAAAAACTGGTGGTGCAGCTGGGACAACTGATAAGCATGGAGCGTAAACACCCGCCAAGACGTTCTTTCTTATAGGCTTAAGCCTAAACCAACACAAGCGCGCGCTGGACTAATGCGCCGCTGCCGTGTCATCCTGCCGCCCTTCGGGAGAAGACGCCGTGCGGCATCGGCCTCGTGGGCAAAACATCATCCGCTTCGACAGCGTCGGGTTGCGCTATGGACTGGGTCCGGAAGTGCTGCAGGACGTGTCGTTCGCCTTACCATCGGGCTCGTTCCACTTCCTTACGGGAGCGTCGGGCGCCGGAAAATCGTCTTTGCTGCGGTTGATGTATCTCGGCCTGCGGCCGACGCGCGGCCGCGTCGTGGTGTTCGACCGCGATCTGGCCGCCACCAAGCGCTACGAATTGCCGGCCCTGCGGCGTCGCATCGGCGTGGTGTTCCAGGACTTCCGCCTGCTCGACCACCTCTCGGCGGTGGACAACGTGGCGCTGCCCCTGCGCGTGCGGGGAGTGCGCGAATCCGACATCCACAAGCATGTCCCCGAGCTGCTGGGCTGGGTCGGGCTGACCGAACAGCTGAATTCCAAGCCGTCGACGCTGTCGGGCGGGCAGAAACAGCGTGTCGCCATCGCCCGCGCGGTGATCGGCCGCCCCGATCTGCTGCTGGCCGACGAACCCACCGGCAACGTGGACGACACCATCGCCATGCGGCTGCTCCACCTGTTCGAGGAACTCAACAAGCTGGGCACCACCATCGTCATCGCCACCCATAACCAGGCGCTGGTGGACCGCTTCGCCCATCATCCGCGGCTGCACATCGAGCACGGACTGGTCACAAGCCCGCAATGATCTTCGGCCGCCATTCCGATCTGCCGCTCAAGGACGATGCCACCAGCCGCTTCCTGCCCTGGCTGGTGGCGCTGATGGTCTTCCTGTCGGCCATGGCGGTGGCCGGGGTGTTCGTCATC
Organism: uncultured Rhodospirillaceae bacterium; assembly: GCA_903941105.1. GTDB lineage: Bacteria > Pseudomonadota > Alphaproteobacteria > Rhodospirillales > Magnetospirillaceae > CAJANL01. Next base: position 13,063 of record CAJANL010000072.1, read on the forward strand.
AACAGCGTCATCGAGCGCTGGGACCACGATGTGTCGGGAACGCTGACGGTCCAGATCATCCCGGCCGGCGGCGACAGTGCCGCGGCGCTGACCGACGAGCGGGTGCGGATGGCCGTCGATATCATGCGCAAGGTGCCCGGGGTGCGCGCCGTCAAGGCGCTGGACAAGCGCCAGACCCTCGCCCTGCTGGAGCCGTGGCTGGGTAGTACCGACGTGGTGCACGACATGCCCCTGCCCCGCCTGATCGATGTCACCGTCGACCCCGAGGCGCGTATCGATCTGGGTGAGGTGGCCGACCGGCTGTCGCGTGCCGTGCCGGGGGCCTCGCTGGACGACCATCGGGTGTGGCTGTCGCGGCTGATCGGCCTGTCGCGCACCATCGAGTGGATGGCCCTGGCGGTGCTGATACTGATCGGGCTGGTGACCTCGCTGACCGTGGTCTACGCCACACGCACCGGCATGGCGGTGCATCACAGCCTGATCGAGGTGCTGCATCTGATCGGCGCCCATGACGACTATGTGGCGCGTCAGTTCGCCGACCGCGCCTTTTCGCTGGGCTTCGGCGGCGGGCTGATCGGGCTGGCCCTGGCGGTGCCGGCGCTGTCGGCCATCGGCTGGGCGGCACGGCGGCTGGAGGGCGGCTTCCTGCCGTCGCTCAGCCTGCCATTGAGCGGCTACGTGGTCATCGGCATGTTGCCCGCCGTCTCCGCGGTGCTGGCCATGCTGACCGCGCGCATGACCGTCCACGGCTCGTTGTCGAAGATGCTATGAGCGAGGCGGCGAACGGCAAGGTTCGTCCGCGCCGTCCGGCCCAGGTCGCCGGGGCGGCGTTCGGCTTCGGCCTCGCCCTGGCGCTGGCCTGGCTGGTGGGGCTGGTGTGGTTCGCCGCCACCGTTCCCGGCGAGGTCGAGGACCCCGCCACCGCCACCGACGCCATCGTGGTGCTGACCGGCGGCAGCGAGCGGGTGGCCACCGGCGTAGCGCTGCTGGAGGCCGAACTGGGCGGGCGGCTGTTCGTCTCGGGGGTGCACAAGGGGGTCGAGGTGGCCGACCTGCTGAAGACCACCCGCCACCGGTCGGGCCGCCCCGAGCTCGCCGGCCATATTGCCCTCGGCTATGAGGCCGACGACACCGTCGGCAATGCCGTCGAGACCGCCGCCTGGATGCGGACCGAGAAGGTCCGCACCGTGCGTCTGGTCACCGCCGCCTATCACATGCGCCGCAGCCTGCTGGAGTTCCGTCACGCCATGCCGGGTGCCGTCATCGTGCCGCATCCGGTGTTTCCCGACGCGGTCAAGCATGAATGGTGGCGCTGGCCCGGCACTGCCCACTTGCTTGCCACCGAGTGGACGAAGTATCTAGCGGCGGTATTGCGCAATTGGGTGGTGCCCGCCGGGGAGTGGCCGTGATCCAAATTCGTTCGGCGTTGTTCAGCGCCCTGTTCCTCGCCATCATGGTCGTGATGTCGCTGCTCTACCTGCCGCTGCTGGCGCTGCCGCGCCGGGTGATGGTGGTGGCCGCCCGCTGGTGGGTGGCCGTCAGCCTGGCGATCCTCAAGCATGTAGCGGGGGTGCGCTGGCAGGTGCGCGGGCGGGAGAACCTGCCCGGCGGCGGCTTCCTGGTCGCCGCCAAGCATCAGTCGGCCTTCGAGACCTTCGCCTTCCGTCTGGTGCTGGATGATCCCGCCTACGTTCTGAAGCGCGAGCTGACCTGGATTCCGTTCTTCGGCTGGTACCTGGCCAAGAGCGGCGTCATCGCCATCGATCGCGGTGCCGGCGCCAAAGCCCTGAAGGCCATGGTCAAGGGCGCCCAGGCTGCCGCCGCCGAGGGCCGCCCGGTGATCATCTTCCCCGAGGGCACCCGCACCGCCCCCGGCCACAAGCTACCCTACCATTCCGGCGTCGCCATGCTCTATGGCGCCATGGGAACGCCGGTGGTGCCGGTAGCGCTGAATTCGGGGATGTTCTGGGGCCGGCGCAGCTTCCTCAAGCGGCCCGGCACCATCATCATCGAGTTCCTTCCGGCCATCGCCCCCGGCATGGACCGCAAGGCCTTCATGGCCGAGCTGGAGAGCCGCATCGAGACCGCCAGCGACCGGTTGGTGGCCGAGGACTCTAAAGCGTGATGAGTTCGCCCTCGCCGGGCGGGCGCCTCCGCGCCCTTGGCCACTCGCTCAATGCTCGCATGGGCGCCGCGTTTCATATTTCAGGCTCGACGCTTAACAGGCTGCGGAAAAGGGCCGAATTTCCTCGTCATTCCCGCGAAAGCGGGAATCCATGCATCCAGCGGCACAACATATAGCGTTCTGTGCCGTACCTCGCCCCAACATGCCCCCCCGCTTTTGCGGGGGTGACGAGATGAAGGGCGGCGGGAAGAGTTTTTGCGCAGACCGCTAATACAGGTGCTGTCCGCCGGTGACGAAAACCTCGGTGCCGGTGACATATCCGAAATCATCGGTGCACAGCCGGAACACCGTGGCGGCGACGTCATCGGGGGTGCCCATGCGGTCCAGCGGGATGCGCGGGATCAGCGCCTCGTAGTCGGCCGAGATCATCTCGGTGCGAATCTCGCCCGGCGCCACCGCATTGACCCGCACCCCCAACTGCGCCATCTCGGCCGCCATCTCGCGGGTCAGGCCGGACAGCGCCGCCTTCGAGGTGGAATAGGCCGAGCCGGCGAAGGGGTGGACATAGTGCCCGGCGATGGAGGTGATGTTGACGATGGCGCCCTTGCCGCGGTGCAGGGCGGTGGCGAAGCCGCGCGCCAGGCGAAGCGGAGCGAAGAAGTTCAGTTCGAATACGTCCTTCCAGCCCTCGATGGTGCCGTTGAGCACCCCCAGCCGCTCGCGGTACGAGGTCTTGGGGCTGACACCGGCATTGTTCACCAGCGCATGCAGCGGCGCGTCGCCGAGCACGGCGTTAGCCTGGGTGACGAAGGCCTCGGCGCCGGCCGGGTCGGCGAGGTCGACGGCGATATGGGCGATCCAGTTGCGCGGCGCCGGGCATTCCGGCGGCATCTCGGCCCGGGCGCAGGTGATCACCCGCCAGCCCTCGGCCAGGAAGCGCCGCGCCGTGGCGTGACCGATGCCGCGCGACGCCCCGGTGATGACGACTGTCTTCATCGCGCCCTCCGGCGCGGAATCGTTCATCGCGCCCTCCGGCGCGGAACCGTTCATCGCACCACCATGGGCGGCTGCCACAGCAGGGCGTCGCCGCGCTGTTCCACCAGCGGCAGCAGCGGTTCCAGCAGCCGAACGGCGCGGGCGAGGACGCGGATCTCGGCGGCCGGGCCGCCCGAGAACGCTTCCGCCAGCAGTTCCAGCGGCTTGCTCGGGCGCGGGAAGGTGACGAGGTTGAGGGCGGCTTCGGGCGGCAGATTGGCGGTCTCGCGCACCGCCACGCCCGCCTCGTGCCAGCCGCCCAGCCGGTCCACCAGGCCGGCGGCCTTGGCGTCGGCACCGCTCCAGATGCGGCCGCGCGCCAGTTGGTCCATGCGCTCGGCCGGAATGCCGCGCGCCGCCGAGGCCTTGCCGGTGAAGTCGGCGTAGATGCGGTCGAGCAGGGCGTTCATGCGCTCCCAGACCTGCGGCGTGAACGGCGTGTTGGCGCTCCACATGGTGGCGTTGTCGCCGCGATGCATCGCGTCCCAGCTGATCCCCAGCTTGGGCCAGAAGTCCTTCAACACCATCTTGCCGGCGAACACCCCGATGGAGCCGGTAATGGTGCCGGGCTGGGCGATGACGCGGTCGGCGCCCATGGCGACGAAATAGCCGCCCGAGGCGGCGATGTTGCCCATGGACACCACCACCGGCTTACCGGCGGCGCGGGCGCGACGCACCTCGTTCCACACCGTGTCCGAGGCGGTGTAGGAGCCACCGGGGCTGTCGACGCGGAACAGGATGGCCTTGACGTCCTTATCGAGAATGGCGTCGCGGAAAGCCTTGGCCACCGTCTCGGAGCCGAAGTCCTCGGAGGCGCCGAAGCCGTGGTCGGATTCGCCACGGTGGATGGGACCGGCGCCGGTGATCAGCGCCACCTTGGCGCCCCTGGCCTTGGGCCTCGCCGAGTCCCAATAGTCGAGGATATCCACTTCCTTGGCGTCGCCGGCGGTGCCCAGGGCGGCGTCGCGATAGCCCACATGGTCCACCAGCCCGGCCGACAGCGCCTCGGAGGCGAGGAATGGCCCCTTGCCCAGCAAGGCACGCACCTTGTCGGGCGGCAACCGGCGGCCGGCGGCGATGCCGTCGACGATCTGGAGCGTCCACGAATCCAGCAGTTGCCCCAGATTCTGGCGGTGGGGTTCCGAGAAGCCGGTCTCGGTGAACATCTCGATGGCCGACTTGAATTCATGGCGGCCGGCGAATTGCGGCTTGATGCCGAGCAGATCGAGGGTGCCCTTGACGAACGGGCTCTCCACCACCAGCCCGGTCAGGCCGACATCGCCCGAGGGCTGCAACCACACCTGCCCGAAGGCAGAAGCCAGGTAGCAGTCCAGCGTACCGGTACCGAATTCCCCCATGGTCTCGGCGAACACCACCGCCGGCTTGCCCGCGGCGCGGAAGCGTCCTACCGCATCGCGGATCTCCTGGGCATTGGCGAGGCCGAGCGAGCTGTGGCCCAGGGTGGCGAACAGCGCCGTCACCCGCGCGTCGCCGGCAGCGTGGTCGATGGCCTCGACGGCGCGGCGCAAGGGATAGTCCTTGGCGCCGGCCAGCCGGGCGAAGGGATCGCCGCCGCTGCCTTCGTGGAATTTGCCGTCAAGGTCGAGGGTCAGCACCAGCCGCTTGGGCAGGGCGGGCTCGACCTTGTCGGCGATCTGTACCACCGCCCACAGGCCGAAGGCCAAGGCCGCCAAGGTCAGCAGGCCGATGACGGCGAAGAAGCGGACCAGGAAACGACCGAGGCGGCGCATGACGGTACCCCAGAAGCTATTGGGCTCCAGAGGCTATAGCCCCCGCCACGCCGCCTGGCAAGCCTGGCTCACGCCACCTGGCGCGGCGTCACCTCCGACTGGATCGAGGACGGGCGGCGGCGGGCATGCTCCAGGTCGTAGGTCATCTGCATCTCCAGCCAGAAGCGCTCGGAGGTGCCGAAGTAATAGGACAGCCGCAGGGCGATATCGACGCACATCTTGCCGCGCCCTTGCACGATCTCGTCCAGTCGGTCTTGCGGCAGTTTGAGGTCGCGCGCCAGCGTCTCGACATCGACTCCGGTGGGCTTCAGGAACTCTTCGCGCAGGATTTCGCCTGGATGGATGTTGGGGTGCGCATGATGCATGGCCGATCGCTCCTCCCGGATTTTCTTGAATGTCGGGAGCGTCCGCCGACCCCCCCGAGCCCCGGCACCATCGCTGAAATGACGACGGCCCTCAACGGGCCGTCTGCGGTAGATGAGGGTTTCGGGGATAGTCCGGAAGCAATAGGGGCGCCGGGTTCTCAGCCGGTGATGGTGGGCAGGCCGGCGTCCTTCCAGGCGTTGAGGCCGCCCTTCATGTGCACCGCCCAGCCGTGGCCCGAGGCGATCAGCTTGCGGCCGATGGCGGCGGAGCGCACGCCCCCCAGGCAGGAGATGATGACCTTCTTGCCGGGGATGCTCGGCCAGGTGTCGATCTCGAAATCGCTCATGGGCGACAGCAGCGAGCCCTCGATGCGCTCCTCGGCGAATTCCTCGTCCTCGCGCACATCGACCAGCACCGCCTCGCCGGCATCGATCATCGCCTTGACGGTGGAGGGGTCCAGCTCGATCAGTCCGATTTCAACTGCGCTCATGACCCGTTCCTCCGTCAGCCGGTGAATTCAACACCATGAGAGGTATATGCCGCATCGCAGCGGATGATTCAACATAAAATTTTGTACGTCTGTAGATTAATGCTGAGATATACACCTGTGTTTGTGTATTGACGCCGCCGGGGTAGGCCCGTACTCTCCCGCCGCTCCATACCCTTTGGCCAGTCCATGCGTCATATCGCCGCCCTTTTCCTGATGCTCCTGAGTGCATTTCCCGCCGTCGCGGACGACATCCACCGTCTGGTTGCGGCGGTGGCCATGCTGCCGTTGCCCGACAGCCACCAGGACGATGTCGAGGCGCTGGTGCGGACGCATTGGAGCAATTATTTCAACGTTTCCGGTCCGCAGGGCTTCAGGCGCGAGCACCTGCGCGCCGGCCGCTTCGACCTCGACGGCGACGGCCGCGCCGAACTGCTGGTGATGATCGACCATCCGGAATGGGAATCGGCCAACGGCAAGCCCTTCGTGATGGCGAACTGGACCGCCAAGGGCTGGCGCGCCATCGGCTGGGGCTGGTCGCACGAGGACGGGGTGTTCGTCAGCGCCGAAAAGCTGAAGGGGGTCTACACCGTAGACACGCCGCTCTATTGGATCCGCTGGACCGGCAAGGCCTATCAGCTGGAAGCCAAGCCGCAATAGTGGTGCCGGGGGGAGCGATGCCGGGGGATCACCCCATCTGGGCGCGGTGGCGCAGCAGGTGGTCGGCCAGGGTGACCGCCATCATGGCCTCGGCCACCGGCACGGCACGGATGGCGACGCAGGGGTCGTGGCGGCCCTTGGTGGAAACCTCGACCTCGTTGCCGTCGATGTCGATGCTCTTTTTCGGCGTCAGGATCGAGCTGGTGGGCTTGACCGCCAGCCGCATGACGATGGGCTGGCCGGTGGAGATGCCGCCCAGGATGCCACCGGCATTGTTGGACAGGAAAATCGGATCGCCGTCGAGGTTGAGCCGCATCTCGTCGGCGTTTTCCTCGCCGGTCAGGGTGGCGGCACCGAAGCCGGCACCGATCTCGACCCCCTTGACGGCGTTGATGCTCATCATCGCCTTGGCGAGGTCGGCGTCGAGCTTGTCGTAGACCGGGCAGCCCAGCCCCACCGGCACGTTGACCGCCGCCACCAGCACGACGCCGCCCACCGACGATCCCTGCTTGCGGATGCCGTCCAGCGTCTTCTCCCACACCGTTGCCGCCACGGCATCGGGGCACCAGAACGGGTTCTGCTCGACGATGTCCCAGTCCCAGCGGCCCTGGTCCACCGACAGGTTGCCCATCTGGATCATGGCGCCGACAATCTTGACGCCGCCCGGCACCAGGTTGTCGAGCACCACCCGGGCGATACCGCCGGCCGCCACCCGCATGGCGGTCTCGCGCGCCGAGGAGCGCCCGCCGCCGCGATGGTCGCGGATGCCGTATTTCTGCTGATAGACCCAATCGGCATGACCGGGGCGAAACTGTTTGGCGATGTCGCCGTAGTCCTTGGAGCGCTGATCGACGTTCTCGATCAGCAGCCCGATGGGGGTGCCGGTGGTCAGTCCCTCGAACACGCCCGACAGGATGCGGACGCGGTCCGGTTCCTGGCGCTGGGTGGTGAAGCGGTTCTGGCCCGGCCGGCGCCGGTCCAGCCACTTCTGCAGGTCATCCTCGCACAGCGGCAGCCGCGGCGGCACGCCATCGACGACGCAGCCGATGGCGGGGCCGTGGCTCTCGCCGAAGGTGGTGAAGCGGAAGCTGTGGCCGAAGCCGTTGCCGGACACGGGCAGTCCCTCTTTGCCTAGACGACGGCGATGTCGGGCGCGTCCACCGCCTTCATGCCGACGACGTGATATCCCGAGTCAACATGGTGCGTCTCGCCCGAGACGCCACTGGACAGGTCGCTGACCAGATAGAGGCCGGCGCCGCCGATGTCTTCCAGGGTGACGTTGCGCTTCAACGGGCTGTTGTACTGGTTCCACTTGAGGATGTAGCGGAAATCGCCGATGCCCGAGGCCGCCAACGTCTTCATGGGACCGGCCGACAGGGCGTTGACGCGGATGTTCTGGCCGCCCAGGTCGACGGCGAGATAGCGCACGCTGGCTTCCAATGCCGCCTTGGCGACGCCCATCACGTTGTAGTGCGGCATCACCCGTTCGGCGCCATAATAGGTCAGCGTCACCATGGCGCCACCGTTGGGCATCATGTCGGCGGCGCGCCGGGCGGTCTCGGTGAAGGAATAGACCGAGACGTGCATGGTCTTGAGGAAGTTGTCGAGCGAGGTGTCGGCGTAGCGGCCCTTCAGCTCGTTCTTGTCCGAGAAGGCGATGGCATGGACCACGAAATCCAGCGTGCCCCACTCGGCCTTCAGGGTGGCGAACAGCGCATCCATGGAGGCGGGGTCGGTGACGTCGCAGGGCAGCACCAGATGGGAGTCGAGTTCCTGGGCCAGCGGGCGCACGCGCTTTTCGAGGGCTTCACCCTGATAGGTGAAGGCAAGCTCGGCCCCCTGGGCGCGCGCGGCCTGGGCGATGCCCCAGGCGATCGAGCGGTCGTTGGCGACGCCCATGATAAGGCCTCTTTTTCCGGCCATCAGGGGGGTGGGAGCGGTCATGCGGTCCTCTCTGGATTAAGGGGGTACGGGTGCTGGGCTCGAAAATGGCCGCGGCATCCTACACGAAAGCTTAGGGCGGGCAAAGTCGCATGCCATGTGTAATACAACGCATACCCTTCATGTACCGTCGTAAGCCCTATTGGCCCTAAACCACATTGAATGGACACCGAGCCATGCACATCGCCTTCACCACCCCGCCCGCCCGCCTCGACGGCGCCGTCGTCGTCCCGTCCGACGCGGTGCCGGCCGCGCGGCTGAAGGCGCTGCGGTTCCGCCATGCCGAGGGCGAGGTGGCGGCCTTCGCCGCCCCGCCGCCACCCCTGAGTCACCAACTGGTGGTTGGCCTCGGCAAGGGTCGTCCCACCCCCGCCGGCCTGCGGCGCATCGGCGGCGCCCTGGCGGTGGCCATCCAGGCGGCGCGGCAGCCCCGCACCGTGGTGTCGCTCGGCCTTGACGGCGAGCAGGCGGCGGAGCTGGCCTACGGCCTGCGGCTGCGGGCTTGGCGGCCGCCGACCCGCTACCGCAGCCGCGCCGACGATGACCATCCCGAACCGCCGCCCGGCCAGCAGGTGATCATCGCCGCCTCCGACCCCGCTGCCGCCGAGTCCCGCTTCGCGCGGCTGGAACATGTGGCGGCGGGGGTCTTCCTCGCCCGCGAACTGGTGGCGGCGCCGGGCAACCTGCTGGGGCCGGCCGAGTTCGCCGAACACGCCCGGCTGCTGGAGACCTTCGGTGTGACGGTGGAGGTGCTGGACGCCGACGGCCTCGGCCTGCTCGCCGCCGTCGGCCAGGGCAGCGCGCGAGCGCCCCGGCTGGTGATGCTGCGCTGGCAGGGCGCCGAGGGGCCGCCCCTGGTGCTGGTGGGCAAGGGCATCACCTTCGACGCCGGCGGCATCTCCATCAAGCCGGCGGAGCACATGGAGGCCATGAAGGGCGACATGGCCGGCGCCGCCGCCGTGCTGGGCGCCCTGCGGGCCATCGCCGGCCGCCGCGCGCCCGCCCACGTCTGCGGCGTCCTCGCCATCGCCGAGAACATGCCCTCGGGACGCGCGGTGCGGCCCGGCGACGTGGTGAGGTCGTATTCCGGCCAGACCGTCGAGGTGGTCGACACCGATGCCGAGGGCCGCCTGGTCCTGGCCGACGCCCTGGCCTGGGCGGCGGCCAACCTCAAGCCGCGCGCCATGGTCGACGCGGCGACGCTGACCGGCGCCGTGGTGCGGGTGCTGGGACGCCACCACGGCGGCCTTTACGCCACCGGCGACGCGCTGGCCGAGCGGCTGCTGGCCCTGGGCGAGGCGGAGGACGAACGGCTGTGGCGGCTGCCGTTGTCGGAGCGGTGCGACGACGACATCAAGTCCGACATCGCCGACTTCAAGAACTGCGCCTGGGGCAAGGTCCCCGACAACGACGACGCCGCCCGCTTCCTGCAGAAGTTCGTGCCCGAGGCCATCCCGTGGGCCCATCTCGATATCGCCGGCGTATCCGAGGCCGACGAGGACGGCCCGCTCTCGCCCAAGGGGCCCACCGGGTTCGGTGTGCGCCTGTTCGACCGATTGGCCAGCTTTGCTTCTCCCCAGGCTTCGTGAGAGGCAGGGGGCATGGCACGCCGCCGTCGTATCTGTTAGCCTCCCGTCCATGCGCCAGAAAGCCCGACGCTGGATCAAGCTGTTTCTCGGCTGGACCTTCCTGGTCCTCGGCGTGCTGGGGCTGTTCCTGCCCATCCTGCAGGGCGTGTTGTTCCTCGCCATCGGCTTCTCCATCCTGGCCCAGGAGCAGCCCTGGGCGCAGCGGCTGATCGACCGGGTGCGGCATCGCTGGCCGCGCGCCGCCAAGGTGTTCGACGACGCCAGGGTGAAGGCCGAGGCCTGGGTGCATCGCGTCACCCGCCGCCGCCCCAAGGAACAAACGCCGCCACGGTCATGAGGGGCGCGGTCTTCGCCCTGTGCGCCGCCGAGGTGCTGACCATGATCGGCGTCTTCGCCTTTCCCACCCTGCTGCCGGCCTTCACCGCCCAGTGGTCGCTGTCGGCCACCGAGGCCGGCTGGATTTCAGGCGTGACCTTCGCCGCCTATGCGGTGGCGGTGGCGGTGCTGACCGCCGTCACCGACCGGGTCGACGCCCGGCTGATCCATCTCGGCGGCGCCGCCACCGCCGCCCTCAGTTGCGCCGGCTTCGCCCTGCTGGCGGAAGGCTTCTGGTCGGCGCTGGCCTTGCGCGGCCTGGGGGGAGCGGCGCTGGCCGGCACCTACATGCCGGGCCTCAAGGCGCTGGTGGACCGTACCCAGGGGCCGCGCCAGCCGCGCTGGATCAGCTTCTACACCGCCAGCTTCTCGCTGGGCACCAGCCTGTCGTTCCTGGTGACCGGCTGGGTGGGCGAGGCCTTCGGCTGGCGTGCCGCCTATGGCCTCTCCGCCATCGCGGCACTGGCGGCGGTGGCGCTGGTGGCAATGGCGCTGAAGCCGGTTCCGCCGCAACCACCCCAGGTGGCGACGCCGCTGCTCGACTTCCGGCCGGTGTTGAGGAACCGCCCGGCCATGGGCTATGTGCTGGCCTATTGTGCCCACACCTGGGAGCTGTTCGGCTTCCGCAACTGGGTGGTGGCCTTCCTCGCCGTTGTCCTGGCGCAGCAGCCCGGCGCCGCCGGCCCCACCCCCGCCGCCGCCGCCACCCTGGGGGCGCTGGTGGCCATGGCCGCCAGCATCGGCGGCGCCGACCTCGCCCAACGCTTCGACCGCCGCCGGCTGTGCATGGTGGCGACCACCCTGTCCGGCCTGATGGCGCTGGGCCTCGGCTTTGCCGGCGGCCTGCCCTATGGCTGGGTGGTGGTGGCGACGCTGGTCTACAGCGCGCTGATCCAGCTTGACTCGGCGGCCCTGACCACCGGGGCGGTGCTGGTGGCCGAACCCGGCCGGCGCGGCGCCACCATCGCGGTGCACTCGCTGATCGGTTTCGGCGGCGGCTTCATCGGGCCACTGGCGGTGGGAGCGTTGCTCGACGCCACCGGCGGCTCGTGGGGCATCGCCTTCGCCTCGCTGGGCGTGGTGGCGCTATTGGGACCGTTGGCACTCCGGCTGTTGCGATAGGCCCGCCGCGCGCTTATATCCGTTCGATCCGTCGCCCAGGGGAATTCCAGATGAATGCCGTGCTGACCCGAGTGCTCGCCGTGCTGGTTCCCATCATACTCGCCACGCCGGCCCCGGCGCAGGTTTTCAACCCCGAGACCTTCCACCTCGCCAACGGTATGCAGGTGGTGGTGGTTCCCAACCACCGCGTGCCCATCGTCAGCCACATGGTGTGGTACAAGGTGGGCGCCGCCGACGAGGAGCCGGGCAAGAGCGGCATTGCCCACCTGCTCGAACACATGATGTTCAAGGGCACCAAGGACATTCCCCCCGGCGCCTTTTCCAAGATCGTCGCCCGCAACGGTGGCCGCGACAATGCCTTCACCAGCTCGGACTACACCGGCTATTACCAGAACGTGGCGCTCGACCGCCTTGAACTGGTGATGAAGATGGAGGCCGACCGCATGAGGAACCTGGCCTTCGACGAGCAGAACTTCACCACCGAGAAGGCCGTGGTCATCGAGGAACGCAGTTCGCGCACCGACAACAACCCCGCGGCCCTGTTGCGCGAGCAGATGACGGCGGCGCTTTTCCTCAACAGCCCCTATCAGCGTCCGGTGATCGGCTGGCTGTCCGAGATTCAGGGCCTGACCCACGCGGATGCGCTGGCCTTCTATCGCCGCTGGTACGCCCCCAACAACGCCATCCTGGTGGTGGCCGGCGATGTGGACGCGGCGACGGTGCGCCCGCTGGCCGAGAAATATTACGGCGTCATCGAGGCCGCCGATACGCCGCCGCGCCAGCGCCTCAAGGAGCCGCCGGTGGTGGCGGCGCGCACCGTGACCCTGACCGACGCCCGGGTGCGCCAGCCGAGCTGGAGCCGCATGGTGCTGGCCCCCAGCTACAGCGCCGGAGACCGTGAACTGGCCTATGCGCTGCAGGTCCTGTCCGAGGTGGTGGGCGGCGGCGCCACCAGCCGGCTCTACCGCTCGCTGGTGGTCGATCAGGGGCTGGCCGCCTCGGCCGGTTCGTCCTACGACCCCGATTCGGTGGACCTCACCACCTTCAGCATCTCCGCCAGCCCCCGCCCCGGCATCACCATGGAGCGGCTGCAGGCGGCGGTGGACAAGGAGCTGAAGGCCATCGCCGCCAAGGGTATCTCCGCCGAGGAGGTCGAGCGCGCCAAGCGCCGGCTGGAGGCCAACATCGCCTATGCCCGCGACTCACTGCACACGGGCGCCCAGGCGCTGGGCGAGTCCCTGGCCACCGGCCGTCAGGTGGCCGACGTCGAGGCCTGGCCCGAGCGCATCCGCGCCGTCACCACCGACGAGGTGGCGCGTGCCACCCGCCTGGTGCTCGACGCCCGCGGCTCGGTGACCGGTCTGCTGCTGCCCGATCCCAACGCCCCCGACCCCAGAGGTCCCCAGCCCGCCGCGTCGGCGGCGCCCTCGTCGAAGGGAGTCCACTGATGCGCCGTCTCGTCCTCGCCCTGGTCCTGTTGCTGTGGACGCTGCCGGCCGCCGCCGTCACCGTCGAACGGGTGGTCAGCCCCAAGGGCATCGAAGCCTGGCTGGTCCAGGACCACGCCAATCCCATCCTGTCGCTGAGCCTCGCCTTCCGGGGCGGTGCGGCACTCGATCCCGCCCCCAAGGCGGGCCTCGCCAACATGGTCTCCGGCCTGCTGGACGAAGGCGCCGGACCCTACGACTCGCTGGCCTTCCAGCAGAAGATCGAGGATCTCGCCATCGAGATCGGCTTCGACGCCGGCAAGGATACCTTCCGCGGCCATCTCAAGACCCTGACCGCCAACCGCGACACCGCCTTCGAGCTGCTGCGGCTGGCGCTGACCCAGCCGCGCTTCGACAAGGAGCCGGTGGAACGCATCCGGGGCCAGGTCCTCGCCGGCCTGCTGCGCGAGCTGCAGGACCCCAATTCTGTGGCATCACGCGAGTTCAGCCGCCTGATCTTTGCCGGCCACCCCTACGCCCAGGCGGTGCGCGGCAACCCCGAGACGGTCAAGGCGGTGCAGGTGGCCGACCTCAGGGCCTTCGTCAAAGCCAATTTCGCCCGCGACCGATTGGTGGTCGGCGTGGTCGGCGACATCACCCCCGAACAGCTCGCGCCGCTGCTCGATGCCACCTTCGGCGCCCTGCCGGCCGGCGCGGCGGCGGTGCGGGTCCCGGAGACCACGCCCGGCGCCGCCGGACGAATTCAGGTCATCGCCCGCGACAATCCGCAGAGCGTGGCCTTGTTCGGCCAGCCCGGCATCAAGCGTGACGACCCCGACTGGTATGCCGCCTATGTCATGAATTATGTGCTGGGCGGCGGCGGCTTCGCCTCGCGCCTGACCGAACAGGTGCGCGAGAAGCGCGGCCTGGCCTATTCGGTCTACAGCTACCTCATTCCCATGGAACACGCCGCCGTGGTGATGGGCGGCGTCGCCACCGAGAACAGTCGGCTGGCCGAGTCCCTTGAGCTGATCCGCGCCGAGTTCGCCCGCATGCGCGACCATGGCCTGACCGAAAAGGAGCTGGCCGACGCGAAGACCTACCTCACCGGCTCATTCCCGCTGCAGATGGACTCCACCGCCGCCATCGCCGGCCTTTTGGTGCAGATGCAGTTGGACCGGCTGGGCCTCGACTATCTCGACAAGCGCAACGGCTATATCGAGGCGGTGAGCCAGGACCACGTGCTGAAGGTGGCCCGTCGACTGCTTAACCCCGACACGCTGACCACCGTGGTGGTGGGCAAGCCGGCGGGGGTGACCGCAAGCCATTAAAGCGTGCTGCCCAAAATGTGCATCACGCTTTAATCTTTATGGTTTCGCCCTCGCCGGGCGGGCGCCTCCGCGCCCTTGGCCACTCGCTCAATGCTCGCAGAAATACGGCATTTCATATTTCAGGCTCGACGCCCTAGCCCATGCCCGCCCCTCCTCGACCGGACCGTCTGCGTATCGACAAATGGCTGTGGTTCGCGCGATTCTTCAAGTCGCGTGCCCTGGCTGCGGCAGTGGCGGAGTCGGGCGAGGTGCGGCTCAACGGCGCGGTGGTGGCCAAGGCGGCGCAAGGCGTCAGGCCCGGCGACGAACTGGTGTTCCCGACCGGTCCCCGATGGCACCGCGTCAAGGTACTGGCCCTCGGTGACCGCCGCGGCCCCGCCCCCGAGGCGCAGGGGTTGTACGAGGTGCTGCCGGGCGGGGCAGGCGGTTGAATTCAGCCCCCTTCGCCGGTCGGCAGGCGCACCGTCACCGTGGTGCCTTCGCCGGGTGGTGAGGCGAGGTCGACGCGGCCGCCATGCAACTCGACGAAGCGACGCACCAGCGCCAGACCGAGGCCGGCGCCGCCCCGGCCGGCTTCCATGGCGGGGCCGCGGGTGAAGGCGTCGAACAGGCGGGCCTGGGCCGCGGCGGGAATGCCAGGGCCGGTGTCGGCGATGGTGAAGGCGATCTCGCCGGGGCGGCGCTCGGCCCGGACCGTGATGGCGCCACCGGAGGGCGTGAACTTGACCGCGTTGCCGATCAGGTTGAACAGCAACTGCTTGAGGCGGCGCTCGTCGGCGACGATCCAGCCGATCTCCAGGGCGCAGTCGAAATCGAGTGACAGCTTCTTCTCGCGCACCCGTTCCCGCACCAGCCCGAGCACCGCCGACAGCATGGGATGGATGTCGACGGTGTCCAGCTCCAGGGTCATCTGCCCGGCCTCGATGGTGGCGAGGTCGAGGATGTCGGCGATCAGCGCGCCCAATTGATTGCCCGCCTCGGTGATGCCGCGGCAGTAGTCCCCCTGGCGCTTGTTGAGGCGGCCGAAATACTCGGCGGCCAGCATCTCGGAGAAGCCGATGATGGAGGTCAGCGGCTTTCTCACCTCGCACGAGACGTTGGCGATGAACTCGCTTTTCAGGGTGTCGGCGGCGGCCAGCGCCTCGTTGCGCTCGCGCAGGGCGCGCTCGACCTGGGCGGTATCCGAAACATCCAGCCAGGTCAGCAGCATGGCGCCGTCGGGCAACGGCACGCTCATGTAATCGACGATGCTGTCGTCCATGCGCTCCAGCCGGCCGTCGCGCGGTTCGCGGTCGTTGAACAGGGCGATCAGCCGCTCGCGCACCGCCGGCCAGTCCGAGGCGCGGTTGGGACGGCCCTCGAAGAACGGGCGGTGGCGTTCCACCAGTTCGGCCAGATGGGGAGCGCCGTCCAGCTCGGCGGCACCCAGGTTCCAGATGCGGCCAAAGGCAGGATTGTACAGCCGCAGCCGCCCGTCGCCGCCGAACACCGCCACGCCCTCGTGCAGGTGGTCGAGGGTCTCGCGCTGCACCGCCAGCATGGTGTTGAACGAACGCTCCAGCGCCAGGGTGTCGGTGACGTCCTCATAGGTGAAGATCAGGCCGCCGTAGGGATGGGCAGAGATCACCCGGCGCAGGGTGCGGCCGTCGGGCAGGTGCAGCAGGGTCTCAACCGATTCAATCAGCGAAATGAAGCGCTTGAGTTCCCCCTCCTTGTAGGCGCGGTAGTCGGCGACCTCGGGCAACAGCCGGCGCTCGCGCAACGCATCGAGCACGCCGCCATAGGTGGGCTGCGCGGATAGCCAGTCGGACTCCAGGCGCCACAGCTTGGTGAAGGCGGTGTTGAAGAAGGCCAACCGGGTATCGGTGGAGAAGATGGCGATGGCGGTGGCAAGGTGCTCCAGCACCTCGGCATGGGCGGCGGCGTGGCGCGACAGCTCGGACTGCAGCTCCTCGACCCGGGTGAGGTCGAGGGCGTAGCCGGCGGTGATCAGCCCGTCGCCCACCGCCAGCGGTGCTTCGGTGATGGCGGTCAGGCGGCGCTGGCCGCCCAGCACCAGATGGAAGGTCTCGGCCCGTGGCTCGCCGGCGGCCCGCGCCCGGGCGGCCAGGGCGCGGGCCTCGCGCACCGTGGCGTCGGCGGCCAGCTCGACCTGGCCATGCACCGCCGCCGACGGCGACGGCATGTCCACCGCGTCGGCATAGGCCTTGTTGACGTGCAGCAGCGACAGGTCGTCGTCGCGCAGCCACACCGGCATGGGCAGCAGTCCCAGTACGCCTTCAAGGCGTTGGCGCTCCAGCGCAAGGCCGGAGATGCGATCTCCGAGACGCTCGACCACCGCGGAGCCCTCGGTGACATCGCGCAGCCACACTAAATCGGCCAGGGGACGGCCCTCGGCGGTGGCGGCGCGGATGCCGGTGGCCCGCGCCCGACGCAGGCCGTCGCGCAACGGCAATTCCAGCTCGAACCCGTCGCCCTCATTCCGCAGGCCGCGCGCCGCACTATCGAGATGGGCGGCGGCGATGGGGGCGAAGGCCTCCAGCACATCGGACCAGGTCGAGCTGGTGCCGCCATAGAGGCCAAGCAGCACCGCCGCGCGGCGCGAGCACACTTCGTGGCCCGCCCCCTCGCCGATCCAGGCGTAGAAGCCGTCGGGGGCGGCGGACAGGCTTTCGCGCAGGCGTTCGGCCTCGGATGCGGCCTCGGTCGCCTGGCGGCCGAGACCGACCAGCCGCCAGCGCTGCACCGCCAGCACCGGCAGCGCCGCCGCGAGCGTAAGCCCGGCGCCGACGAACACCGCCGTCGCATCCAGCCAGGCCGGCAGCAGATCCAATAGCATAGAGTCCCTTTCCCCGCTTCGCGGTGCCAAAGTGCCGGGCCGGGGCGCAAAAGACAAGGGGCGCAGGCGGGCGTGGCCGGAACAATTCGACGCAGTGGCGGTTCACCTTGTTGCCATGCCGCTTCGCGCCCTGCTCATCACCCTGATGCTCGCCGCCTGTGCCCCCCAAGGCACCGGGATCGGCGTCAATCTCGTCCCCGACGCCGAGGTGCAGCAGGCCGGCCTGCAGGCGTGGGCCGACATCAAGGCGCGGGTGCCGGCGTCGGGCGATGCGGGCATGCAGGCCCGGGCCACCGAGGTGGCGGGGCGGGTGCTGCGCAGTGCCGGCGACAATCCGGCGGAGTGGGAGGTGGTGGTGTTCGCCTCGGATCAGGTCAACGCCTTCGCCCTGCCCGGCAACAAGATCGGTGTCTATGAGGGCATGATGCGTCTGGCCGACACCAACGACGAATTGGCCACGGTGGTTGCTCACGAGGTCGGCCACAACAAAGCCCGCCATGCCGCCCAGCGGATGAATACCGAGACCGCCACCTCGCTTGGGGTCAATCTTCTCGGGGCGGTGCTGGGCGGTACCAACGGCCAGATGGTCGCCGCCCTGCTGGGCGCCGGGGCCGAATACGGCGTGATCCTGCCCTACTCGCGCAATCAGGAATTGGAGGCCGACCAGATGGGCCTGCACGGCATGGCCCGCGCCGGCTACGATCCCCACGCCGCCATAACCCTGTGGCGAAAGATGGCGCAGAAGGGCGGGAGCCGCCCGCCCGCCTTCCTGTCCACCCATCCCGACCCCGAGAACCGCATCGAGCAGCTACAGGCGGAAATGCCGACGGCGGAGAAGGAATTCCGCGAAGCGCGGGGATGAACGAAAAAAGGGCCGCCCCAGCGGGACGGCCCCTTTCGATTCGTCCGACGGGAACGCCTCAGGGCGCCGCCGCCTCCATGGCCACCGCGACCGCCATGCGGAATTCGGCCGCCGCGCGCTCGCGATCGGTGCTGGCGTCCTCAAGGGCGACCTTGGCCAAGCGCTTGCGGTCCGCCGCCTGCGATTTGGTCAGTTCAGCCACCGGAATGGCTTCCTCGGCCAGAACGGTGATGCGCTCGGCGGTGACTTCGGCGAAGCCGCCGGCGACGAAGATGCGGTTGGATACCTTGCCGCCGTCATGCACGTCGATGACGCCGGGGCGCACCGTGGCGATCATCGGCGCGTGGCGGGGAAGGGCGCCGAAGTCGCCTTCGGTCCCCGGAACCACCACCATCTCGACGGCGGCGCTGACCAGCAATTTGGCCGGCGACACCAACTCGAACTGGATCTTCTCGGCCATTGTGCCGTTCCCTTCTTACCGGCGAGCCGCTGAAGCGGCTTGCCTCGTTCGCCCCTCGCCGGGCGGGTGCTTCTTAGGTCCCGGCGAGCGGGCCGACTTTTCCTACGCGGCCTCGGCGGCCATCTTCTTGGCCTTTTCGATGGCCTCCTCGATGCTGCCGACCATGTAGAAGGCCGACTCGGGGAGGTGGTCGTATTCGCCGGCGATGATGCCCTTGAAGCCCTTGATGGTGTCTTCCAGCGACACCAGCTTGCCCGGCGAACCGGTGAACACTTCGGCGACGTGGAAGGGCTGCGACAGGAAGCGCTGCATCTTGCGGGCGCGGGTCACGACCAGCTTGTCCTCTTCCGACAACTCGTCCATGCCCAGGATGGCGATGATGTCCTGCAGCGACTTGTAGGTCTGCAGGATGCGCTGCACTTCGCGGGCGGTGGTGTAGTGCTCCTGGCCGACGACGCGGGGATCGAGGACGCGGCTGGTGGAGTCGAGCGGATCGACGGCCGGGTAGATGCCCAGCTCGGCAATCTGGCGGCTCAGCACCGTGGTGGCGTCCAGGTGGGCGAACGAGGCGGCCGGGGCCGGATCGGTCAGATCGTCGGCGGGCACGTAAATGGCCTGCACCGAGGTGATCGAACCCTTCTTGGTCGAGGTGATGCGCTCCTGCAGGGCGCCCATGTCGGTGGCGAGCGTCGGCTGATAGCCCACCGCCGAGGGGATGCGGCCCAACAGCGCCGACACTTCCGAGCCGGCCTGGGTGAAGCGGAAGATGTTGTCGACGAAGAACAGCACGTCCTGGCCTTCGGCGTCGCGGAAGTACTCGGCGACGGTCAGGCCGGACAGAGCGACGCGGGCACGGGCGCCCGGCGGCTCGTTCATCTGGCCATAGACCAGGGCGACCTTGGAGCCGGTGGTACTGCCGTCGCTGTTCAGCTTGATGACGCCCGATTCCACCATCTCGTGGTAGAGATCGTTGCCCTCGCGAGTGCGCTCGCCGACACCGGCGAACACCGAGTAACCACCGTGCGCCTTGGCGACGTAGTTGATCAGCTCCATGATCAGCACCGTCTTGCCGACGCCGGCGCC
>CAJANL010000073.1 GCA_903941105.1 uncultured Rhodospirillaceae bacterium
GGGAAGGTAGATCCGGAGACCGGCAAGACCCTGATTGGCTGCCTACAGGCGGTGTCGGGGATCAAGGCGGCCGAGGAACTTGAGGAACGGATTCTGATTCTCGAAGCGAGGCAAATCTGATGCCGACGATCTACACCGAGCGAAACTACCTCATGGTCGGCTACGCCCTGCCCGACGACCACTATGTCGCCACCTTCATTCATCGGGAGGGCGGGCGGTACCTGTTGACCACGCAACCCATCGACCGGATGCCGTCGGCCCTTCGCTGGGCAATGGAGATGGCCGACTACATGGCGGCTCCGATTGAGTTACTGCCGATCAAGTCGGAGGATGAGCTTCTGCGCCAAATCGTGGTCGCCATCGGGTTTGAGGGCCTTCATAGCGACAAGGACCCGGCCATGCAGCGCGAGGGGCGCGACATCCTGGCCAAGCTGGGGATCGCGCTATGAAGAACCAGCACCTCGACCATGAGAACCGCCCCATCAAGTACGGCGTGACGACCGCCGATATGGAGGCTCTGCGGCAACGCCATTTCGAGAACGTGCACGACCGGCAGGCCGCCAGCGGCTTGAACCTGCTCCGCGCCATCGCCCTCGGGCAAGCCCTGAAACGGGCCGGGGAGGGGTAACAGCATGTCGGGGGTGCGGTCCATGCTGGCGCGGGTGCGCTGTATTGAAGCTGCCCGGACGATGGTTTCGCCGTTTGTCCGGGCGTTCGGCTCCGTCGAGGCGTTCGCGTCGGATGTGCAAGCTCGCGTTGACGCTGGAACGTTGGACCGCCGCGACATGTCGGATGTGGTTGCCTGTGTCCAGAGATGGCATCGGGACGAGGTGTGGAAAATTTAAGCCTATCAATCCAGTAATCGGATTGCGCCATTCTCGGTAAGTATGGCAATGAGATAGCGCGGTGCAGCCAATTCTGCCCGTGGGGCGTGGAAACCCCATGACACACAGGCCGGTCAAGAGATTCTTGGCCGGGTGGCTGTCACGCATGTCCAGGGTTCGCCTAAAGGTGGCGGCGCCCTGACTGTGTGCAGGGTTTCCAACACCCGGCTTTGACCGGGCAGCCTCTCCACATGATCAGAGGCTGCGGGCATGGTCGAACAAGGCAAGCCGCCGATTCGGCATCAATTAACAGGCAACTCCGGGCTGAACTATGCTGCATGGCAGCTTTCCCGGCGCGGCTGGCATGTCATGCCGACCATCCGCAATGCGCGCGGCTCCGACCTGATCGTCACCGACACCGACGAAACCGTGTTCTTCGGCGTCCAATCCAAGGCACTCAGTAAGCGCCAGGCGGTCCCTCTCGGGAAGGGAATTGACGACCTGCGTTCGGAATGGTGGGTCATCACCATCAACGCCAATTCGGATCGCCCCGCATGCTTCATTTTGCAGAATGCCGAGGTCCGCGCACTCGCGTCTCAGGACAGGAACGGCGGCGCATACTGGCTGGAACCATCCGCCTACGACCGCGATGAGTTTCGAGAGGCCTGGGACCGTCTCAGCCCATGAACGCGGCTCAACTTCCCCTCCATGAACACGGATATTCGCTTACCAAAGGTGGCAATGCGCCGTATTGTGCTTTCGGTTGAAAAATGCGCAGAAGATTCGTCCATCAGAAGGATAGGATAATGAACCACGCAGCCACCTCGGCACATGCGGTACTCGCGGGACTAGCTATCGCACTCCTCTCGGCCTGTGCCACCCCTGTACCCCCTGTACCCCCAGCGCCGCCGTGGTCATCAACTGTCACGACCGACCCCATTATCGGCACCAAGCGGTGCGTGGTGGCGGCGTATGACCGCGTGGCAGGGGCAAGTTATTCGCGGACGGGCTATCTATATCCGGTCGTCGAGTTCAACTCGGAATTTGGTCTACTGGTAGGCGTAAGCTCAGGCGGGCCGATCCGCTTCCCCGTTGGCGATATCATCTGGCGCGTAGATGACCGGCCTTACCGGGAATTGCGCGCGTTCAACAACCCAACCCAGGGCAGCCCACCCTCTGGCGAAAGAGCCGCAGATATGACGAGCGCGCGGATCGCCGAAACCATCAAGTACGCTCAGAAGCTCGCTGCCACTGCCGGGGCGACGGCAACCGTCGCCAGCGGCGAGGAAGCTGCCGCCATGCTGGACGAAATGCTCGCCGGCAGCACGTTGATTTATCGTGCCAGCAGGCCGAACGGCCAATTCGGCTTGCCGACCGGCCAAGAGCAGCGGGTGGGACAGTGGACCTCGGAGGGGCTTCGTCCGATTCCGCTCGATGCGACGTTGCGGCAGTCCGTAGAACAATGCC
This sequence comes from uncultured Rhodospirillaceae bacterium, assembly GCA_903941105.1. Taxonomy (GTDB): domain Bacteria; phylum Pseudomonadota; class Alphaproteobacteria; order Rhodospirillales; family Magnetospirillaceae; genus CAJANL01. The sequence goes on from CAJANL010000073.1 coordinate 2,292, forward strand.
GAGCGACCATAACCGCGAAATAGCGCGGTAGCCAAAATCCCTCGCGGCGCCGCTAGCAATACGCTATGACACGCCCACAAACAGAAAAGCGGGCGACTTGCGTCGCCCGCTTAATGCTTTGTTTTCACAAAGAAAACTTGGTTGCGGGGGCAGGATTTGAACCTGCGACCTTCAGGTTATGAGCCTGACGAGCTACC
>CAJANL010000074.1 GCA_903941105.1 uncultured Rhodospirillaceae bacterium
ACCGCCAAGAACTCGCCCGAAAGCCACGGCTTCTTCGCCAAGGTGAAGGAATTATGGGACGACCTGAAGGACAAGTAATACCGCTCGACGTTTGATCCGCCCCCAGCGGGCAGGATGCCCGCGCTCCGGAAACGGCGATAGTCCTCGGAGCGCGGCCATCCCGGCCGCATCCCGGACGAGTCGCTCCATCAGGCGACCGGTATAAGGGGTTAAGGCGCGAAGGGACTCGTCCCTTCGCCCATCCCCGGTCCTGGGGTCGGCTAGATAGAGTGCGTCTGATACGGACTCCGGTTGATTGATTCGTGATTTGAGGGATTCCCGACGGGGCTGGAAGAATCTAGAATCGGAAGCCATGATTCGGCAGAGGAGGCTGAGCGTGGCTGTGATGGTTGCAGATCATTTGAGTGTGTCGGAGTTGGAGGCTTGCTATCGGTCTTCGAGCCAGATCGTGGCGAAGAGCCACTATCATGTGATCTGGCTTGTAGCGAAGGGGCGCAGCATCCGCGAGGTTGCGGAGGTTCTTGGGTTCGCGCCCCGCTGGGTGGAACTTCTGGTGGCGCGCTACAACGCCGATGGCCCTGGGGCACTTGGTGACCTGCGACGCGGCAACGGCCGTCCGGCACGGATTCTGACCGACGAGGTTTTGATGGCGCTGGCGGATCGGCTGCGCGAGCCGCCCGATGACGGCGGCTTGTGGACGGGTCCCAAGGTGGCGTCGTGGATCGCGGCCCGGCTGGGCCTGACCAAGGTCCATCCGCAGCGGGGCTGGGATGCCTTGAAGAGGATCGAATGGTCGATCCAGGTTCCCCGACCGCGCCATCCGCGGGCGGCCGGTGCCGACGAGCACGAGACGCTCAAAAAAACATCGATGCGGCGATCTCCCAAGCGCGTGAAAGCCACCCCGGCAAGCCGGTCGAGGTCTGGGCCACCGACGAGCACCGCCTCGGGCTGAAGCCGGTCCATCGTCGGGCCTGGGCGCCGGTGGGCGAGCGGCCCATCGCCCTTGGCCACCACCGTTTCGAGTGGCTTCACCTGATCGCCTTCGTCGAACCGACCGATGGCGAAACCGTGTGGTACCTCGTCAATGCCGTCAACAAGCCTCTGTTCGAAGCCGTTCTCGCCACATTCGCCAAGGAAGTCGGCGCCGGCCGTGACCGCGTCATCGTCCTGGTACTCGACAACGCCGGATGGCATGGCCCCGTCGGCCTGGCCATCCCGGATGGCATCATCCTGGTCTTCCTGCCGCCTTACAGCCCGGAACTCCAGCCCGCCGAATGCCTCTGGCCTCTGGTCGATGAACCCGTCGCCAACAGGCATTTTCAAACCCTGGCCGAACTCGACACGGTGATCGCCGAAAGGTGCTCTTCCTTGGGCAGGGAAACCATTCGCGCCCACACACACTTCCATTGGTGGCCGGAGCCCCTCAGGCCGAACTGATTAACCGGATTTCGTATGATGCACCAGATGGCGGGACAGCACCACGTCGCGGCAACGCTGCACCACCTCCCCCACCGACCAGTTCACGGCCTGGAGGCGCAGATCGAGAGGGATGCAGCCCTTCTCTATGAGGTGGAGGAGTTTGACCAGCGGCATCAGGTACGTCTGGCGGGGCTCGACGCCCAGGAGGCATTGCTCCGGGTCGAGCGGGCCCAGATCACCTCCGAGTTCCGGGGGGAGGCCTCCCGGGTTGAGCAGCAATTGCATCGCTCCAGGG
>CAJANL010000075.1 GCA_903941105.1 uncultured Rhodospirillaceae bacterium
TAAGGAATTCGACTCAAATAGTAAAATATCTCATAAATAAATTAATTACAAAATTTTTTGGTTTAACATTGCTTGAATTTTTAAAAAAAGAAAATGCTGAATTAAAAAGAAAAATAGAGGTATTGGAAAGACAGATATCTTTGCTAATCCATGAAAATAAAGAATTAAAACATCGTCTCAATCTAACAAGTGAAAATAGTCACAAGCCCCCATCATCCGATGGTTTATTAAGGAAAAATATTAGCAATAGAGAGTCAACTGGAAATAAGCCTGGCGGAGTGAAAGGACACAAAGGCAACACCTTGCTTCAAGTACAAAATCCACACGAAACAATAAAGCACACTACACCGATTGTTTGTGAGAAATGTGGTGCGGATATCACAAATGTTGAAGTTCAAAAAATAGAAAAAAGACAAGTTTTTGATGTGGTCATTTTGCCTAATATAGTGGAGCACCAGATAGAAGTTAAAGTGTGTGCGTGCGGTTGTCGCAACAAAGGAGAGTTTCCTAAAAATGTTAAAGCATATGCACAATATGGAGAATTGATAAAAACAACTGCCTTATTCTTAAGCCAAAATTTCGTTTCATATGATAGAATCACAGATTTTATTGGGAATATTTTTGGAATGCCAATTTCTGACTCTGCAATTTTGAACATGGAATCAGAAGTATCGAAAAATTTAGAAGATTACATTGGAGCACTCAAACAGAAAGTCATAAGTTCAAATGTAATACACATGGACGAAACAGGCGTTAGGGTTGATGGAAAGACGTGGTGGTTGCATTCTCAATCGACTGAAACAGAAACAGTACTTGAAATACGTGAAAAACGAGCTTGCGCGGAAGAACAAATAAATGGAATTGTAATTCACGATGGTTATTTAAGTTATTACAAAAGATTACCAAACAATACTCATGCATTGTGCGGAGCTCATCTTTTAAGGGATTTGAAGGCTTTATTTGTTGGAAAAGAAGAGAAAGATCAAGAACCTTGGGCAATTGAAATGCATGATCTTTTAAAAGAAATGTGTCTCTTTAAAAATCTCGATAAAAATTGCAATGATCCGCCGGTGATTGATCATGAAATGATGAAATTGAAAAAAATAAAAAATTTTGAAGATCGCTATGATTTGATAGTTGAGAAAGCTATAAATTTTCACAAAAATTTGGAACCAATTCCAAGAAAGCACAATTCAGGAGGAAAGGTTGCAAAGAGACGTGGAGAAAATTTGGCCTTGCGCTTTTTAAAATACAAACAGGATATTTTGAGATTTTTATACAATGAAGCTGTTCCATTTACGAATAATCAGGCAGAAAGAGACATAAGAATGGCAAAGGTACAACAAAAGGTATCGGGTTGTTTTAGAAAAATTGAAGGTGCAAAAAATTTTTCTAACATTTGGTCTTATCTTTCAACGATGAACAAGAGGGGTCTAAATACCTTTGAAAGCCTAAGAAATGCGATACGAGATAATCCAGTATTTTCAACCTAACCAACCCAATTCATATTTTTAAATTGGGGGGTGCTTGGTTGTTACAAAAATTTAATTTTGGTTGGAAATAAGTATAAAATGACATAAAATTAATTTCAAAATATAAAAAATGTCAGCTAAATACAAAATCTCCAACTGGAAAGATTATAACATAGGATTAATTTCAAGAGGCAATCCTTCAAAAGTATTTGATCTTGAGCAATTCCAAGAAAAATACACAGAAGAAGCAAATAATGAATTTAAAAATAAAAACAAAAGAAGGGGGCAAAACAAAATATATACTTACAGCGTTGTTTTATTAATATTGTTTTTACAACAATTTTTGAAAATGCCTTTGCGACAAACTCAGGGATTCGTCGAATTTTTATTCAAAATATTGGGCATAAAAATGAAGGTGCCATCTTATGTCAGAATTTGTCAAATTAGAAAATCTTTTGATCTTTCAAAAATCACATTAGATACTTTAAATAATGAAAAAGAAGATTTGTCCAAAGAACACGATGTTGCAATTGATTCTAGCGGTATGAAATTATTCTCTCAAAACGATTGGTCTTATGAAAAACATAACAAGAAAAAACGTAAAGATTGGGCAAAAATACACGTTATGGTTGATGTAAATTCAAAACAAATCCTTGAATATAGTTTTACAACCAATAAAGTTGGAGATGCATCGGAATTTAAATATATTTTGGAAAGCACTAAATACAAACTCAATCTCGTTATGGCTGATGGAGCCTATGACACCACAGATTGCTTGAGATCAATAATTGCTAAAAATGCAAAGCCGATAATTCCACCAAGATCAAATGCAATTCTTCATAATAAAGAAAATGAACAATTGCCAAAAGAATTGATTGAAAGAGAAAAGGCTGTACAATTTATGAATACATTTACAGACAGAAAAGAAGGCAGAGACGCTTGGAAAAAGTCTTGCGAATATCACAAAAGATCGATTGTAGAAAATTGTTTTTATCGATTGAAGATAACGTTTGGAGAAGTGTTGAGAGAAAAGATTGAAAACGCTAAAAACGTCACAATTAAACTAAGATGTGCACTATTAAATCGTTTTATAGATCTTGCTAGGCCATTTTCTTGCTCGTGCAAATTAATTTAAAATTTTACTAACGTTCTATTTAACAAAGCCTTACAAATTTGCTTATTTTTGTAACTATCAACTACTCTATTTTTTGCCATAGTGAATTCACTTGTGTTTTGCGGCTCAAACGTGATTCATTAAATCTTTTGCGAAAATATAAAAATTGCAAAATTTAAAATGGAAATTTAGCCAAGTAAGAAGGCTAAAAAATGTCTTTCGCAACAGCTCTATTATATACGTAAATACTACATGAACAA
>CAJANL010000076.1 GCA_903941105.1 uncultured Rhodospirillaceae bacterium
GGGGCCTGTTGATCATGGTCGGCCAGCGCCGCCGCATGCTCGACTACCTCAAGAGCAAGGATCAGCCTCGCTACGAGACGCTGATCGGTCGCCTTGGCCTGCGCAAGTAGTCTCACTGTTTCATCCCTGGATGACGGCAGGGCGTCGCCGATCCAGGTCTTCTGGCCCGCGTGGGAACGGTTCCCTCGCGGGCAGTCGCATTTGTGACGAATGACGCCGGGATCGAACCGCAATTCGGCGGCGGTCCAACGGAAAAAAGGAATTCACGTATGTCCATGTTCAAGGTTTACCGCAAGGAGCTGATGTGGGGTGGTCGCAAGCTGGTCCTGGAGACCGGCAAGATCGCCCGCCAGGCCGACGGCGCCGTTCTCGCAACCTATGGCGACACCACCGTGCTGTGCACCGTGGTGGCGCTGAAGACGCAGCGCCCGGGGATCGACTTCTTCCCGCTGACCGTCCACTACCAGGAAAAGACCTTCGCCGCCGGCAAGATCCCGGGCGGCTTCTTCAAGCGCGAGGGCCGTCCCACCGAGAAGGAGACCCTGGTCTCCCGCCTGATCGACCGTCCGATCCGCCCCCTGTTCGCGGCCGGCTTCCGCAACGAGACGCAGGTCATCTGCACCGTGCTGTCGCATGACCTCGAGAACGATCCCGACATCGTCGCCCTGGTTGGCGCCTCGGCCGCCCTGACCATTTCCGGCGTGCCCTTCATGGGTCCGGTGGGCGCCGCCCGCGTCGCCTATGTCGATGGCAAGTACCTGCTGAACCCGGTGGCCGCCGATCTGGTCAAGAGCGACCTCGACCTGGTGGTCGCCGGCACCCAGGAAGGCGTGCTGATGGTCGAATCCGAAGCCAAGCAGCTGTCGGAAGAGGTCATGCTGGGCGCCGTGAGCTTCGGCCACAAGGAATTCCAGCCGGTCATCGACGCCATCATCGGCCTGGCCGAGCAGTGCGCCAAGGAGCCCTGGGACGTGCCGGCCCCGCCCGCCGCCGTGGCGGTGGTGCGCGGCAAGTACGAGGCTGCCGGCGTCGTCGCCGAGCTGGCCGAGGCCTACAAGATCACCAAGAAGCAGGATCGCTACGCCGCGGTCGGCGCCGCCAAGCAGAAGGCCATCGCCCTGCTGAGCGAGCCCGCCGAGGTCGAAGTCGCCGGTGGCGTCTTCAAGGACCTCGAATCCGAGGTGGTGCGCGGCAACATCCTCAAGACCGGCATCCGCATCGACGGCCGCGACACCAAGACGGTGCGCCCCATCGAGTCGCAGGTCGGCCTGCTGCCCCGCGCCCATGGTTCCGCCCTGTTCACCCGTGGCGAGACCCAGGCCCTGGTGGTCGCCACCCTCGGCACCGGCCAGGACGAGCAGATCATCGACGCGCTGGCCGGCGAGTACCGCGAGGCCTTCATGCTGCACTACAACTTCCCCCCCTACTCGGTGGGTGAAGCCGGCCGCATGGGCAGCCCGGGCCGTCGCGAGATCGGCCACGGCAAGCTGGCCTGGCGCGCCATCCGCCCGTGCCTGCCGACCAAGGAGTCGTTCCCCTACACCATCCGCGTCGTCTCCGAGATCACCGAGTCCAACGGCTCGTCCTCCATGGCGACGGTGTGCGGCAGCTCGCTGGCCATGATGGACGCCGGCGTGCCGCTGCCCAAGCCGGTGGCCGGCATCGCCATGGGCCTGATCAAGGAAGATTCGGGCTTCGCCGTGCTGTCCGACATCCTGGGCGACGAGGATCACCTCGGCGACATGGACTTCAAGGTGGCCGGCACCTGCGACGGTGTCACCGCGCTGCAGATGGACATCAAGATCACCTCGATCACCGAGGAGATCATGAAGATCGCCCTGGGCCAGGCCAAGGA
>CAJANL010000077.1 GCA_903941105.1 uncultured Rhodospirillaceae bacterium
CGCCACAGCCGCCAGCCCTTGGGGTGCCAGAACACGCTGCCGACGGCTTCCTCCTGCTGGTGAAACAGCTCCATCTCGCGGCCCAGGCGGCGGTGGTCGCGCTTCTCGGCCTCCTCCAGCATGTGCAGGTAGGCGTCGAGATCCTTCTTGTCGAACCACGCCGTGCCGTAGATCCGCTGCAGCATCTCGTTGCGCGAGTCGCCGCGCCAATAGGCTCCCGCCAGCTTCATCAGCTTGAAGGCCTTGCCCAGCTTGGCGGTGGAAGGCAGATGCGGGCCGCGGCACAGGTCGATGAAGCCGCCCTGGCGATAAAGCGAGATCTTCTGCTCGGCCGGGATGGAGGCGATGATCTCCGCCTTGTAGGCCTCGCCCTGGGCAAGGAAGAACTTCACCGCCTCGTCGCGATCCCATTCCTCGCGGCTGATGGCCTCGTCGCGCTCGACGATTTCGGCCATGCGCGCCTCGATCCTGACCAGATCGTCGGGGGTGAACGGGGTCGGGCGGGCAAAATCGTAGTAGAAGCCGTTCTCGATGGACGGGCCGATGGTGACCTGGGTCTCGGGATAGAGCTCCTTGACCGCCTCGGCCATGACATGGGCGGCGTCGTGGCGCAGCAGTTCAAGGGCGTCGGCGCCATCCTTGGCGGTGACGATGGCCAGCCGGCAGTCGGCAACCAGCGAGGTCTTGAGATCGGACAGGACGCCGTCGACCCGCACCGCCAGCGCAGCCTTGGCCAGGCCCGGCCCGATGGACTGGGCGACCTCCAGCCCGGTGACCGAACCGGGGAACTCGCGGACGCTGCCGTCGGGCAGGGTAATGGCGACCATGGGGGCTCTTTCGATGAGGGCGCAGAAACGATGGACTGTACGGAGTTGAGGGCGCAAGTCAAGCGGAGTGGGAAATCGATCACGGCAAGCTGATCAGGTTAGCAGATGGTGATGAGAACGCGGTAGCGCGCGGGCGTGGTCCGTGATTCACGCGCCTTCGGGTTCACAACCGGAGCAGGACGCCATGTCGTTCTCAACCGGATAGATCCTTGCGCTGTTCGAGGCATGCTTCACCGCTTGGGCCACGGCCCTGCGGCGGGATGGCGCCCGTTTGATCGCCCTGGACCGCGAGACCTTGCGCCGCGGCGATGACAGTGGTGCCGGGACACCTCCGATCCATCTGGTCGCGGCCGGGATCTCGCTCCCGCGGTTGGCGCCGTGCCAGGAGGCGGCCGACGCCAAGGACAGCGAATGCGCTCCATCAAGACCGCCCGGAAGGCGAAGGATGTAACCCGAACCTCCTCGCCTTCCCTCATTCCGCCGCCCCGCTACCCTGGACTCGTTGCCGTGCGTGACGCTTCCCAAAGGCGACCGAAACCCCTATGTTCCGGCAACATTCCAAATGGCCGGAATTCATGACCAAGCTCGACCACATCCGTAACTTCGCCATCATCGCCCACATCGACCACGGCAAGTCCACCCTGGCGGACCGGCTGATACAGCGCTGCGGCGCCATCGAGGATCGCGACATGCGCGAACAGATCCTCGACAGCATGGATATCGAGCGCGAGCGCGGCATCACCATCAAGGCGCAGACCGTCCGCCTGGCCTATACCGCCAAGGACGGCCGGACCTATCAGCTCAACCTGATGGACACGCCCGGCCACGTGGACTTCGCCTACGAGGTCAGCCGCTCGCTGGCCGCCTGCGAGGGCTCGCTGCTGGTGGTCGACGCCTCCCAGGGGGTCGAGGCGCAGACCCTGGCCAATGTCTATCACGCCCTCGACGCCGGGCATGAGGTGGTGCCGGTCCTCAACAAGATCGACCTGCCCGCCGCCGAGCCCGAGCGCGTCTGCCAGCAGATCGAGGACGTCATCGGCCTCGACACCAGCGAAGCGGTGATGATTTCGGCCAAGACCGGCATCGGCATCGACGACGTGCTGGAGGCGCTGGTCGCCCGCCTGCCCGCCCCCGAGGGCGAGGAGTCCGAGCCGCTGCAGGCGCTGCTGGTGGACTCGTGGTACGACCTCTATCTCGGCGTCGTCATCCTGGTGCGGGTCAAGAACGGCGTGCTCAAGCGCGGCCAGAAGGTCCGCATGATGGCGACCCAGGCCGCCTACGAGGTGGATTCGGTGGGTTATTTCACCCCCAAGCTGATCAAGTGCGATGCGCTGAAGCCGGGCGAGATGGGCTTCATCACCGCCGCCATCAAGTCGGTGGCCGACACCAAGGTCGGCGACACCATCACCGACGACCGGAAGCCCGCCGCCCTGCCGCTGGCCGGCTTCAAGCCCAGCGTGCCGGTGGTGTGGTGCGGCCTGTTTCCCATCGACGCCGCCGATTACGAGGACCTGCGCGACAGCCTGGGCAAGCTGCGGCTCAACGACGCCAGCTTCCAGTACGAGCCCGAGACCTCGGCGGCGCTGGGCTTCGGCTTCCGCTGCGGCTTCCTCGGCCTGCTGCACCTGGAGATCATCCAGGAGCGCCTGGAGCGCGAGTTCAACCTCGACCTCATCACCACGGCGCCCAGCGTCGTCTACCGCGTCCATCTGACCAACGGCGAGATGCACGAGCTGCACAATCCGGCCGACATGCCCGATCCCGGCCGCATCGACCACATGGAGGAGCCGTGGATCAAGGCCACCATCATGGTGCCCGACGAGTATCTCGGCGCCGTGCTGACCCTGTGCACCGAGCGGCGCGGCCAGCAGGTCGACCTCACCTATGCCGGCAGCCGCGCCATGGCGGTCTACAAGCTGCCGCTCAACGAGGTGGTGTTCGACTTCTATGACCGCCTGAAGTCC
>CAJANL010000078.1 GCA_903941105.1 uncultured Rhodospirillaceae bacterium
CAGGATGATCTTGAGGCGCTTCAGTTCGCGGCGCGCCCGGTTGTGCTGCTTGGCGTGGGCATAGCGGCCCTGCTTGATCAGCGCCAGCTTGCCGACCCGGGTGTAGCTCTGGCGCAGCTGGACGCCCCATTCGGCGGCCAGCGTTCTTCACAGCCGACTAACAAGCCCGTAAGTCATCTGGACAAGCTTGGCAGGCCAGCGGAGCTGGGCGCCAAGGCTAAGGCAGCCAAACCGGCCAAGGGTTTCGCTACTGTGATCGAGGGTGGTGTGGCGGACATCGACGCGGTGATGGATGAGTTGAGCAAGCGCTGAAGACACTGCGCCTATCAATAGCGGTATCCTCAGGTTTGGCAACTCTAAACCGGCCTCCGGTTCCGGCTCTTCGATGCCGACGTAGCAAGCCCCACGCTGTCGATTGGATGCACCGGGGCAACCATTGAACGCCATGTCCGGGAGGCCCGGGCCCGTCGCCGCGGTGACGGGCGGATCACCATGGATGATCTGCGGCGAATCGTACTGGGGACGCCGGAACCGAGCGACATCTCCACCAGGGCGTCAGCCGGCCGGGGTCCGCGCCCAGGGAGGCAGATCATCATCTTTAACCACCTGGGCCGACCCGGGCGCCAGGAGGGCCGCCATATCCGCCGGCGAAAACGCCCGCCACCATCCGAACCGGCCGCCCATTCACCAGTGCCATGTTCATCGGTGATGTAGATCAGCTTCGAGGTTGGGGAAGTGGCGTCCTGCATATGATGTCGTCGTGTTCGGTCCAGGCGCGGGCGGTCATGCTGCTCTCTCCTCACGGTGCGGCAAGCCGTCCGCTGATGGTATTTTCGCGTTATGCGGGCATGACAGCCGGAGCCCGGGGCGTCCGGAAAAAGCGAAATTCCACTCGTTCGGGGGTCTGGGCGAATCGCTGAAGCCCGCAGAAATGCTGGGGGTGGAATTCTGGTTGCACGAAACAAGGAATTTTGACCGTAGTTCAGACTCACGCAAATTCCGTTTGGCCCGAATTTCACCCTCCATGACTTCCTCCGCAGGGAGCGTCCGATCCACCCCAGTTTGCAGCAACATTCGCGTATCGGTAGGCATGGCCCCCGGGTGCACCAGGTCGCCAATGCCGCCGATCACCGCGATGGCCCGCGCCACCAGGGGCTGGGCCCAATGGCCTGCGAGGTCGAGGACATCGGCCACCGGGGCGAAGGCGGCGAGCAATTCGACCAGTAACGGGGAGGGATGCGAACGGCCGAGGAGGAGGTCATCGAATGTCCGGGGGCGCAGGCCGAGGGCGGCGGCCTGCGTGGCGCGCGGGAGGTGGGAGAGGTGATAGGGGGCGAGGAGGGGGGGGAATGAACGGCCTGGTGTCCATCAGGTTCTGGGCTGCGCAGCAGCCCAGGCTCTGTAGGGAAACCGTGCGGTTTAGCGGCGTTTAGCGCGGCGCAGGCCAAGATCACCGCCAAGCCAGCAATGGCACGGCCATAGATCGCCGGCGGCGTTGAGGATGGAGTGCAGCGGAGCGTGCTGCCCTTGTCGCCTTCGCCTCAAGGGGCCCGATGGAGCGGACTCAGCACTCGAATTTCGTGCTGGTGTCCGGCCCCGCCTTGCGAGCCCGAAAATCTGCCAATCGCTTGGAAAGGTCCAACATCGCCATGTTCATCTCGCTGGCCATTTTGCCGCAGCTGGTCATGACATCGTCGAAGCTCGGCGGCTCGGTGAAGAACATGTTGGACGCCGCCATCTGCTCGTAGTCATCCTTGAGCAGATGCAGGGCGTCGCCGGTCGGCACCAAGTGGAGCTTGCCGGTGATGGCGGCGCCATAGTCGATGACCTGGTCGGCCGCATCCTTTTCGCGGAAGAACAGCGCCTTGTGGATGGCGACAGCCTTGGCCACCTCTTGCGCTTCCTTGATCACTGCGAAATGGGGAGACGCGTAGAGGCAGGCCAGGTCAAACCAATGCCGGGAAAACCGTTCGCCATCGCCCCGGAAGGTCTGTTTGGCGCAGAAGACGTGGGCGGCGGTGGCCTTCTCCCAGGCCGTGCGCTCGATGCACATGGTCTGGGCGGTGGCGGTGGGCAAGATCAGGTCGGGCAGGATGCCGTCCATATCGCAGGTCACTGGGTGGGGCGCGTGCGGCTCGCCGGTGGCGCGGGCACCGAACTCCAGGCGCACATAAGGTGCCACATAGTTGGGGCCATTGAACCGTCGCGGAAAGGCGATCAGCAGGCTGTCGGCCTTCTCGCCCGAGATCTCCACCGACAGGCGTCCACCCAGGCCGTCGCCGGCGATCGCCGCGTCGAGGAGTGGCCTGACCTGTTCGGTCAGAAAAGGGGGAAGGCGTTCGCGGACGGCCTTTGTCCACTTGCTCTGCTGACTGGAAGAGATCGGAAGATCCTTGCCGGCTGCGAGGTCAGGAATCAGTTGCCGGATGTCATAGGTGATGTCGACATCCTCGGAGAACCTGTCAATCGCCTTGAACACTTTGCTCAGGCTGGTTCCGCCCTTGAAGGTCATGTGCTGGCCAAGTGGGCTGCGGAAGAGGGCATCGAGGGACCACACCACCCACAGGTCCTTTTCCAGCAGGTAGGCGGGCCGGCCCGAGGATTGCGCCGCAGCGGTGATCGCCGCCTTGAAATCTGCCTCCGAGAGGTCAATCAAACGTTCAGCCATGGTACTGGACCTCGCTCACAGTCTTGGCCAGCCACCCCGGCAAATGATGGGCAACAGCCGTAAGAGCCTGCCATTCCGAGGCCGGCAAGCGACCCTTGATGTTGCGCAACTTCTCGCCGGCATGGTTGGGACCCAGCCAGGCCATCGCGCGGATGACGTTGCCGGCGGGGCGGCGGGGCAGCAAGGTCTGCCACCGCGGCACATGCTGGATGCGGACCTCGAGACGGCCGAACCGAAGCGTGCAGGCTTTGCCGGCGGTGACATAGGTCTCGCGCATGGGCACCTGGGTGGTCATGCCCAGGGCATTGGCCGCGGCGATGCCAGCCGAGACGATTGCCTCGCCGGTTTCGATTTCCAACGCCTCGACGACCTTGGCGGTCTCGGGTGCCAGTGCTCCGAACCTGCTCTGCTGCGGCAGGACATAGCGTCCACGGCCGACGCGCATCAACTGGCCAGCCTTGACCATCCGGCCGAGGGCCTGGTCGATGCCCGCCCGGGTGCCTAGGTGCAGCAGCCTCTTGGCCGACAGCAGGCTGCCTTCCGGGAGAGCTTTTGCGAATTCGAGGATCTGGGTGGCGAGCATGTTTGGCCTCCGTGATGTCAGAAGCATATCAAAATTTCTGACAGACGGCAACGATACGGATGGGGAGGCTATACCGGGGTTCGACCTGCTGCCGTGGCATGGGCCACTCGAAAAAACACTCCGCACCAAAGACCTGGGCAGGCTGCTGGCGCAGCCGCCAAAGCTGCTACGCAGCATCTTGGGATATCCTTACAAAATATCTACAATTGTCGTTAATATTCGCACGTAACGCGCCATCATAGTGTGATACTTGCAAGCAATCGTGAGACTCTATCTTTAGGTTGTCGAGATAGGTGCGATGTGGAACTTGTCAGCTTCGTTGAAGACGCAATACTCTATTCACTGCCATGGCTTGCCCAGAGCGCCCTTGTTGGCGTTGTCTTGGCGATTGGCGCGCATATCGTGGGCAGCATGATCCTGGCCTACCGCGACGCAAGCGGGTATCCCACGTCGACGCGGCGGAGCTGCCGCTGAGCTGCCGCCACTCACCATGTCCCGGGGCAGGCTGAAAACGTTGCCGCCTTGCTTTCGCCGCTGTCGATGACGGCATCCCCATCCGCGATTTCCGTGTTCATCCGCTCCTGCTGTTCAGTGACCAACCGCTTGATCACCTCGGTCCAATAGCAGTGCAAATCCGCCTTCATCGACAGGGCAGGCGCCGTTCTGGCCACCAGCTCACGCTTCAGCGCCACGGTGATCCGGCCCTGGTAGACCCTGCGCCAGGCCAGGCTGTTTTCGACGTGGCGCTGCTCGTGTGCCATCACCTCATGATAGCGACAGCTGTCGACCAGGTGGGCGCGATCCACATAGACGACGAACTCGATGGGCATCTCCACGCGCACCTCAGCGGGCGTCGAGCAATACCCTTCCGGCGTCGCCAGCACATCAAGGGTCAGGCCGGTACGGATGGCTGCGTCGATCCGTTCGATGTCGTGCAGCATGTCGTCACCGTCGGTGAGGAAGGAGGGGCGGGTCATTTGAGTGTGACCGTTGTCCTTGGGGCACGAGCGCAAGCGGGGATGACGCTCGAAGTGCCACGCCTTGGCGGTCTCCCGGTCGATCCGGGCAAGGAAGCCCAAGGCGGTCGGCGATGCGCCGCTGATTGCCACGTTGACGGCGTGCGCGATCTGCTCGGCCGTCGGCACCACATCGACCTTGCCGCTGGTGACCAGCGCCACCAGGCGGCAGTACAGCAGGCGGCGGAGCGCAGTGGAGCGAGGGAAATCGGTCATGCTGCCCTCCTGCCATTGGCCGCCCGCTGCTCCTGCCACACCCGACTCAGCCCTTCCCATCGGGTCCTGAGCGCCGGCCGAGCAGGTCAGACGCGATCGCCCAGCTCATCGCTGCCAGAGCCGAAGGGCTGCTGGTGCGAAGCGTGTCGAGCAGCTGGCGGTGCGGCAGCTCGCTCGCCTCGAGATGGGCGATGGTGTCCGAGACGAGGGACGGGAGATCGGCTAGCGCGGTCATGCCAACACCCGCACGTCTTCGCCCTCGATGGCCACGGCGGTGAGCCCGCAGCCCGCATAGCCTGCGCCGGTGTCGACATTGACGCGGTGCGGCCAGATCTCGACCTGGCCATAGTTGGCCCAGTGGCCATGCACCACCCGGGCGCCGAGGCGCTGGCGCAGCTGGGGCGCCAGCCTGTCGTGGTCGAAGTCGAACATGCGACTGTCGCCGTACAGCAGGGCGTCGAGCGGCTGCTCGTCCAGAGACTTTTCCGGATTGACCCCGGCATGGGTGAACAGCAGCTCATCGAAGCGATGGTAGGGCTCCAGGTTCGCCAGGAACTCCAGATGGGCCGGCGGCAGCCAATCGTCGACGCGGCGCAGAAAGTCATCGGGGCCGTGGCGGCGGAGATCGGCGCCATAGGATTCGAGGGTCTCGGCGCCACCGTGTTTGGTCAGCCACACTCGCAGGTCGCCGGCGTTGAGCTCGTGGGTGACGGCGGCCAGGAAGAAGAAATCATGGTTGCCAAGGCAGAAGCGGGGGTCGATCTCGGCCATGATCGAGCCGGTCAGTCCAGTGGGACGACTGGAACCATCGGTTCCAGTCAGGATGTCCAGCACGCCCTTGCTGTCGCTGCCGCGATCGACGTAGTCGCCGAGGAAGACGACGCGCGGCTGCGCAATGCCGAGCCGCCCGGCGTCGGCATGAATGGCCTCCAGGCGGTCGAGCAGCTGGTCGAGGCAGCCGTGAATGTCGCCGATGGCGTAGAGCATCAGATCGGCTCGCAATTGGCAGGCTCGGCGGCAAGCATCTCGTCGATGGCTCTACGCTGATACTCGTCTTCGGCCTGGCTGTGCTTCAGACGAAAGGCGTAGCTCGCATCGCTCTCGTTCGGCAGGCGGTCGAGGACGGAGGTCGCCCCGAACGCGAGCGAGGGGTCTGGGAAGTAGATCATGACCGTCGGCCTCTCGTCGCTCATCTGTGTCACCGATGCCCGTTGTTGGGAACTACTGGGATGCTCATTTCGAGCCACCAGCGAGACTCTATATTGCCATGATGCGGCAACCACTTAATTATATAGAGTTTTGCGACAGTGGAAAATAGGCGAATACTTGTGGGTTGAAATTCGGTATTTCGTGACATTTCATGGGCTATTTGCGGATGAAATGTCAGGTCGGGCGGGATTTTGAGGCGGACGAGAGGGTGGGAAAGGAACAGACGGGCACCAAGAACGAGGGCCGCGGTGCGGCCAAAGCGGCGGCTGACGCGCCGCGTATGGTGGGCGTGGCTCAGTCCAACAGCTTGTCCAAGAGCGTCCGCAGCTCGCCCAAACGTTCCCGGTCGGCATCGGTGAGCGTGGCGCCGGCCCGCGCCGCCAGCTGGCCCGTGGCATAGTCGAGCACGTCGTGGAAATCGGCACTGTCGACCAGGGCGAAGTCGGTCTCGGTCATCGTGATCTTGCCGGCCATGGCGCCGAGGAGACGGGCCACGGGGCGCTTGGGCGGCAAGTGGTGGCCCACTGGCCGCACCGGTTTGCTGCCGGACACCGCTGCCACCCCGCGCGGCTTGAGCGCATCGAGCTCGACGACGCGATAGCCCGTGCCATCATGGATCAGCGGCACGGTCGCGGGGCAAGCCCCGAGCACTTCGGTGATGGTGGCGCGGTTGGCGGAATCCGTAGGCATCGGCGTTCGTCCCGTGGGAGAGGTGGTGGGGCGCTGGGGGTTTGAAACGGTCTCTCGCGTTCTATGCTCAAGAGAGGCATATATTGTATCGTGAATACCAGGGCTGTGCAAATACGCTATTTGGGTTGCTGGGGCGGTTCCTTTTGCTTTGCTTGCGCTGACTGGGTCGTTATTTGGGAAAAACTGACATTTCATCACCCATGTCCCCATGAAATGGATGGTCGGGGTGATTTTCGAGATGGCGGGGAGGAGCGAAAAAAGAGCGAGCACCAAGAAAGGGCCGGCGTCGAGCCGCCGGAAGTCGGCGGCTGAAGCCGCGCCTATTGGCCGTGACCTAACGAAAGTGCTGTCCCTGTACGCTAAGGTCGCACGAAGCGGGAACATTGGCGGCCTTGAGTGCACTCAAGCGCGGCGGGCATGGACATGATGTCCATGGTTTGGGTCGTTCAAACTCCTCGCCGCAGGGCCCTACAACAGCCTGTCCACAATGGCCTCGGCCACCTCAGCCGCCTCACACGTCGCATCCACGGCGACGGCGGCGAGCTCTGGATCGGTCAGCAACGCGTCGTATCCCGCCCGCACCCGGGCCAAGAACTCCGTGCTCATCCGCTCATACCTATCCTCTCCGCCATCACGGCCACCAAGCCGGGCAGCGGCGACCTCGGGCGGCACTTGCAGGACGAAGGTGACATCAGGCAACAGCCCCGCGGTCAGCGCGTGAATCTGCATGACGAGCTCGCGGCCCAAGCCCATGCCATAGCCTTGATATGCCAGCGTCGAACCGACGAATCGGTCGCAGAGCACCCATTTGCCTGCGGCCAGGGCCGGCCGGATCACCGCCTCGACATGCTCTGCTCTGGCTGCGGCGTGCAGCAGCAGTTCGGTCATCGGTGACCAGCGGCCAGTGTCGCCGGCGACCAGCAGTTCGCGGAGCTGCTCGGCGCCGGGACTACCGCCGGGCTCGCGGGTGGTGACCACATCGAGGCCATGCTGGCGCAGCAGCTCGGCCACCAGGCGTAGCACGGTGCTCTTGCCGCAACCATCGACACCCTCGAAGGCGACCAGCTGGGCGGGGTGGATGGACATGGAGGCTCCAGGGCGCGGCGCGATTTCATGAATGGGGGGGGTCCCGGCGCCAAACCAGCTCGAAGGATCAAGGGGGCGCCGGGGGTGTCGCCGGCCTTGGGTTGGGGGTCGGGCCAGCGACGACGAAGGCATTCTACTGGCGATAGTTGTGGTCGTCCAGGTTGACGCCGAGTCCCGCAGGCGGCATGTTTCTGGCCAAATCAATCCCAGGGGGTCCAAATGAACAAAGCCGAACTCGTCACCGCCGTCGCCACCGCTTCCGGCCTCACCAAGGCCGACGCCGACAAGGCGATCGACGCGGTGCTCGACACCATCACCGCCGCGCTGAAAGGCGGCGACGATGTGCGCCTGGTGGGCTTCGGCTCGTTCTCGGTCAGCGACCGGCCTGCTCGCGAGGGGCGCAATCCGCGCACCGGCGAGACCATCAAGATCGCCGCGGCCAAGGCGCCGAAGTTCACAGCGGGCAAGGGCCTCAAGGACGCGCTCGCCTAGTGGCTCATCGTCTCGTCTGCATCGGCACCACGGCGGCCGGCGTGGTTTGCAGCATGCTGGTCGCCGAGCGCTTGCCATTTTTGGTCGCGCCGATGACCGATGGCCGCTATGCAATCACGGTGGAAGTGTCGCCCGAGGTCCTTGAGCGGCTGATCGGATCTGCCCGACGGGCGGTGGAAGTGGAAGAGCAGCCGCCGGAAGCGGAAGAGCCGGCGAAAGGCGCGACACCGCTGGAGCCAAAGCCCAACTGGACCGATTCGCTGGAGATCCATGACGCCTCGTCCGAAAAAGAGGCCAAGGTCCTGGCCCTCAAATTCGTCAAGGCTATCGGTGCGACCCTTTATCCTGGTGGCCGATGGCAGGCGCTGGGGAAAGTGATGCAGGTCAGGGATGGCTACAACAAGGCCGGCCGCCCTGGGCAGTTGGCGATTTGGCGCCAAGGTGAGACCTGGTACGTGGAGTGGCGGCCGGCTTGATATTTGCGTCTGGCTTGCTACAGGAGCGGACGAAAGCCTTGCGCGCCGCTCAAGCGTCGCGCCGACGCGACGATCCAGGCGGCGGGAATGGGATGACCGTAGCCGCCGGCGGCGCGTCTGCCTGCCGCGGCGGTACCAGGTCTCGATGTAGTCGGCGCAGCGCCAGGCCAGCCCGGGGTAGCGATCAGCCAACGCCTCGCGCAGGGCGGTGTGGCCCTCGGTGACGGGGGCGGCGGCGATCAGCTGGCGCAGCACGTCGATGTTGGGGATCTCGGGGAGGGTCATGGCGAATCTCCTACAGCTCGCGCCACGCTTCAATTTGATAGTCAAACACCCGGTTGATGCGCTTGCCATCCCAGTGGTAGGCGAGGTGCTTGGTCTGCACCGGGATGCCCACCGCCTTGGGGCGGAAGGCGCCGACGCTTTCGCCACCCGGATTGCGCACCGACGGAAAGACCACGCCATCGCTGCCGGCTGCGCGCAGCTCGTCGGCCAGGGCCCGGCCGGCAACGTAGCTATCGGGCAACAGCACCTCAATGCGTCGCGCCTCGGGCAGGCCGGCCACGTCGTGGAATTGGTGGTCGATGGCGCCGACCAGGACCCGCATGTCCTCGGTGCGGAGGAGGCCCTGGTCGGAGTCGGCGTAGAAGCTCTCGTAGTGGTGGACGGTCTCGCGCAGCGCGGTCTCGAAGTCGCTGCCGGCGTAGTAGACGCCCTGTCCCGGCGTGCCGAAGCGCGAGCCTTTGGGGTTGATATGGACGAAGGGCGCCATGACATAGCTGGCGCCTGGACCGGCGACGCGCTCCTCGACCGGCACCATGGAGATGTCGCCGATCTCCTGGCGCAGGCGGGGGTTGGTCAGCCCCTCGACGGCGGCCAGCGCATCCCAATCGGCCGGGTCGGCCGCCAGGCGCTCGAAAAGTTGGATCGGCGGGAACCGGCTGGCGATGATGCGATGCGCCCGCGGCCATTGGAAGAGACGGAGATCCATCAGCTCCAGGCCCCACGATAGGCATCGAGATAGGCATGCACCGCCGCAAGATCGGTGACGTCGCCCGCCGCCATGCGTTCGAGGGGCGTCTGGCCGCCGAAGGCCAGATTGGCACGCTTGAGCCAGGTATCGGCCAGGGCGGCCTCGGAATAGACCAGCTGCAGGCTTTTCCAGATGCCCAGCACGTAGCTCAAGCGACGGGTGGTGTCGTGCGGCACCGCCCCCACCTGCCCGGTCTTCCAGGCATAGAAGGTGCGCTCCGGCGGGAAGCCGAGGATGGCCTGGGCCTCCTTGGCGCCGACGCCCCAAAGCTCAAGGGCGCGGAATGCTCCGGCCATGGCTCGGGCGACCTGGTCCGTGGTTAGGGTGGCGCGGGCGGCGACGGACATGAATGCCTCCAAACACTGCAACGGTGCAATTGTGCGTCGTCTACTGCATGTGTGCAAGATGGCATTCGGGTGGGGTGGGCGAGATGGGCGGCGGCGGATGGGCCGGGGACAACTCTTTGCGGTTGCGGTCGGCGGGCCTTCACAGTAGAGATAGTGGCACGATAGTGAGGAGCCATCATGCCGCCCAAAGCCATTCCTGCAGAAGCCACCGACAAGCCCGCGAAAACCCGCAAGGCCTCGAATCGAGGGCGTATGGCTGACGGCAGCTGCAACCCCATCGACGCGCATGTGGGCAGCCGCATGCGGTTGCGGCGCACCCTGCTGGGCTTCTCGCAGGAGAAGCTGGACGAGATGATCGGTCTGACATTCCAGCAGGTGCAGAAATACGAGCGCGGTGCCAATCGCATCAGTGCGTCGCGTATTTTTGACCTGTCGCGGGCGCTCGATGTGCCGATCTCATTTTTCTTCGATGACATGGGTGAGGCGACCGAGGCGGCGTCTCCGGCTGGGCTTCGGGGCATGACGGCGGAAGCGATGGCGGGAGTGAATCCTGGGAGCAGCGAAGATCCGCTGGCTCGGCGTGAGACGCTGGAATTGGTGCGGGCCTACTACGCTACCCCCGCGAAGGCGCGCGAGAGCATCTACATGCTGGCCAAGGCGCTGGCGGGAGCCGAAAGGGCGTAGGGGGAACGGGAAGCGCAGCGAATTCCGCGGCGGCGCGAGCCGCTTGTTTCTCAAGCCCGCATCGACGGCAAAGCCCTCGCCGCCGACCAGACCTTCATCCGCGCAACGCCAAACACTTTGCTCGAAGACATGGCGCGGAAGATCGCTGTCGCGGAAACGGCCATGACGGTTCTTCGAGAACGTCGAATGGTCGGGCACCTGTCCCTCAAGGCCAAGGCGGCAGAACCAGCGTGAGGTGACCCTCCTCGCAAAGCCGACGCTCGGAGCGGATCTCCGCGCCACCGGAAGGTCATTTCACATCCTGTGAAACCGATGACTCGGTAACGCGTTACTATTGATGCGGTCTGCGCGTTGGTCCACGATCGCAACCTCGGGGATCGCAACCTCAGGTTAACGCCGGATTGACGGCGGCCCCGCAGATTGCGACCATCCCAGGGTCGCAGGCAACTCCCAGCCAACCGACGGCAAGCTCCTCGACGAATGAGCCTTCGCGTCCGGCAGCCAAAGACCTTCTCTGGCTGGGCCGCTTATCTGGGGTCGGTTTAAGTTGGGGAAGCGTAACAATTGGTGGGGAAGATGATAGTTTGGACTGAAGGCCTTCGCGTTGGTCATCCTGACATAGATAGAGACCATCAGCGTCTCATCGGTATCATCAACGAATTCATTGAACAGGCGAAGAATGCGGACAATCATCGCCTTATGCACGAAACGCTGAAATCCCTGCTAATGTACACCAGAGAGCACTTTAAGAATGAAGAGAAGATACAAAGAGAGTGTATGTATCCGTATGCCAAAATGCACGCATCAGAGCATGAAAATCTCATTAAGCAAGTGGAAGGTATGGCAAAGATTTACTTTATTGAAAAGTCGCAGCCGATAGATAATATTGCGATTAGCCGTATGAAGGATTTGCTAAATATGTGGCTCATCGAGCACATAAATAAATTCGATCTTAACCTGCGGGATTGGGTCGTTCCGGCTGAATCGACCTAGACGTCTGCTAGACCATCCATCAGCTTACTTCAGGTCCGGACAGAACGGCATTAATGCAATCAATTTGGTGACTGCGCTTGTCGTCCCGTGCCGAATATCTGTTATGGATCTTGGGCGCGGAACCGGGATGCTGATAGGACCTTGCAGCTCCTCCTCGCGCCGGGCGGCGTCGCTGTTGATCTTCCGCAGCCTTAATTCTCGGCCAATCTCTGCCGCGCTGGTCAGGTCGATGCGGCGGGCCTGCTGGCGCTGCTGCCGCTCAATCCTGGTTCATTCTGTTTTCTCCTTTCGCTTCGCCGTCCGCCAGGCCGCCAGGCCGCCAGGCCGCCACACGCGCGGTGACGTTCTCGTGGGCCGCCGTCAACTGCTGGGCTGTGACGGGGGCGCGTTGCCGCCGCCCACAGGTTCCGGTGGTCGGCGCGACGGGTTCAACGCCAAGTCGGCGACTCGTTCGACGAACCCGAATACGATTGGAAGAAAGGCAATTCCCAAGCCCCAGGCGATACCTTTCGCAGCTTTGTGTCCCATGTCGCCCTCCAATTACTCTACCCTAGCGGAGATAGCGCATGATCGCGGCTATGCACCCCCCCCCCTGATGGTCCACCCCTGACCCCTCTGGGCCATGCTGTAGCAGACGTCTAGCCGTAGGATAACCCAGAGATAAGAAAGGGGATGGTTCTTTGCCCAACCAAAAGGGTATGACTTATAGGTCAGAGCTCATAGGGATGAATATGGAGAATATAAGCGAGGGTGGGATTCTTCCAGTTTTCCCCATAGTCAGCGGTGCGGAAAGCATTGGTGAGCGGCTGGCGTTGGTTCATGCTCACGTTAAAGTGCTGCCCGGCTGTGAGATGATCAGCCGAGTGGCCTTCGCCGCTTACGCCACCGATACCGACTACCTCAGCACCTACGTGGCGTCTGACGACAACCCGCAGGCCTTCTCGCTGTATGCCACTCCCCTGGACAAGACGCCCTCCCTCAAGCACCTAGCGGACAGCGGCGACTTCCGCATCGTCGATGATATCTGCGCGACTTATTCTCAGCACGCAGGCTACTCGCGCGCCATGTGTTCAACCGGCCTGCGCTCCAGCCTGACATTCCCGGTGAAATCGAATGGCATGCTGCACGGCTTTCTTTTCCTCAACGCGAGCGAGCCTGCCTATTTTTCGCCCCGCACTCTCAAGACGCTGGCCCCTTACGTCGCCCTGATCTCACTGATGATGATCAATGAGATGGCCCCGATGAATGCGCTGCGGGCTGCGGTGAATATGATGCGCGGCGTCAGTAGCCAGCGTGACGACGAGACCGGCTCGCACCTCTTGCGAATGGCCGCCTATGTGCGGTTGATCGCGACGGAACTTGCGCGCCGGCACGCTTATCCCGACGACTGGGTCGACCTGCTTGTACGCTGCGCGCCGCTGCATGATGTTGGGAAGATCTCCGTCCCGGATGGCGTGCTGCACAAACCCGGCCGACTAGACCCGCAGGAGCGCGAGGTCATGCAGCGCCATGTTCAGTCCGGTGTCGACATTGCCCTGATGATGCTTGACCATTTCCGCATCGACCGGCCGCACATCTGCACTATGCTGCATGAAGTGGTGGCTCAGCACCACGAGACGCTTGACGGCTCCGGCTACCCCAACCGGCTGACCGACGAAAGCATCTCCATTGAGGCGCGCATCGTCGCGGTAGCCGACATCTTCGATGCGCTCACCACGGAGCGGGTCTACAAGGCGGGTTGGCCGGTGGACAAGGCCCTTGAGTACGTAAGGTCCATCGCCGGCGTAAAGCTGGACGAGGAATGCGTCGAGATCTTAGTCGCAAACCTTGACGCCATTGTGGAAATCCGCGCGCGTTACACCGAGTAGGGCGAGCGATATCCTGGCCCGCATTGCCGGGCACCCGGCGCACCGGCTCGATGAACTCCTGCCATGGAACTGGCGCCCGCTGCCGCGCGTCACCGACAGTCAGGCCGCCTGAATCAGCCCGTCGCTTCCGACCGGTCTTCACCCGCAGTGCTTGAACACAGGTTGTCCAAAATCAAGCAGGAATTTTCAGGGGTGTTTGGGTCAATGCATCGCTGATGGCGGCAGCCAGCGCGCGGATTGTGATAGGTTTCCGAACAAAGGTCGTGACGCCGGCTTCGAGTGCAATCCGCTCGGAATCGTCATCGGTTCTTGCCGTCAGCATGACAATCGGAACGTCGGGATCAAAGCCGTCAAGCCCGCCAGCGCGGATGAGTTTGGCACAGCCAATTCCATCGAGCATCGGCATCATCCAGTCCAAGAAAACGATGTCCGTGCTTCCGCACCTCAGATCGCCGTCTTCGAAGCTGACAATGTTCGCGGCACCGAATGCAAGGGCGCCATCCTCAATCTCGACAACATCGGCGCATCCAAATTGAACAAGAACAATTCTGATCAATTCACGCATAGGCTTGCTGTCTTCGACGATCAAAGCTCTGCGAATTCTTTTAAACATGGCGATGCACTTTCGATTTCGAGGGCGCCTTGCTGCCTTCATAGATATCAATTTTAACTGTAGGTTAAAACAAAAAAGTTCCTGATCAACCGGATCAGGCGGGGGTGATTTTCCCTTGAATGGCGAGCATTCTTGGGTTGGAGAAACCCAAATTCGGGTGCCACGAGAGGATGAGCGGTAGCTTTCAGATGGAGGTGTGCTGGACAACCACTATGGCAGCAACACCAAAAGTTTGGGTCAGCAAAAAATTGGATAAGCGAACCTGTCGGTGCTGGTTGCCCCACTGCCTGGATCGTGTGCGGCACTGATCATCTGGTTTTCGACCGGATTTCCCTTTCCGTTTGACCCCAATTCAAGGCTATGGCATCCCCATCCGAGAAATTCTCTGGGAGGGGATGAAAATGAACAAGGCTGAACTGATCTCGAAGGTCGCCGACCTCACGGGTTTCACCAAGGTTGATGCCGACAAAGCTGCCGACGCAGTTTTTGCCGCGATTACCGACGCGCTCAAGGGTGGCGAGGAAGTCTCGAGGGTCTGGACTGGCGGCGGGTGCATGCGCCCCCGCGCACGGCCACACCGATAGCGGCGAGCTGATCCGCCCCCCTGAATTCTCTCGCAAGTGATTGGAAAATATGCTTGACTCTGGCCTGTGACAGACCCGGCAGCAACCCTTCCCAATGATCCCGAACAGCTCAAGGCGATGCTGGTCGCCGAGCGGGCGGAGAGCGATCGGCTGCGCCAGATCATCCGGGAATTGCAGCGCCATCGCTTCGGGCGGCGGGCGGAAACTCTCCCCGAGGAGCAGCTCCAGTTGGCGCTGGAGGACGTCGAGCAGGTCGAGGCTGCCGGTCTGGCCGAAGGCGAGGAAGCCGCGCCGGCCGAGCGCACGCACCGCACCGCCCGGCGGCGGGCCAACCGAGGCGCACTGCCGGCCCATCTGCCCCGGGTGGAAACGACCATCGACATCGAGAACATGGCCTGTCCGTGCTGCTCCGGCACCCTGCACCGGATCGGCGAAGACGTCGCCGAACGCCTCGACATCGTCCCCGCTCAGTTCCGGGTGCTGGTGGTGCGGCGGCCGAAATACGCCTGCCGGACTTGCGAGGGCGTCGTCGTCCAGGCGCCGGCCCCGGCCCGCCTGATCGAGGGCGGCCTGCCGACCGAGGCGACGGTGGCCCAGGTGGTGGTCGCCAAGTACGCCGATCATCTGCCGCTGTATCGGCAGGCGCAGATCTATGCCCGCCAGGGCATCGCACTCGATCGCTCGACGCTGGCCGACTGGGTGGGACGGGCGGCCTTCCTGCTGCGGCCGGTGCATCAGCGGCTGCTCGACCGGCTGAAGGCCTCGGCCAAGCTGTTTGCCGACGAAACCACCGCCCCGGTGCTGGATCCCGGCCGGGGGACGACCAAGACCGGCCAGCTCTTCGCCTATGCCCGCGACGACCGGCCGTGGGCCGGCGCCGATCCGCCCGGCGTCGCCTACGTTTACGCCCCCGACCGCAAGGCCGAGCGACCGATCGCCCACCTTGCCGGCTTCCAGGGCGTGCTGCAGGTGGACGGCTATGCCGGCTACAAGGTGCTGGCGGCACGCGGCGCGGTGCGACTGGCCTTCTGCTGGAGCCATGTCCGGCGGCGCTTCTACGAGCTGGCCCAGAGCGGGCCGGCGCCGATCGCCACCGAGGCCCTGGCGCGCATCGCAGCCCTCTATCGCATCGAAGGCGAGATCCATGGTGGCTCGGCCGAGGACCGTCGCGCCGCCCGGCAGGACCGGGCGAAACCGCTGACCGACGCACTGGAACCGTGGCTGAGGGAGAAGCTCTCGCTGATCAGCCAGAAGACCAAGCTGGCCGAGGCGATCCGCTATGCCCTGTCCCGCTGGGATGGCTTGTGCCTGTTCCTCGATGACGGCCGGGTCGAGATCGACAACAACACCGTCGAGCGCGCCATCCGCCCTCTCGCCCTCAATCGCAAGAATGCTCTCTTCGCAGGATCCGACGGCGGCGCCGAACATTGGGCGGTAATGGCCTCGCTGATCGAGACCTGCAAGCTGATCGGCGTCGATCCCCAGACCTACCTAGCCGACGTCATCACCCGCATCGTCAACGGCCATCCGCAGAGCCGCCTCGACGACCTGCTCCCCTGGGCCTATCCCCCAGCCACCGCTCTCAAGGCCGTGGCCTGAGAACACCGCTTACGATGTGTCTGCCCGGATCGAAACCCAAGAAAATGCGCTCCGGCTTTGCCTGGAGATACGCGAGGGCGATACTCAAGCACATTTCCAGACAAGGATACGAGGACGGCCTACGGGTGCCGGCCTCAATCCCTTCTATCCGGCTCCGCTTCTCTGGGTCACTTTGCCCGGCGCGCCGCGCAGCGTAATGTGGAAGCTGCTGCCGGCGCCCGCCCGACTCTCGACCCAGATGCGGCCGCCGTGTCGCTCGACGATGCGCCGGCACAGGGCGAGGCCGATGCCGGTGCCCTGGTAGCTGTCCATGGTGTGCAG
>CAJANL010000079.1 GCA_903941105.1 uncultured Rhodospirillaceae bacterium
CATGGATCATCGCCCGCCTCGGCGGATGGGACGGGTATCCCAGAACAAAGCCCGGCCCGATAACGATGGCCGAGGGGCTCAAAGTCTTCCAAGCCATCGTCATCGGCTGGAACGTCCGCGATGTGTGAATCGACTAGCGCCTTCGCGGGGGTGACGAGATGAAGGATGGTGGGAAGAGTTTTTCCGCACCCTATACCGTGATGCCCTCGCGAGGTGGGCGTATTTCGACGCCGGTCGCGAGGTACCGTCCACCCCGTCGTGTCTGACGCCCGCCGCTAATCCTCGCTGTCGAACGGCTGCTCGCCCTTCTCCTCCACCACCGCGATGCAGGCGTCGACCACCGCCGCATCATAGCGTTCGCCGGAATGGAGGCGGATTTCGTCGAACGCCGCCTTCAGCCCGAGCGCCGGGCGGTAGGGGCGGTGGGACACGATGGCTTCGAACACATCCGCCACCGCGATGATACGGGCCTCAAGGATGATGTCGTCACCCTTGACGCCGCACGGATAGCCGCTGCCGTCGACGCGTTCGTGGTGCTGCTGGATCATCGTCGCCACCGGCCAGGGGAATTCGATGTTACGGATGATCTCGGCGCCCAGGCTTGGATGCATCTTGACGACCTGGAAGGCCTCGACCGACAGCCTGCCCGGCCGGCTGAGGAATTCCGCCGGCACGTGAAGCTTGCCGATATCGTGGATCAGGCTGCCGGTCTTCAGCCCCTCCAGCCGGAACTCGTCGAGACCGAGCCTGAGGCCGATGGCGACGGCCAATTGCGCGACACGGCGCTGATGGCCGGTGGTGTAAGGGTCGCGCATCTCCAGCGCCAGCGAGATCGTCCGCACCGTTTGCATCAATATGCGTTTGAGCGTTTCGGCGTTCTGCCGCCGCTCCTCCTCGACCGCCTTGCGCTCGATGGCGTAGATCAGCGTGCGCCGGATCAGATTGCCCTCGCCCTGGCCCTTGACCAGATAGTCCTGGCAGCCGTGACGAACGGCGCATCGGCCCATCTCCTCGTCATCGAGGCCGGTGAGAATGACCACGGGCAAGGTGGGCGCCAAATGACGGATGGCGTCGATACCTTCCATCCCCCTCGCGTCCGGTAACGACAGATCGAGCAGGACCGCCCCGAAATTGCCGTCGGGGATGGCGACCAACGCCTTCGACAGACGGTCGACCCAACTGATTTGGAAACCGCCCACTTCGGCCAACATGATTTGAATCAGCCTGGCGTCGCCGGCATTGTCCTCCACCAGCAGGAGCGGGAGCATGACCGCATTGAGGTTCGTCATTGCCGTCCTCCACCAGGACGCGCCCATCCCGATCCCATAGGGTATCGCGCTTGACCTCTACTTTGGTATGAGGTTTGCGAATGCCTGAGAGCCACACGGCCCGGTCAGAAGGCCACCACCCGGTTGCGCCCCGAGCGCTTGGCCTCGTAGAGGGCCTGGTCGGCACGGGCCAACACGGCATCGGCTGCAGTGTCGTCAGCCGCCAGTTCGGCGACGCCGATGCTGGCGGTGAAGGCGATGGCATGGCCGTCGGCCTCGACACGCAACGCCGCTATCGCCTCGCGCATACGCTCGGCCAGCGCCGTGGCTCCTTCTCGGGGAGTCTCGGGAAGAACGATGGCGAATTCCTCGCCACCCAGACGGCCGACGGTGTCCTCGGCGCGGACGAACTGCATGCAGGTACGGGCCATGACGCGAATCACCTCGTCGCCGGCGGGATGGCCATAGGTGTCGTTGACGCGCTTGAAATGGTCGATATCGAGCATCATTACCGAGAACTGACGGCCATGGCGACGGGACAGGGCGAAGATCTCGGCCGCGGTTTCCATATAGAAGCGGCGGTTGAACGCCCCCGTCAACGAGTCGGTGGTCGCCAGCCGGCGCAACTCGGCCTCGGCCTGCTTCTGGATGGTGATGTCCACCGCGGTGCCGATGATGCCGGCCGGTTGCGAGGCCTCGTCGAACCAGGCGCTTTTGTTGACCAGCATGTGGGAAACGGCGCCATCCCTGGCCGCCATGGAGATCTCATAGGCCGGCTTGCCGCCCGACAGCGCCACCTCGTCGCCGGCCTCGCCGCGCGCCGCGGCGTCGGCGGGAAGCACCTCGCGCAACCGCCGGCCGAGCCACTCCTCGCCCGGCAGGCAATGCATGTCGCGGAAGGCCGGATTGTAGCCGCGGAACGTGCCATCGACGTCCTTCCACCACACCGGATTGGGCAGGGTGGTCAGGAGATTCTCGACGAATCCCTTCTGCCGGCGCAGCTCGCGGGTGCGGTCGGCGACCTGACGTTCCAGCGTCTCGTTCATGGTGCGCAGCGTGCCGACGGCGCGGTTGAGCGCCGTGATGTCCCGCGCCTCCAGCATGTATTCCGTCACGCCGCCGGTCGAGGGCAGACGGGTGACGCGGACCTGGGCGTCGAAGGCGCCCTCGCTGAAGCGATGCAGGCGGACGGGCAGGATGTCCTCCTCCGCCAGCAGTTCCATGTCGGCGTCGAGAATGTCGCGATACTCGGCGCCGAAAATCTGCCAGATCCTCCAGCCCGTGCTCGGCTGGGCGTCGCGAAAGCGCAGCAGGTCGCGGCCGGCCTGATTGAGGTAGGTCACTTCGGCGCCCCGGCACAGGCAGATCAGGTGCATGGCGCCATCCACCACCAGGCGGAAGCGCGCGTCCATACTCTGAGCGGTCTTGGCCAGCCGCTTCTCGTGCCCGATATCCCGGCCGGTGACGACGGTGACGCCCTCGCCCAGCTCACGTGCCGGATGCACCACCAGCAGCGCCTCGCGAAGCCCGCCGTCGAAACGGCGCAGCAACAGCGGCACCGGCTGCGGTTCGATGACGTCCAGCGACAGTAGCGCTTCCACCATCCCGGCGTAGTCACCACCGACGAATCCGGCCAGCGGGTGCCCCACCACAGCGTCGTCGCTGGAAGCGCCAAGCATGTTCAGCGCCGCGGAATTGGCCTCCTCAACCTTGCCACGACGGCACTTGGCGGCGAACTCGTCCGACACTTCCAATGCGCGGATAACGTTATGCTCAAACCGCACTTTGCGCCTGCGGCGTTCAGTGTCGGACAGGGGTGCCCCGGTGCGGGGAGGACCTTTTGACGACAGCACGTTGCGGCATTCTTTCATCGTATTGGATTGCGTCAATATGCCACAGCTCGACCGCAATGTCGCTATCGGGCAAAGATGCGGCGGAATACTTCTTTCGGACGACAGAGGGGTGACTTATCGTCCGCCGCCATGGAAGCCTTCCTCATCTCCACCGGAGTGGTCGCTGTCGCCGAGATCGGCGACAAGACCCAACTGCTGGCCTTCATGCTGGCCAGCCGGTTCCGCCGCCCGGTCGCCGTCATCCTTGGCATCTTCTTCGCCACCGTGGCCAACCACCTGCTGGCCGCCTGGGTCGGCACCCTGGTGGCGGAATGGCTGGGTGGGCCGCTGCTGAAGGCAGTGCTCGGGCTGTCCTTCCTCGCCATGGCGGTGTGGGTGCTGAAGCCCGACGACGAAGAGGAGCTGCCGCAGCAACTGAGCCGCATGGGGGCCTTCCTTACCACCCTGGCGGCATTCTTCCTGATCGAGATCGGCGACAAGACCCAGATTGCCACGGTGGCGCTGGGCGCCCGGTTCTCCGAGGTGGCGATCGTCACCGCCGGCACCACGCTCGGCATGATGCTGGCCGACGTGCCGGCGGTGTTCATTGGCGAGGCGGCGGCCCACAAGGTCCCGCTCCGGCTGGTGCATGGCACCGCCGCGGTGATGTTCGCGGCGCTGGGCGCCCTGGCGCTATTCGACGCCGGCCGGGGCTTTTTCGGCTGATCGTTCAGCCGGCGGGTGGATGCGTTCGCCGCCGGGCAGGATGACATGGGCCTTGCCCGACATCTTGGCCTCGTACATGCGGTGGTCCGCCTTGTCCACCAGATCGGGCCAGTCGTCGCAGCCATCCAGGATGCGTTCCGCGACGCCGATGCTGGCGGTCACCGGGGCGCCGTCGGGACGCGCCCCCAGCCAGTCGGTCACCACCCGGGTCATGGCGATGCGCAGCCCCTCCAGATTGGCATCCAGCAGCAGCACGACGAATTCCTCGCCGCCCCACCGCACCACCGAGTCGCCGCGACGCAGCGATTGTCCCAGCGCCTCGGCCACGGCGCGCAGCACCTTGTCGCCGACGTCATGGCCGAATCCGTCGTTGACGCTCTTGAAGTTGTCCACGTCGACGAAGGCCAACGCGAAGGGCGCGTCGCGTTCACGGGCCATGCGGAACTGCAGTTCCATCAGTTCCATGCCGGAGCGGCGGCTGAAGGCTCCGGTCAGCGGGTCGTGACTGGCGCGGCGCAGCAGCGCCATCATGTAATGCATCTGAATCATGCCGGCCAGCAGGTAGATGCCCAGCATCAGCACCAGTATCCACAAAGTGGTGATCTGGGTCACCCAGTCGCCGTGCCCCGCCACCATCGGCCCGAAACAGGCCAGAAGCAGCACCGGGGCGGCGAACAGCACCCCCTCGATCATCACCAGCGGGAACACCCCCAGCCCGGCCATGATGACGAAGGGCAACGCCTCGTAGAGGCGGGCGTTGACCAGGGCCAGTGGATCGGTGACCGCACCGACGAACAGAAATTGGGCCGCCAGATAGAACGCCAGCGGGTTGACCAGCATCGCCGCCAGCAATCCCAGGGCGCCGCCCAAGGTCTTCGGCTTCAATGGCTGCACCGCCAGGCCGATGAAGACGACGGCCGCCACCAGTCGCAGCGTTGCCAGTATGCCCCAGGTCGGCCATGGCAGGGTTACGGCGTCGAGGACGATCCATAGCAGCGTCAGGCCCGAAAATGCCGCCGAAACCAGCCGTATTCGCATCACGATGGCGTCGATGCGATGCCGCGTCAGATAGGCGGCATGGTCGCTGGACAGCACCAAGTCGCGAAAGTAGTCACGGCCCCGCGACAGGCGAAGGCGGAGATCGGTCAGAACCCTACCAAAGTTTATCATCAAAGCTTTCACCCCTGGATGAAAGCAATATGACACGCTCCCCGCCCTGCCGATAGCCCACGATTTTACTGTTGGTCTTCTTCATTTATACAATTCAAATAATCTACGGTATAGACCTTAGTCCCTGGACCATCTTGTCGACACCGCGAAACGCCGCCACCAACTCGACATGGGCTTCCCGCATCAGGCCGGCGTCGGGGGCGGGATAGCCGCCGATGCGGTTGGCCTGCATCATGCGAACCGCCGCCGCCAGGGACTGGCCCTTGATGAAATCGGCCACGTGATGGACCGTGGCGTAATGCGACGCCACCTGGGCGGCATACTTCTCCGGCAGGGTATAAAGCGCCCCCTGGGCCGACCGCCAACCGCCGTCCAGATTGGCCAACGCCAGCACGGTCGAGACGAACGAGACGCCGGCCTCGGCATTGGGCGGCACCGGCACCGCATCGAAGGCCTGGCGGCGGGTTTCCAGCTCCAGCGCCAGGGTGGCGGCAACGGCGCGGCGGCGCTCGGCTAGGTCGCGGCGGCGATGCCAGCCCGCCAGACCGACGCCGATTCCCCCGGCCACCAGCCCACCGGCGGCAACGAAAATCCCCGCGGCCCAAAGGGGGAGCATCACCGGAGCCGGCGCGGGCTCGACCAGGGTCGCCTTGGCAGCGGCCGGTGGCTCGGGCACCGACGCCGGCGGAGCGGGCACCGATACCGGCGGAGCGGGCGGCGGTGGCGTCACCACGGCGGGAGGGGCCGAGGGTGATTCCGGCGCCGCGGCGGGAACCGCCGGCTCGGCCGCCATCGGCTGCAATGGTTCGGTCAGGGCAGGCGGCAGCAGCGGCGTCGGCGCACCGGTGGCGGCCTGCTCATCCGCGGCAAAGGCCGGTCCGGCCAGCAGCAGGACGGCAACGGCGGTGGCGGCGAAGCTGTATCGCATGAACTCTCACCTGGATATGGGGACCGTGAGCCGCACCTTAGACCATGTGGCCTGCCGGCGGGAAGGGGGCGGCGACGACCCTGGCCGAACGACTTGGCGCTTGCTTTTTACCTCGGTGCGGGCCATTCCCGAAGGACTGGACACCCCAAAGGGCCTCTCCATGAGCGTGCGCAATCTACCCTTGCTGTTTGAGCCCACCTCGGTGGCGGTGATCGGCGCTTCCGAACAGCCGCGTTCGGTGGGCAACGTGGTGATGCGCAACCTGCTGGACGGCGGCTTCGCCGGCCCCATCATCCCGGTGCATCCGCGCTGGCGGGCGGTGTGCGGCGTACTGGCCTACCCCTCGGTCGAGGCCATGCCGCTGGTCCCCGACCTGGCGGTCATCTGCGCCCCCGCCGCCAGCGTGCCCGCCATCATCGACCAGTTGGGCCGCCGGGGCACCCGTGCCGCCGTGGTGGTGGCCTGGGACGCCGACCGCAACGCGGTCCTGGCCGCCGCCCGCCCACACGGCCTGCGGCTGCTCGGCCATGGCAGTCTGGGCCTGCTGGTGCCCAAGGTGAGGCTCAACGCCAGCTTCAGCCACGTCCCCGCCCTGCCCGGCAAGATCGCCTTCGTGTCGCAGTCGGGCGCCTTATGCACCGCCGTACTGGACTGGGCGCGGCCGCGCGGCATCGGCTTCTCGCATTTCGTCTCGCTGGGCGAGGGCTGCGACATCGACTTCGCCGACATGCTCGACTATCTGGCCAGCGACGAGCAGACCCGCGCCGTGCTGCTCTATGTCGAACATATCGCCGAGCGACGCGACTTCATGCCGGCCGCCCGCGCCGCCGCCCGCAACAAGCCGGTGCTGGTGGTCAAGGCGGGGCGCGGCGGCAGCACGGCCGCCTTCGGCCCCTTCCTGGCCGAGACGCTGGCCTCGCCCGACGACGCCTTCGATGCCGCCATGCGCCGGGCCGGGGCGCTCCGGGTCAACGACATCGACGAACTGTTCGGCGCGGTGGAGACCCTGGCCCGCAGCAAGCCCATGAAGGGCGAGCGCCTCGCCATCCTGGCCAATGGCGGCGGTACCGCCATGATGGCCATGGACGAATTCGCCACCGACGCCGCCGGCGAGCCCGCCCAGCTCTCCGAGGAAACACTGCGCCGGCTGGCCATCGTGCTGCCCAAGGGGGTGCGGCCGGCCAATCCGGTGGATCTCGGCGTCGACGCCCAGGCCAAGACCTTCGCCGATGCGCTGCGGGTACTGATCGAGGCCGAGGAGGTCGACGCGGTGCTGGCGGTGCACGCTCCCAACGCCATCGCCGACGGCCTTGCCGCCGCCCAGGCGGTGATCGACACCCAGCGGCGCCACGGCGGCGTCGTGCTGACCTGCTGGGCCGGCGAGGAAACCGCCGCCCCGGCGCGGCGCCTGTTCGCCGAGGCCGGCCTGCCCACCTACGACACCCCCGGCCGGGCGGTGCGCGGCTTCCGCCATCTGGTACAGCATCATCGCAACCAGGACACGCTGCTGGAGACGCCGCCCTCGGATGGCGGCGGCGTCATTCCGGCCAAGGGCACCGCCCGGCTGATCATCGACCGCGCGCTCCAGGGCGATGGCACCCTGTCCGAGCCCGACGCCAAGGCCCTGCTGGCCGCCTACGGCATTCCGGTGGTGGAAACCGTCCACGCCGCCGACGCCGAGGCCGCCGCCGCGTTGGCGGCTCGTCTCGGCTTCCCGGTGGCGCTGACCATCGCCTCGACCGCGGTGCCGCGCAAATGGGATGTGGGCGGCGTGGCGCTCAACCTGGAAAATGCCGAGGCGGTACGCACCGCCTGTGCCGGCATCCTGCGCCGCGTCGCCGAAAAGCGTCCCGACCTACGCGTCGACGGCTTCAACGTCCAGCGCATGGCGCTGCGGCCGCACGCCCGCCAGTTGGTGGTGGGCATCGCCTGCGACCCGCTGTTCGGCCCCGTCCTGGTGTTCGGCGAGGGCGGCCGGGCGGTGGAGGTGGTGCGCGACCATACCGTCGGCCTGCCACCGGTCAACCTGCCGCTGGCGCGCGGCATGATCGCCCGCACCCGGGTGTCGCGCCTGCTCGATGCCCACGGCACCCGGCCGGCCGCCGACCGCGATGCCATCGCCGAGGTCCTGGTGCGGGTGTCGCGCCTGCTGGCCGATAACCCCGAGATTGCCGCCTGCGACATCAACCCGCTGTTCGCCGACCAGCACGGCGCCCTGGCGGTGGACGCCCGCATCCGGGTGGCGCCCCTGGACGGCTCCGACGCCCGCCGCTTCTCGGTGCAGCCCTACCCGGCCCATCTGGAGGAGCCGGTGACCCTGCACGACGGCTCCAAGGTGCTGCTGCGCCCGATCCGCCCCGAGGACGAGCCGGCCCACGGCGAACTGATCGCCCGCATGACGCCGCAGGACCTGCGCTACCGCTTCTTCGGCCATGTCCGCGAGTTGCATCACCACCAGCTCGCCCGGCTGACCCAGATCGACTACGACCGCGAGATGGCCTTCGTGGCGACCCGCCCCAACAAGGACGGCCGTCCGGAGAGCCTGGGAGTGGTGCGCACGGTCACCGACCCCGACAACCTCAAGGCCGAACTGGCGATCCTGGTCCGCTCCGACCTCAAGGGCACCGGGCTGGGGCGGATTCTCATGGACAAGGCGGTGACCTACCACCGCGCCCGCCACACCGCCGAGGTGGTCTGCCAGGTGCTGGCCGAGAACGAGCCGATGATCCGCCTGGCGAGGAAAAGCGGCTTCAGCGTGCGGTATTCGGAAGAGGACGCGGATGTGATCGAGGCGGTGCTGAGGCTGGGCACTCCCCTGTAGCTGCCACCCGCGGCGAGACTCCCTCCCCTGCCGCAGGCGGGGGAGGGAGTGTTGCCGCGCCCAGGCGCGACAAACCCCGAAAAAAAGCCCCCGAAGTCTCCTCCGGGGGCTTCTTCGTCACATCCGGCTGAACCGGCCTATTCCACCGTTTCCGGCCGCCCCTTGGCGTAACCGACGCCTTCCAGGCTCTCGGCGATCTCGTCGAGGATGGCGGGGTCGTCGATGGTGGCCGGCATCTTGTAGTCCTGGCAGTCGGCGATCTTCTTCATGGTGCCGCGCAGGATCTTGCCCGAGCGGGTCTTGGGCAGGCGCTTGACCACGGTGCAGGTCTTGAACGCCGCCACCGGGCCGATGCGGTCGCGCACCAGCGCCACCACTTCCTTGATCACCTCGGCGTCCGTCTTGGCGACACCGGCCTTGAGGCAGATGAAGCCCAGCGGCAGCTCGCCCTTAAGCTGGTCGGCGACGCCGATCACGGCGCATTCGGCGACGTCGGGATGGCTGGCGAGGACTTCCTCCATGGCGCCGGTCGACAGGCGGTGGCCGGCGACATTGATGATGTCGTCGGTACGCGCCATGACGTAGACGTAGCCGTCCTCGTCGATATAGCCGGCGTCAGCGGTCTTGTAGCAGCCGGGGAACTCGGCCAGATAGCTGTCGATGTAGCGCTGATCGGCGTTCCACAGGGTCGGTAGGGTGCCGGGAGGCAGCGGCAGGCGCACCACCAGCGAACCGACCTTGCCGGGCGGGCAGGGCTCATGGACCTCGTCGAGCACTTCCAGGCCCCAGCCGGGCGCCGCCTTGGTGGGCGAGCCGGGCTTGATGGGGAATTCGTGCAGCCCGAGGCAGTTGGCGGCGATGGCCCAACCGGTCTCGGTCTGCCACCAGTGATCCACCACCGGCACCTTGAGGCTGGTCACCGCCCAGTCGATGGTGGCGGGGTCCGAGCGCTCGCCGGCCAGGAACAGGGCGCGGAAGCAGCTGAGATCGTACTTCTTCAGCAGCTCGGCGTTGGGGTCCTCGCGCTTGATGGCGCGGAAGGCGGTAGGGGCGGTGAACAGGGTGCAGACCTTGTGCTGGCTGATCACCCGCCAGAAGGCGCCGGCATCGGGAGTACCGACCGGCTTGCCCTCGTACATGATGGTGGTGCTGCCGTTGAGCAGCGGCGCGTAGACGATGTAGCTGTGGCCGACCACCCAACCCACGTCCGAGGCGGCCCAATAGACCTCGCCCGGCTTGACGTTGTAGACCGCCGACATGGTCCACTTCAGCGCCACCATGTGGCCGCCGTTGTCGCGGACGACGCCCTTGGGCTGGCCGGTGGTGCCCGAGGTGTAGAGGATGTAGAGCGGATCGGTCGCCTTCACCGCGAC
>CAJANL010000080.1 GCA_903941105.1 uncultured Rhodospirillaceae bacterium
CGGCGTGAAGATCGCGCTTCAACGCATCCTGGACCTGAAGGGCCAGGCCATTCATGCCGCGCCGCATGTCGGTCCGGCCCACCGCCAGCCACACCCGCACATTGTTTGGAACCGGGATCATCGGCGCACCAGAACGCCGAGGACCCGCCGCAAGGCGCCAGAATCAACGTCGGCATCGACCCGGACGCACCGACCGCCACCAAGCTCGATCTCGATCAGACCGCGCCGCGGGGCCGGACTGTCGGGCGTGACCGGCGCCCACGAGGGCATCAAGGCCGCCGTCTCCAAGGTGCTGTGCGCCACCTGGCAGCGCTGCCGCGTCCACTTCATGCGCAATGTCCTGGCCCATGCCGGCAAGCAGGGCCGCCGCGTCGTCTCCGCCTTCATCGGCACCGCCTTTGCCCTGGACGATGCCGGTGCCGCCCGCGCCCAGTGGCGCCAGGTCGCCGACCAACTGCGCCCCAGGGTGCCAAAACTGGCCGGCCTGATGGACGAGGCCGAGACCGATGTGCTGGCCTATATGACCTTCCCCGCCGCCCATCGGACCAAGCTGCACAGCACAAATCCAATCGAGCGGCTCAACGGCGAGATCAAGCGCCGCACCGAAGTCGTCGGCATCTTCCCCAACGAGGGCGCCATCACCAGGCTGATCGGCGCCATCTTGCTGGAGCAGAACGACGAATGGGCGGTCCAGCGCGCCCGCTACATCACCCTGGAAACCATCGCCCCCTTGAGCGATGATCCATTGATCGGACTGCCCGCCGTGGCAGCCTGACACACCCGGCCAAGTCAGCCGGAGATCAAGAGGGCCACGCCGCCGCTCTTACACCAATCAATGGGACACGATCTGATCAGCGCCGCCTTGCCGACCCGGCGATGCTGGACGCCCCATTCGGCGGCCAGGCGCACCAGCCTTTCGCGGGCCTTGTTCATCAGCTTGGCTTCGGGGAAAGCCACCGCTTTGGGCTGGGCGGTGGTGTCCACGGTGATTCGCTCGCAATGCTCGGGCTTCAAGGCCCCGCCGCGATGTGCGGCGGCCAGGCTCTCCTGCACCAGCGCCACCAACTCGTCCGCGCCGATCCGCTGGCGCCACCCCGTCATCGACGAGCGATCCACCGGCAGAGTGTGCTGGAAGAAGGTTTCGCCGCAACGGGTTCTCGACCCAGCGCTCGCACACCGCCTCGTCGGACAGGCCGTGCATGTGCTTCATAAGATGCAGCCCCACCATCAGCCGCGTCGGCACCCAGCGGGGCGGCCGGTCTCCGCATACAGCGGCTCGAACCGCCGGACGAAGAAGCTCCAATCGACAAGTCCGGCCAACCGCACCAGTTCGTGCCGCATGTCGATCATCTGCTCAAGGCGCGACCGGAACAGGCCAACAGGCCATCAAACCCAGGAAAACCGCCAGGGTCAGCGTTCTTCACGGACGACTATGGCCGCGTTCGGCCGCCAAGCCTACGGTCGCTCCGCCCCGTCGCGGGCGGAAGACGGAATAGCGAGTGGCGCCGCCTTAGGGCGCGGCACGCCGCACGCAGTAGCACGGCACCTCAACGCCCGTACCGGTCGGATCGGCCATGGTCTTCCAGGTCCGCGTCACCTGCTCGAACGTGAACAGCTCACGCTGGGTCAGCTGGTGGGAATACAATTCCTCAAGGATCAGCACCTCTCCCCGCGCCGCCACCGGCATCAGCCGTGCGGTAGGGCTGATGGAGTTGACGATGAGTTCGTCATGGACCTCACCATCCTCATCGATCATCGCCGTCGCCTTGCCCCAATTCACCGCGACATAGGATTCGACATTCATTTCGCGAAGCATGTCGATATAGATCGTGCCGCAGCGGAGCGCATTGGTGGGACTGTCGAACCCGGCGATGATGGCGTTGCCGGCGGCCACCATGGGAACCCGCACATCACCGTGGAATACATTCTTGTTATATTGAGTAAGAAGATCGACAAGCAACTTCTTCTGGTCCGGCGTCCGGCTTCCCACCTGTGTCGAATACAGTGCGAGGATCGCCATTTCCTTAGTTTCATAAGTCAACACGCGATTGTCGACGGCTTCGCTCGGCGGCGCTATATCGAGAGGCGCCAACTGACCGGCATTCGCCGCCACCGCCGGCCGCCCCTTGATGATAGACCCGACCTTGACCTGACGCGTCAGTCCGCCGGCGGGCGGAGCCGCCGGGGCCGCCACGACATCGATCTCGTCGGCTGCAGCCTCGTCGGCGACAGCCTCTTCGTCGGTGGCGGCCGAAAGTGACGCGGTATCCAACGCGCCGTCCGCCTGCACGCCGGGTGCCGGCTCCAGATCCGTTTCAAGGTCCTCATCCGGCGTGAACGAAGCTTCGGCGAGGGCATCGTCGGCGACCG
>CAJANL010000081.1 GCA_903941105.1 uncultured Rhodospirillaceae bacterium
CCATCACATCCTTGACCATTCCGACCCTCCAGCGGAAGAATCTGCGTGGTCAGAATATCACAGCATCTGTCGATGTCATGCCCGGCGCCTACGCTGATCCACGCCAATAACCGTTGCCATTCGAAAGTCCCCGTCCCTGGATTGTCACGACCGGAGGAGCAAGCATAGGGTTTCCGCAGTAACCAATTGCCGGGGCGAACGACCCCAGCGAAGGATTGCGGACCCCGCCAATGCACAACGCCCTTCATCCCGATCGCATGACCGCCGCCGAGCGCCTGGACGAGGTCGCCGACATCCTGGCCGTCGGCCTGATCCGGCTAAAGGCGCGGAAATCCAGTCGTTTATCTGCTGACGCCAGAGACAGTTGCCTCGACTATACGGCCCGCCAGAGCGGTCATGTCCCCGTCAACCGACGGAGGAAATCATGACCGAGAAACCCCTGCTGGCCCGTTTGGCCGCCCTGAAGACCGCACCAATCCCCGACCTGAAGTCGCTGTGGCGCGACCTGTTCGAGGCCGAGGCGCCGCCCTACAACCGCACCTTTCTGGAAAGCCGTCTGGCCTACCGCCTTCAGGAACTGGCCTATGGCGGGCTGGCGGTGACCACCATCGCCCGCCTGGAAAACATGGCCGAGGATTTCGACACCACCAAGGGCCGCCGCAAGAAGGAGCTGGATCGCCCCATCGCCGGCACAAGGCTGGTGCGGGAATGGAAGGGCGTTGAGCACTGCGTCACCGTGCGGGAAGACGGTTTCGAATACCAGGGGCGGCCGTACCAAAGCCTGTCGGCGGTGGCGCGTGCCATCACCGGCACCCGCTGGAATGGATTGGCCTTCTTTGGGCTGAAAAACTGGAGGAAGGGGGCATGAAACCTGCCGCGCCCAAGATGATCCGCAAGCTACGCTGCGCCGTCTACACCCGCAAATCCACCGAGGAAGGGTTGGAGATGGAGTTCAACTCCCTGGACGCCCAGCGGGAATCCTGCGAAGCCTATGTCACCAGCCAGAAGGCCGAGGGCTGGGTGCTGGTGCCGACCCATTACGACGATGGCGGTTTTTCCGGCGGCACCATGGAGCGCCCCGGGCTGAGGCGTCTGCTGAGCGACATCGAGGCCGGGCTGGTCGATGTGGTGGTGGTCTACAAGATCGACCGCCTGTCCCGCTCGCTGATGGATTTCTCCAAGCTGGTCGAGGTGTTCGACCGCAACGACGTCACCTTCGTCAGCATCACCCAGTCGTTCAACACCACCACCAGCATGGGGCGGCTGACCCTCAACATCCTGCTGTCCTTCGCCCAGTTCGAGCGCGAGGTGATCGGTGAGCGCGTCCGCGACAAGGTGGCCGCGTCTCGGCGCAAGGGGATCTGGATGGGCGGGCCGTTGCCCTTCGGCTATCGCTGCGCCGACCGCAAGCTGCTAGTGGTGGAGGAAGAAGCCGTCATTGTCCGCATGATTTTCGAGCGGTTCATCCGCGTCGGGTCCGCCACCCTGCTTGTGAAGGAACTTGCCGACCAGGGCATCTCACGCCGTGGCAAGAAGTTGGACAAGGGCGGGCTCTACAAGATGCTGGCCAATCCGCTCTACATCGGCAAGGCGGTCCACAAGGGTGTGGCCTATGACGGCGAGCATGAAGCGATCATCGATCAGGCCCTATGGGACAAGGTCCGCTCCATCACCGAGGTCTCCCCTCGCGTCCGTGCCAACCGCACCAGGGTGCAGACGCCGGCCCTGCTGAAGGGGCTGATCTTCGCCCCCGGCGGCCGTGCCATGACTCCCAGCCACACCCGCAAGAAAGGGCGGCTGTACCGCTACTACGTCACCACCAGCATCATCAAGGAAGGCCCGGACGCCTGCCCAGTCGGCCGCGTCCCCGCCGCCCAGGTGGAGAACGCGGTGATCAACCAGTTGCGCTCGCTGCTGCGCACCCCGGAGATGGTGGCCCGCACCTGGAAAAGCGTCCGCGCCGAGGGCGAGGCCATGACGGAGAAGGACGTTGCCGCCGCTCTGGGACAGCTTGATCCCCTGTGGGACGAACTATTCCCCGCCGAGCAGGCCCGCATCGTCCAGCTTCTGGTCCAGCGCGTCGATATCTCCACCGACGGCGTCCACATCGCGCTCCGCACCGAGGGGCTGGCCCAACTGGCCGGGGAACTGAAACCGGCCCGTGGCCGGAGGGCCGCGGCATGACCACAGTCTTTGTGCCCATGACCTTCCGCCGCATCGGCGGGCGCAAGCGCATCGTCCTGCCAGACGGCAGCCTGTACAATCCCGAGACCCGCGTTCCGGTCGATAGCCCCATCGTCCGCTCCCTGGCGCGAGCCTTCCGCTGGCGGCGCCTGCTCGAATCGGGGCGCCATGCCTCGATCAACGAACTGGCCAAGGCCGAGCGCGTCGACCGCGCCTTCGCCAGCCGCGTCCTACGCCTGACGCTGCTGGCCCCGGACATTGTCGAGGCGATCCTCGCCGGGCGGCAGCCCGAGTGCCTGACGGTGCGCAATCTGCTGGAACCGTTTCCGGTCGAATGGGCCGAGCAGCGGCGGGTGTTCATGGCCTACTGATCGGGTCGTCCGCGAATTCAATTCGCCCCGTAGCACTTCGTCCTTGCGTCCCGATCCGCAAGGGCATGGATCATTGTGGCCGGTCTTCTCGGCGTGGCGGGGGGGGTAGGCGCAGCAGGGCCAGCACGGCGTCATCGATGCGGTCGGGGTCAAGGTCCATGAAGCATCTCCGGGAAACGCCGCGAGCACGAATATCATGGCTGGTGGTGAGAACCAATCGACGACAATGCCGGTTGACTAGGGGGGAGCTTTTTGTTAGTATCCACTCACTAACATGGAGTGAGCCGTCGATGAGCGTGTCGCGAAAATTGGCCGTACCGGTCGCCTTGGCCGTGGCATTGACGGCCGCTGGCCTGGCTGTGGTCGCTGGCGACGCTGATGGCAACGTCTTGCCCGCCGCCCCGCCGGCCGGGGTCTATGGCATCGGTTCCGTAGAGGCGCGAATTCTGTCGGCGCTCGGCTTCGAGGTGGGCGGCACCCTGGTCGGGCTGTCCGTGGATCAGGGCGACCGGGTGGTCAAGGGGCAGATCCTGGCCCGCCTCGCCGACGGCGAGCAGCGCGCGGCGGTCGCGCAGGCCGAGGCGGCACTGGCCCAGGTCCGCGCCCGCCTCGACCGCGCCCGGTCGGTGCGTGAGCAGAAGAAAAGCGTCGATCAGCGCCGCCAGGCCCTCGAACGCAAGGGCACGGTCTCGACCGAGGCGGCCGAGGATGCCCGCGCTGGCGCCGAGATCGCCGCGGCCGAGGTGGCCGTCGCCATCGCCGACGTCGAGGCGGCGCGGGCGCTTCTC
The DNA here is from genome assembly GCA_903941105.1 of uncultured Rhodospirillaceae bacterium. Taxonomy (GTDB): domain Bacteria; phylum Pseudomonadota; class Alphaproteobacteria; order Rhodospirillales; family Magnetospirillaceae; genus CAJANL01. Next base: position 3,344 of record CAJANL010000081.1, read on the forward strand.
GAACGCGAGCGTGTGCGCCTGGCCAAGTTCACCCTGACCGCTCCCTATGACGGCGTGGTGGTCAAGCGCGAGCGCGAATTGGGCGCCGCGGTGGTGGCGGGCGTGCCGGTATTCACCATCGTCGATCCCGCCACCGTTTGGGTGCGGACTTATGTGGACGAGGCCCGTGCCGGCCGTCTGGCCCCGGGCCAAGTGGCCCGCGTCGTGCTGCGGTCAGTGCCCGATCAGGCTTTGCCGGGGCGGGTCGCCCGCATAGACATCGAGGCCGACCGGGTCTCCGAGGAGCGAGTGGTCCATGTGGCCTTCGACGCCATTCCCCGACCCTTTCATCTGGGCGAGCAGGCCGAGGTGGTGGTGGAGGACGGCCGATGAATCTCGCCAGCCGCGACATCCGACACCGCCTGGGCCGCTTCGTCCTAACCGGAATCGGTTTGGCGCTGCTGCTCGGCGTGGTGCTGTCGATGATCGGCATCTACCGGGGCCTGGTCGCCGATGCCCTGCAACTGGTCCGCCTGGCCAACGCCGATTTGTGGGTGGTGGAGGGCGGCACACAGGGCCCTTTTGCCGAATCCTCGCGCCTGCCCAAGGATGCCCGTGAAACCGTCGCCCGTCTGGCCGGCGTCGCCGAGGCCGGTGTACTGACCTTCCAGACCACCGAGGCCCGCCATGGCCAGCGCAAGATCCGGCTATACGTGGTGGGCCATGAGATCGGCCGCCTGGGCGGCCCCGTCCACTTGGTGGTCGGTCGGCCCATCGCCCGGTCCCACTACGAGATGGTGATCGACCGCCGTTCCGGCATTCCCCTTGGGGACCGGGTGCGTCTGGGCAACAGGACCTTCACCGTGGTCGGTCTGACCGAGGGGCAGGTGGATTCCGGGGGCAATCCCGTGGCCTATCTGACGCTCAAGGACGCTCAGGAACTCCAGTTCGAATTGGACGGCGCCGCAGCCCGCAACCAGGCGGCCCGGGGACAGGCGGCCAGCCTCAACCAGGTGAACGCCGTGATTGCCCGCCTGCATCCCGGCGTGTCGGCCGAGACGGTGGCCGAGACGGTGCGCCGCTGGAAGCATCTGGGAGCCGTCACCCAGGATGGACAGGAGACCTTGCTGGTCGCATCGGTAGTCGACCGGGCCCGCAAGCAGATCGGATTGTTCACCGCCATCTTGCTGCTGGTTTCGGCGGTGGTCATCGCCCTGATCATCTACACCATGACCATGGACAAGATGCGCGAAATAGCCACGCTGAAGCTGATCGGCGCCCCGGACCGCACCATCGTCGGCCTGATCGTCCAGCAATCCCTGGCGCTGGGCGGCATCGGCTTCGGACTGGGAGCGGCGCTGATCACCCTTGCAGTCGACATCTTCCCCCGCCGGATCATCTTGCTGCCGACCGACGCGGCGAGCCTGGGGGCGGTGGTAGTGACCGTGTGCCTGCTGGCCAGCCTGATGGGGGTGCGCTACGCGCTCAAGGTCGATCCGGCTCAGGCGTTGGGAGGCTGACATGGAAGCCCTGGTCGAACTCAAGGGACTGGCGAAGCATTACGGCGATGGGGCGACCCGGGTGGACGCGCTGCGCGGGCTCGACCTCGACATTCACGCCGGGCAGGTGGTGGGATTGCTGGGCCCCAGCGGTTCGGGTAAGAGCACCCTGCTGAACCTAGTCGCGGCGATCGTCGAGCCGAGCGCCGGCTGGATGCGTCTGGACGGCGAGGTGGTCTACGACGGCCGGTGGACGCGGCCCGACCTGCGCCGTCTGCGGCTGGACAAGATCGGCTTCATCTTCCAGTTCCACAACCTCATCCCGTTCCTGTCGGTATCCGAGAACATCGAGGTGGTGCTGAACCTGGTCGGCCAGGGGCGCGCCCAGGCACGGGCGCGGGCGCGGGAATTGCTCGACTACCTGGAGGTGGGCGAGCACGCTGACCGGCGGCCGACGCAGCTTTCCGGGGGTCAGGCCCAGCGGGTGGCCATCGCCCGGGCGCTGGCCAACCGCCCGCGCATCATCCTGGCCGACGAGCCAACCGCCGCGCTGGACTCCCAGCGGGCAGGCATCGTCATGGACCTGCTGCGCAAGGTGGCGGCGGAACAAAGCGCGGCGGTCATCGTCGTCACCCACGACGAGAAGATTTTTGACCGCTTCGACGCCATGCATGTGCTGCGCGATGGCCGACTGGTGGAAGGCGACGGAGGAGGAGAGGGCGCGCATGGGCATGCCTGAGCGCAAATCCGCCGAGGCGCGGCGTGAGCAGATCATCGCGACGGCGCTCGATCTCGCCCACGAGGTCGGCCCCGACCGCATGACCACCGAGGCCATCGCCCGCCGCATCGGCCTGACCCAGGCCGCCGTGTTCCGCCACTTTCCCCGCAAGAGCGACATCTGGGTGGCGGTGGTCGACTGGCTTCGCCGGCGACTGGCTGGGCAATGGGCTGACACGCTGGCGCTGGGCCTGGCGCCGACCGACACGTTGCGCGCCCTGGCCATCGGGCAGTTCCTGTTCATCGAGACCGCCCCTGCTCTGCCCGCCATCTTGATGTCGCGCGAACTCCAGGCCGATGGCGGCGTCCTCGGCCAAGCTATCGGCGGGGTGATGGATGCCTTTCGTCACACCCTGGCGGCACTGGTCCGCGAGGGCCAGCGCCAGGGCGACGTCCGCCCGAACCTCGATTCCGACCAGACCGCCTTCGCTCTAATCGCCCTGATCCAGGGGACCGCCCTTCGCTGGGTGATGCAGGGACGCAGCTTCGACCTGGTGGCTGAAGGCAAGGCGGTGATTACCATCGTCATCGACGGAGTGCGCGCTAGGCCCGGCTGAACCCAGGGAGTGATCCGGTCCTCGCGGCTAGGCCGCGTTGACATTCACTTGGTCCAGATGAATGCGCTGACGAGGCAGAGGATGGACAAGAACGCCCTCGGGGTCTGGTCGTAGCGGGTTGCGATGCGGCGGAAATTTTTGATTTTTTGGAAGAAACGCTCAATGAGGTTACGCTCGCAATAGAGAGCGTAATCGCAAGGAACCTGCGGTGACGTTTTCCGGGGCGGAATGACCGGCACGGCGCCCTGGGCGTGGATGGTGTCTCGGAGTGCGCCGGAATCGTAGCCTTTGTCGGCCAGAACGTGTTCTGCCGGAATGTCGGCGATAAGCGCCTCGGCCTCGGTATAGTCACTCGCCTGGCCCGGCGTCAGGATGAAACGAAGCGGGTTTCCCAAGGCATCAACGACGGCGTGGACCTTGGTGGTCAGCCCGCCGCGCGACCGACCGATCGCACGAGCTTCAGGCCCCCTTTTTTGCCCGCCGCATGTTGATGCGCCCGGACGATGGTCGAGTCGATCATGACGTATTCGAAGTCGGGTTCGTCAGCCATCATGGCGAAAAGCCGATCCCATACGCCGTCTTTGGACCAGCGGGAAAAGCGGACAAACGCGCTGTTCCAGTTGCCGAAGAAGTCCGGCAGATCACGCCATGGCGAACCCGTTCGGGCCAGCCATAACACGGCTTCCAAGAACAAGCGGTTATCGGTGCCAGTCCTGCCGGGATCGCTGCGCTTGCCCGGCAAATGCGGCTCCATTCGCTCCCACTGATGATCCTTCAAGATCAAACGGACCCCGCTCATTCAAAGCTCCTTCTCGAAAAGGAGTTTGAATCAGATTTTCGCGTCTGTGGGAATCCTGAATGTCAACGCCACCTAGATTCCCGCCGCCGACTGCGCCATCCTTGCCCGGTGACCATCGGGCAAGGCACACAACTGGATATGATCTTCGCCGTCGGCAGTTCCGGCGGATCGACGCTGCGTCCCGCCGACCGTCTCTCGTGAAAACCGGCACATGTTCATGTCCTCGATCAACCGCTGACGCAACGGGCTGATCGGGGCAGAAGGAATGGCGATGGTCATCGTATGGCTCATCAAACCCAATGAAGGAGCCAAAATGCTCGGCCTATGCCAGGCGTCGTTCAACCAAAGCCCAACTCTCCATGGCCAATAGGCGTGTCAACAAGGGACATTTATCCCGCGCAGCGGGTTCGTTCTCCGGCCTAAACTGAACTTCCCTCTTTGCGGATACGCACCCCATTGATATCGCTGGATTTTGCATCGAGCGAGGGGTGCGTTACTGGGTACACTCCGGCGCGATGCCGAGGAGTTCGAAGGCGCGTTTCTGGGTCGGGGTCGGCCTTGAGGTGAGGGTGAAGACGTAATTCTCGTTGAGCGGCGTGGTGGCCTGGA
>CAJANL010000082.1 GCA_903941105.1 uncultured Rhodospirillaceae bacterium
GCATGGAGCACGACGTTCCGCTGGTGGTGCCCGAGGTCAACCCGCAGGCCATCGCCGGCTACACCAAGCGCAACATCATCGCCAACCCCAACTGCTCGACCATCCAGATGGTGGTGGCGCTGAAGCCGCTGCATGCCCTGGGCAAGATCAAGCGGGTGGTGGTCTCCACCTACCAGTCGGTGTCGGGCGCCGGCAAGGAAGGCATGGACGAGTTGTTCGAGCAGACCCGCGGCGTCTTCGTCAACGATGCGCCGCAGCCACAGAAATTCGCCAAGCAGATCGCCTTCAACGTCATCCCGCAGATCGACAGCTTCATGGACGACGGCTCGACCAAGGAAGAGTGGAAGATGGTGGTCGAGACCAAGAAGATTCTCGATCCCGACATCCAGGTCAACGCCACCTGCGTGCGCGTGCCGGTGTTCATCGGCCACTCGGAGTCCATCAACGTCGAGTTCGAGAAGCCGGTGTCGGTGGCCGAGGCGACCGAGGCCCTGCGCAACGCACCGGGCGTCATCGTGCTGGATACCCGCGAGCCGGGCGGCTATGCCACCCCGGTGGAATGCGCCGGCGAGGACGCCACCTATGTCAGCCGCATCCGCAAGGACCCCACGGTCAAGAACGGCCTGTCCTTCTGGTGCGTCGCCGACAACCTGCGTAAGGGTGCCGCCCTCAACGCGGTGCAGATCGCCGAGGTGCTGGTACGGGACTATCTGCGCAAGTAGTCGCCGCCTAGGCCGGAGAGGGTTGGGAGAGGGAGAATGGCTCCGCTTGGCATTCTCCCCGTCTCTCCCCGGTTGGAGACGCGGGCATCTGGCCGTCCCCTTTCGCCAAATCCCTTGACTCTCGCCCCGCCCCTGCCCTATCTATAGCCCACTTCGGTTCGCTGAAGACGACCGCCTCCGAGGAGGCCCGCTGGTCCGCGACATTTTCGCGCACCGGCGTGTAACTGTTTTGGGGTTTTGATGTTCGAGAGCTTGAGCTCCAGGCTAGGCAAGGTATTCGACCGGCTCACCGGTCGTGGCGCCCTGTCCGAGGCGGATGTCTCGGAGGCGCTGCGCGAGGTTCGCGTCGCCCTGCTCGAAGCCGATGTCGCCCTGCCGGTGGTCAAGGATTTCGTCGAGCGCGTCCGGGTGCGCGCCATCGGCCAGGAGGTGGTGAAATCCGTCACCCCCGGCCAGATGGTGGTCAAGATCGTCCATGACGAGCTGATCGCCACCCTCGGCACCGAGGGCGTCGAGCTCAACCTCAATGCCGTGCCGCCGGTGGCCATCCTGATGGTCGGCCTGCAGGGCTCGGGCAAGACCACCACCTCGGCCAAGATCGCCTTCAAGCTCAAGAAGGAGCGCAAGAAGGTCCTGCTGGCCTCGCTGGACGTCTATCGTCCCGCCGCGCAGCAGCAGTTGGAGATCCTTGCAAAACAGGCCGAGGTCGGCAGCCTGCCGGTGATCATGGGCGAGATGCCGGTGGCCATCGCGCGGCGCGCCATGGATATGGGGCGCAAGGAAGGCTACGACGTCGTCATCCTCGACACCGCCGGCCGCCTGCATATCGACGACGTGCTGATGGCCGAGGTCGCGAGCGTCCGCGACGTGGTCAAGCCCACCGAGACCCTGCTGGTCACCGACGCCATGACCGGCCAGGACGCCGTCACCCTGGCGCGCGAGTTCAACGACAAGGTCGGCGTCACCGGCATCGTGCTGACCCGCATCGACGGCGATGCCCGTGGCGGCGCGGCGCTCAGCATGCGGCACGTCACCGGCCGGCCCATCAAATTCCTCGGCGCCGGCGAGAAGCTCGACGCCCTCGAAGTGTTCCATCCCGACCGGGTCGCCGGTCGCATCCTCGGCATGGGCGACGTGGTCGGCCTGGTCGAGAAGGCCATGGACAGCTTCGAGCAGGACGAAGCCGAGAAGCTGGCCAAGCGCATCGAGAAGGGCAAGTTCGACCTCAACGACATGCTGTCCCAGTTCAAGCAGGTCGAGAAGATGGGCGACCTCAAGGGCATCCTCGGCATGCTGCCCGGCATCGGCAAGATCGCCAACCAATTGAAGGACGCCAACATCGACAGCAAGATGGTCGGCCGCCAGAAGGCGATCATCCAGTCGATGACCAAGGGCGAACGCCGCAATCCCGACCTGATCAAGGCGTCGCGCAAGAAGCGCATCGCCGCCGGGGCGGGCATGAGCGTGCAGGACGTCAATCGCCTGCTCAAGCAGTACCAGCAGATGGCCGACATGATGAAGAAGGTCGGCAAGATGGGGCAGAAGGGGCTGATGCGTCACGGCATCGGCGGCCTGCTGCCGCCTGGAGGAAAATTCGGCCGGTAACACGGCTGTTTGGTTTTGAACGAAGTAGAGGAAGACTCGACTATGTCCCTGAAGATTCGTCTCGCCCGCGGCGGCGCCAAGAAGCGCCCCTTCTATCGCATCGTCGTCGCCGATTCGCGCAGCCCGCGCGATGGCCGCTTCATCGAGAAGGTCGGCACCTACAACCCGATGGTGCCGCACGACCACGCCCAGCGTCTGGTCCTCGACGAGGAAGCCGTCAAGAAGTGGCTGGCCGTCGGCGCCCAGCCCACCGATCGCCTGGTCCGCATCTTCGCCGACAAGGGCCTGGTCAAGGCCCCGGTTCGCCCCGACCAGACCAAGAAGCCGCAGCCCAAGGCCGCAGCCCAGCAGCGCGCCAAGGAGCAGGCCGACCGTGCCGCCGCTGCCGCGGCGGCGGGCGAGTAACACGTCATGTCGGAACGCGTGTGCGTCGGCGCCATCGCTGGTGTGCACGGGGTCCGCGGTGCGGTCCGCATCAAGAGCTTCACCGACCGGCCGAGCGATATCGGCTCCTATGGTCCGGTGGAGGATGAGAGCGGACAGCGCAAGTTCGGGGTCAAGATCACCGGCGAGGTCAAGGGCCTGGTGATCGCCACCCTGAAGGGTGTCGCCGACCGCGATGCCGCCGAGGCGCTGAAGGGGACACGGCTCTATGTGTCCCGCGCACGCCTGCCCGCCACGGCGGAGGACGAGTTCCTCTACGTCGATCTGGTGGGACTGAAGGCGGAGGACGTGGACGGCAAGGGTTTGGGCACCGTCACGGGGGTCTACGACTTCGGCGCCGGCGAGGTGCTGGAGATCGCGGGCGACGGGGGGGGGCTGTTGGTTCCCTTCACCAAGGCGGCGGTGCCGGTGGTGGATATTGCGGGCGGACGGGTGGTGGTGGTGCCACTGACCTATGCCCCGGAGGACGAAGGTGACCGAGGAAGGGCTGACTAGTTCGCCATGGGCGGCGACGGTGCTGACCATCTTCCCGGACATGTTCCCGGGGCCGCTCGGGGTGTCGTTGGCCGGTCGTGCGCTGGCCGAGGGCAAGTGGTCGCTTCAGGCGGTGAACCTTCGCGATTTCGCGACTGGCAGGCACCGCTCGGTGGACGACGAGCCCTTCGGCGGCGGCTGCGGCATGGTGATGCGGCCCGATGTGCTGGACGCGGCGATTCGCGGCGCCCGGGGACCGGGGCCACTGGTGTATCTGACGCCCCGCGGGCGGCTGCTGGACCAGGGATTGGTCCGCGAGCTGGCGGCGGGGCCGGGGGCCACCGTGTTGTGCGGCCGCTTCGAGGGGGTCGACCAGCGGGTGCTGGAGGCCCATCAGGCTCTGGAAGTGAGCCTGGGAGATTTCGTGCTGTCGGGCGGCGAGCCCGCGGCACTGGCGATGTTGGACGCCGTCGTGCGTCTCCTGCCCGGTGTCGTGGGCAAAAAGGAGTCGCTGACGGAAGAGAGTTTCGAGTGGGGGTTGCTGGAATACCCCCACTACACCCGCCCCCAGGATTGGCAGGGGCGGTTGGTGCCGGAGGTCCTGACCTCGGGTCACCACGAGAAAGTACGGGCCTGGCGGCGTCGTCAGGCCGAGGAAATAACCCGGCAGCGTCGGCCCGATCTGTGGGATCGGTACGTGGCGGCCACCAAGTAAGCGAGGGTTGAAGTCATGGCTAATATCATTCAAGAGCTCGAAAAGGAGCAGATCGCGAAGCTGACCGCGGAGCGTCCGGTTCCGCAGTTCGCTCCCGGCGACACGCTGAAGGTCAACGTCAAGGTGGTCGAAGGCGGCCGCGAGCGTTTGCAGGCCTATGAGGGCGTCTGCATCGGCCGCAAGAACGACGGGCTGAACTCGTCCTTCGTGGTGCGAAAGATCAGCTACGGCGAAGGCGTCGAGCGTATCTTCCCGCTGTACTCGCCCAACGTCGCCTCCATCGAGGTGGTGCGCCGCGGCGACGTGCGTCGTGCGAAGCTGTACTACCTGCGCGACCGTCGCGGCAAGTCGGCCCGCATCGCCGAGCAGACCACCGGCTACGCCGCCAAGGTCAATGCCGCCGAGCGTGAGGCCGCCGCCACCGCCAAGGTTGCCGCCGCCGCCGCCAAGGCCGAGGCTGCCGCCGCCAAGGCCGAAGCCGCCGCCC
>CAJANL010000083.1 GCA_903941105.1 uncultured Rhodospirillaceae bacterium
CTCGTCGCTTCGCTCCTCGGGCCCCCACCCTGCCCTCCCCCGGCTTTGCCAGGGGAGGGTTCCAAGAAGGAGGGGGAGGGCGAGGCCATCCTGGCCCGCTGCCGCAGCGGCGAGCTCTCCCGCGATGCGGTCCTGGCCGAGCTGGAGAAATCCCAACTGCGCGGCCTGGGCGGTGCCGGTTTTCCCACCGGACGCAAGTGGCGGGCCGTGCTGGCCCAGCCCGGGCCGCGTCTGGTGGTGGTCAATGCCGACGAGGGCGAGCCCGGCACCTTCAAGGACCTGCATTACCTCACCCACCACCGCCGGCGTCTGCTGGAGGGCGCCCTGATCGCCGCCTGGGTGCTGGAGGCGTCCGACGCCTACATCTATCTGCGCGAGGAATACGCCCAGCTGCGCCCGGGCCTGCTGGCCGACATGGCCGCCATGGCGGGCGGGGGGGTGACGCTCCACCTGCGGCGCGGTGCCGGCGCCTATATCTGCGGCGAGGAATCCGCCCTGATCGAAAGCATCGAGGGCAAGCGCGGCCTGCCCCGCCACCGGCCGCCCTATGTGGCCGAGCGCGGCCTGTTCGGGCGCCCCACCCTGGTCAACAACGTCGAAACCCTGGTGCGCGTCGTCGACATTCTAGAGGGCGGCGCCGATGCCTTCCTCGCCCGAGGCCGCCACGGCCACACCGGCGAGCGCGCCTATTCGGTGTCGGGACGGGTGCGCAACCCCGGGGTCAAGATGGCACCCAACGGCATCACCGTCGGCGAGCTGATCGAGGAGTTCTGCGGCGGCATGCTGCCCGGCCACCGCTTCACCGCCTATCTGCCGGGGGGAGCCTCGGGCGGTTTTCTGCCGGCGGCGGTGCAGCCGCCGCTGGCCTTCGGCGCCATCGAGCCCCATGGCGGCTTCATCGGCTCGGCGGCGGTGGTGGTGTTCTCCGACCATGACGACCTGCGCGCCGAGGCGTTGCGATTGATGCGCTTCTTCGCCGCCGAGAGTTGCGGCCAGTGCACCCCCTGCCGCATGGGCACCGCCCGCGCGGTGGAGATGATGGCCGCGCCGCGTTGGGATGCTGGGCGGCTGGGCGATCTCGGCCAGGTGATGCGCGACGCCTCCATCTGCGGCCTGGGACAGGCGGCGCCCAACCTGTTCCTGTCGCTGCTGCGCCACTTCCCGGGAGAGTTCCCATGAAGCTGGTCCTCGACGGCATCGAGGTGGAGGCCCTACCGGGCGAAAGCCTGTTCAACCTCGCCCGCCGCCACGGCAAGGCCATCCCGCATCTCTGCCACAAGGACGGCTATCGCCCCGACGGCAACTGCCGCGCCTGCGTGGTCGAGATCGAGGGCGAGCGCACCTTGGCCGCCTCGTGCATCCGCCCCGCCGTCCCCGGCCTGCGGGTCAACACCGGCGGCGAGCGGGTCGAAAAGGCCCGCGCCCTGGTATTCGAGCTGCTGGGGGCGAGCCGGCCGGTTCCCCCCGACCGTTCCCACCCCGCCATCGCGGTGCGGCTGGAGGCCTGCGTCGCCTGCGGGCTGTGCGTGCGGGCCTGCCGCGAGGTGCAGGGCAACGACGTCATCGGCATGAGCGGCCGCGGCGCCGCCACGGTGATCTCGTTCGACCTGGGGACGGCGTTGGGCGACAGCTCCTGCGTCGGCTGCGGCGAATGCGTCCAGGCCTGCCCCACCGGGGCGCTGCTGCCGGTCGACACCGCGCGGCCCGAGCGCCATGTGGACAGCCTGTGCCCGTTCTGCGGCGTCGGCTGCCAGATCGCCTATGGCGTGGCGGGCGACGCCATCGTGGTGGCCGAGGGCCGCGACGGCCCCGCCAATCACCGACGGCTGTGCGTCAAGGGCCGCTTCGGCTTCGACTATTCCCGCCACCCGCAGCGCTTGACGGTGCCTTTGATCCGCAAGGAGGGCGCACCGAAGGTCGTTTGGAGCGCCGACGCCCCGCCTGCCCTTGACGGTGCGAGCGAGATCCACAACCATTTCCGCCCGGCCACCTGGGAGGAGGCGTTGGACCGCGCCGCCGGGGGCTTCAAGCGCCACCCTTCGGCGCTGGCCGGCTTCGGTTCGGCCAAGGGCTCCAACGAAGAGGCCTATCTGTTCCAGAAGCTGGTGCGCACCGGTTTCGGCAGCAACAACGTCGACCACTGCACCCGGCTGTGCCACGCGGCCTCGGTGGCGGCGCTGCTGGAGGGCATCGGCTCGGGGGCGGTGACGGCGCCGGTGTCGGAATGCCGCAACGCCGAGGTCATCGTGGTCATCGGCGCCAATCCCACCGTCAATCATCCGGTGGCGGCCAGCTTCATCAAGAACGCGGTGGGGGCGGGAGCCAAGCTGGTGCTGCTCGACCCGCGCGGCCAGGCGCTGGAGCGGCTGGCGGAGCACAGCCTCCGCTTTACTCCGGGCACCGACGTGGCGCTGCTGAACGCCCTGCTCAACGTCATCATCACCGAGCGGCTGTACGATGCCGCCTTCGTGGCGGACCGCACCACCGGCTTCGACGACCTGGCCCGCCACATCGCCGCCTATACCCCCGAGGCCATGGCGCCGCTGTGCGGCGTGGCGGCCGAGAGTCTGCGGGCGGTGGCGCGGCTCTATGCCGGGGCCAGGACGGCGATGATCTTCTGGGGCATGGGCATCTCGCAGCACAGCCACGGCACCGACAACGCCCGCTGCCTGGTGGCGCTGGCCCTGCTGTGCGGCCAGGTGGGACGGCCGGGAACCGGGCTGCACCCCTTGCGGGGACAAAACAACGTTCAGGGAGCCTCCGACGCCGGCCTGATCCCCATGATGCTGCCCGACTACCAGCGGGTGGTCGACCCGGCGGTGCGCGCCCGCTTCGAGGCCGAGTGGGGGGGGACGCTGCCCGCCGAACCCGGCCTGACGGTGGTGGAGATCCTCGACGCGGCGGCGGCCGGCGGCATCTCCGCCATGCTGATCATGGGCGAGAACCCGGCCATGTCCGACCCCGATCTCGCCCATGCGCGGGCGGCGCTGGCGGCGCTCGACCACCTGGTGGTGCAGGACATCTTCCTCACCGAGACCGCCATGCTGGCCGACGTGGTGCTGCCGGCCTCCAGCTTCTTCGAGAAGACGGGCAGCTTCAGCAACACCGACCGCCGCATCCAGATGGGGCGTCGGGTGCTGTCGCCGCCGGGCGAGGCCCGGGGCGACCTGTGGATCATCCAGCAGCTGGCCCGCCGCCTCGGTCTCGCCTGGAATTACGACGGTCCCGAAGCGGTGTTCGACGAGATGTGCCGCGTCATGCCGTCACTGACGGGAATCACCTGGCGACGGCTGGAGGACGAGGACTGCATCACCTATCCCGAGGGCCGCGCGGTGCTGTTCGGCGACCGCTTTCCCACTGCCGACGGCCGGGGCCGGCTGGTGCCGTCCAGCGGTCTGGTCCCGGCCGAGAGCCCCGATGCCGAGTTCCCCGTCATCCTGACCACCGGACGCATCCTGGAGCACTGGCACACCGGCGTCATGACGCGGCGCTCGCGGGTGCTCGACGCCATCGAGCCGACGGCGGCGGTGCATCTGGCGCCGGCTGACATGACGGATCTGGGGATAACTGAGGGCGAGACGGTGCGGCTGACCTCGCGGCGGGGGAGGCTGGAGGTGGCCGCCCGCGCCGACGCCACCCTGCCGGCCGGACTGGCCTTCATGCCGTTCTGCTGGGCCGAGGCGGCGGCCAACCTGCTGACCAACCCGATACTCGACCCGGTGGCCAAGATCCCCGAGTTCAAGGTCTCGGCGGTACGGGTGGAGAAGACGTAACCCCCCCCGGTTTCGCCGGGGGGGGCTGCAATCCCTACTTGTTCTTGAAGTTGGGCTGGCGCTTCTCGGCGAAGGCGGCCATGCCTTCCTTCTGGTCCTCGGTGGCGAAGGTCGAGTGGAACAGGCGGCGCTCGAAGGTGACGCCCTGGGCCAGGGTGGTCTCGAAGGCGGCGTTCACCGACTCCTTGGCCAGCATGACGATGGGGCGGCTGAGGCCGGCGATGCGCTCGGCCACCTTGACCGCCTCGTCCACCAGATCGGCGGCGGGAACGATGCGGCTGACCAGCCCGGCGCGCTCGGCTTCGACGGCGTCGATCATGCGGCCGGTGAGGACCATTTCCATGGCCTTGGCCTTGCCCACGGCGCGGGTCAGGCGCTGGGTGCCGCCGGCGCCGGGGATGGTGCCGATGGTGATCTCGGGCTGGCCGAACTTGGCGGTGTCGGCGGCGAGGATGAAGTCGCACATCATCGCCACTTCACAGCCGCCGCCCAGGGCGTAGCCGGCCACGGCCGCGATGACCGGCTTGCGGCAGGTGGTGATGCGCTCCCAGCCGTCGGTGATGAAATCGCTGAGATAGGCCTCCATATAGGTCTTGCCCTGCATCTCCTTGATGTCGGCGCCGGCGGCGAAGGCCTTTTCCGAGCCGGTCAGGACGATGGCGCCGACCTCGTCGTCGGCCTCGAAGGCGTCCAGCGCCTGGCCGAGGTCCTTGATCAGGGCGGCACAGAGCGCGTTCAGCGCCTTGGGACGATTGAGCGTGATCAGGCCGACGTGGCCGCGCGTCTCGACGGTGATGTTCTCGTAAGCCATGAACTAGCCTCTCATTCGGGTGAAACGTTGAAGCGCACCGCCACTCCGCGCCCCTCGGGCGACGCCTCCAGGCGCAGGACCTCGGTCTCGCGCCGGTATCGGGTGTCGCTGTCGCGGGTCCAGCCCAACTGGGGCAGGGTGACGGCATAGAATTTCAGGACCTCGGCCGGCTTGACCGACCCATGCGCCATCGCCTCGACGATGCGCCCCGCGGCGCTGTCGAACACCAAGGCGGTGCCGGCCTCCTCGGTCAGGCCGGGGGGCAGTGGCAGATCCTCGTAGGCGGTGAGGAATCCCTCGCCCGACGCCGGGCCACTGACCATGGCGGCGAGGACTGCGAAAACCGGTATCAGAATGCGGCAATGCACCATAGCGTCAGTTTTATCAGCGTTGCCGCTTTGCACAATAGAAAGTTGACCGTCCCGCCTGGACGATACGCTGAACTCCGCCGGTGACCGCCCTGTCGCAGTCGCATCCCGGGCAGGCCTCGCCGTCGCGGCCGTAGACCGCGAAGCTGTGCTGGAAATAGCCCAATTCGCCATCGGGCCGCACATGATCGCGCAGGGTCGAGCCACCCGAGGCGATGGCTTCCCGCAGCACCGTCTGGATGGCGCGGTGCAGCGGCACGACTTCTGTCATGGTCACCGTCGCGGCCATGCGGGTGGGGTCTATGGCCGAACGGAACAGGGCCTCGGAGACATAGATATTGCCCAGCCCCGCCACCAACCTTTGGTCGAGCAGGGCCGACTTGATGGGGGTTCGTTTGCCGTCGAGGGCCGCCGCCAGCACGGTGGTGGTGAAGCTCTCGTCCAGCGGCTCCGGCCCCAGCCCGGCCAGCAACGGATGCGCCGCCAGCCCCTCGGCCTGGCACAGGTCGAGCAGCCCGAAACGGCGTGGGTCGGTGAAGGTGACCGCGACACCCTGGTCGGTGACGAATTCCACGTGATCATGCGGCCCGGGTGGAGTATTGCGCAGCGGCCCGATCACCATTCGCCCCGACATGCCGAGATGGCCGAGCAGCACCAGCCCGCCGTCCATGCGCACCACCAGATACTTGGCCCGCCGCCCCACCGTGGCGATGGCACGGCCGGTGAGGCGCTCGGCGAAGCGCTCGGGGAAGGGCTGGCGCAGACCATCGCGGCGGCAGGTGACCGAGGCGAAGCGGCGGCCCTCCCAGACGCGGGCGAGGCCGCGGGCGACGGTTTCGACCTCGGGAAGCTCTGGCATGCCCCTAGCCCGCCAGCACCCGCATCGCCTCGGCATGCACCCGGGCGTCGCCGGCGGCGAGGACGCGGCCGTCCGAGGTCATGGTGAGCGGCTGGCCCCGCCAGTCGGTGCACAGGCCGCCGGCGCCGGTGATCACCGGCGCCAGGGCGGCGTAGTCATAGGGCTTCAGCCCGGCCTCGACCACCAGATCGACGAAGCCGGTGGCCAGCAGGGCGTAGGCGTAGCAGTCGCAGCCGTAGCGTGGCGCCTTCACCCGCACCCGAACCCGCTCCCAGGCGGGCAGGGTGGTGTCGTCGAAATATTCCGGCCCGGTGGTGTAGGCGTAGGCGTGCGCCAGGTCGGGGCAGGCCCGCACCGCCACCGGCTTGCCGTTGAGGGTGGAGGCGCGCCCGGCGGCGCCCAGCCAGCGCTCACCGGTGATGGCCTGGTCGACGATGCCCAGGATGGGGCGGCCGTGCTGCATCAGGGCGATCAGGGTGCCGAACGACGGCTTGCCGGTGATGAATGACTTGGTGCCGTCGATGGGGTCGAGCACCCAGACGAACTCGGCGTCGCAGCGTTCGTTGCCGTATTCCTCGCCGAGGATGCCGTGGGCCGGGAAGGCCTCGGCGATCAGCGCCCGCATGGCGGCCTCGGCCTCGCGGTCGGCGATGGTCACCGGGCTGGCGTCGTCCTTGTCGTCGATGGGCACCGGCGTGCGGAAGTAACGGCGGATCACCGGACGGGCGGCATCGGCCAGGCGTTCGGCCAGCGCGATGAATTCGGAGGGGCAGGACAGCAGCATGGCGGCAGTGTGGCGCGAAAAGCGCGCCTTGGGTAGCCCCCCGGAGGGGCAGGGAGGCACTCATGCCAAGGAAGGAGGTTCCGCCACCCGTCGAGGCGTTATAAGCTTCGTCCAAAGTCAGAAAGGGACCGCCATGCCACCCCTCAATCCTGTCCCAGCCTTGAACCCCGTTGTCGTGATTCCCGCCCGCATGCACGCCACCCGCCTGCCGGGCAAGCCGCTGGCCGATATCCTGGGCGAGCCGATGATCGTGCATGTCTGGCGCCGCGCCATGCAGGCCGGCATCGGCCCGGTGGTGGTGGCCTGCGCCGAGATCGAGGTGGCCGAGGCGGTGCGCAAGGCCGGCGGCAACGCGGTGATGACGCGCCCCGACCACCCCTCGGGCTCGGATCGGGTGTTCGAGGCGGTGGAGGCGGTCGACCCCGACGGCGCCTTCAACGCCGTGGTCAATATCCAGGGCGACCTGCCGACTCTCGACCCCCAGATCATCCGCACCGTCTTCGCGCCCCTGGCCGACGCGGCCGTCGACCTTGCCACCCTGGTGACTGAGATCACCGTCGAGGAGGAGCGCGGCAACCCCAACGTGGTCAAGGCGGTGATGTCGTTCGCCGCCGGGGCTCGGATCGGCCGCGCCCTCTATTTCAGCCGCGCCACCGTGCCGGCGGGAGAGGGGCCGCACTACCACCACATCGGGCTTTACGCCTATCGCCGTTCGTCGCTGGCCCGCTTCGTGGCGCTGCCGCCGGGGATGCTGGAGAGCCGCGAGCGCCTGGAGCAACTGCGTGCCCTGGAGAACGGCATGCGTATCGATGCCGCCCTGGTTGACACGGTTCCGCTCGGTGTCGATACTCCCGCCGACCTTGAAAGGGCGCGTGCCCTGCTGGCGGGATCCCATCGATGACCAAAGTTCCAGTTGCCGCGCCGGATGCCGCGAACGCCATCGCCTTCCAGGGCGTGCCGGGCGCCTATTCCCACCTCGCCTGCCGCCACGCCTTTCCGGGGATGGAGCCGCTGGCCTGCCAGACCTTCGAGGACGCCTTCGCCTCGGTGCGTGAGGGCCGCGCCCGCTTTGCCATGATCCCCATTGATAACTCGGTGGCGGGCCGCGTCGCCGACGTGCATCACCTGATGCCCTATTCCGGGCTGCATATCATTTCCGAGCACTTCGAGCGCATCAACCACCACCTGCTGGCGGTGCCGGGTGCCACCATCGAAGGGCTGAAGACTGTCCGCAGCCACGTGCACGCCCTGGGCCAGTGCCGCAACCTGATCCGTCAACTGGGAGTCACTGCCGTAGTCGGTTACGACACCGCCGGCTGCGCCGCCGAAGTGGCGGAGAAGGGCGACCCGACGGTGGCCGCCATCGCCTCCGAACTGGCGGCCGAGGCCTATGGGCTGGTCTCGCTGCAGGCCAACATCGAGGACGCCGAGCACAACACCACCCGCTTCGTGGTGATGGCCCGCGACTGCGTCGAGCCCAATCCCAACCAGCCCTGCGTCACCACCTTCGTGTTCCGGGTGCGCAACCGGCCGGCGGCACTCTATAAGGCCATGGGCGGCTTCGCCACCAACGGGCTCAACATCCCCAAGCTGGAAAGCTATCTGGTGGGCGGCGAGTTCGTCGCGGCGCAGTTCTATGTCGACGTGGAAGGCCACCCGGCGCAGCGGCCGCTGCGCCTGGCCCTCGAAGAGCTGGACTTCTTCAGCCACGAGGTCCGCATCCTCGGCGTCTACCCCCAGGCCCCGTTCCGCATGGCGCAGAGGTCGGCGGCGGAGTAAGGGGGCCTTTCTCTAACCGCCGACCCGCTCCCCGCGGAACCCCATGGCAACCACATAGGTCTCGGCCGATTGCTGACGGCTGGCCGGTGGCTTGGCGTGGCGGACGCTGGTGAAGCTTTTTTTCAGGGTGTCGAGCAGCGTCTTCTCGGTGCCGCCCTGGAACACCTTGGCGACGAACACCCCGCCCGGTGACAGGACCTCCAGGGCGAATTCCAGCGCGACCTCGACCATGGCGATGATGCGGATGTGATCGGTGGACGGATGACCGGTGGTGGGTGCCGCCATGTCGGAGAGCACCACGTCGGCCGGTCCGCCCAGCGCCTGCTTGAGGCGCTCCGGGGCATCCTCGGCGAGGAAATCTCCCTGCAGCGTCACGGCCCCGGGCACCGCGTCCCACTCCAGGATGTCCATGCCGACAACGGCGCCACGGCCCTTGCCTGGCTTGACCTTGTCCACCGCCACCTGGGTCCAGCCGCCCGGCGCGGCGCCGAGGTCCACCACCTTCTGGCCGACCTTGAGGAAATGGAACCGCTCGTCCAGCTGGATCAGCTTGAAGGCGGCGCGCGAGCGGAAGCCGAGACGCTTGGCGTCCTGGACATAGGGGTCGTTGAGTTGGCGCTGTAGCCACAGCGTCGACGACAAGGTGCGCCGCTTGGCGGTCAGGACCCGCTGCGTCAGTTGGCGACTGCCGCCGCCGGGCGCCGCTGGCTTTGTCGGCTTCTTCGCCATTATGCGTGCCCCGCGGGCGCCGGCCCGGATGTCACCGTGATCATCATACCGCCACCACCTTGGCCTCTTCGCGCATCAGCGCCAGCAACACGCCCTCGCGCACGCCACGATCGGCGACGCGCAATCGGCCCAGTGGCCATAGAAGGCACACCGCCTCCAGGATAGCACAGCCTGCTACTACCAGGTCGGCCCGTTCGGGGCCGATGCAGGGGTGCGCTCTACGCTCGGCGGCCGTCATGGCCGCAAGCCGTTCGGTGACACGGCGGATATCTACGAAATCCAGCACTATGCCGTCCACCTGCGAGCGGTCGTAGCGCGCCAGTCCGAGATGCAGCGCCGCCAGTGTGGTCACCGTGCCCGAGGTGCCCAGCATCTGCACCTCGCCCCAGGCCAGTCGATCGGCGATGGCATGGCGCCCCTCGAAGGGCGACAGGGCGGTGGCGATATCCTCGACGATGCGTCGGTAACCGTCCAAGGAGGTCAGCTCGCGGGCGAAGCGCTCGGCCAGGGTGACCACGCCGGTGGCCAGCGACTGCACCCCTTCCACGATCTGCCGGCCGCCATCGTTGCGCACCCACACCAACTCGGTGGAGCCGCCGCCGATGTCGAACACCAGCGCCCAGGGCGTCCTGGCATCCAGCAGCGAGGCGCAGCCGGCCAGCGCCAGCGCCGCCTCTTCCTCCGGGCTGATGATATCGAGGTGGAGCCCGGTTTCCGCCAACACCCTTTGGCGGAACGGCTCGCAGTTGGCCGCCTGGCGGCAGGCCTCGGTGGCAACCAGCCGGCCATGGGTGACGCGATTGCGCGCCATCTTGTCGACACAGGCCCGCAGCGCCGTGATGGTGCGTTCCATGGCGATCTCGGACAACCGACCGGACACCGCCAACCCCTCGCCCAACCGGGTCACCCGCGAAAAGGCATCCACCACGCGGAAACCATGCGGCGCCGGACGTGCCACCAACATGCGGCAGTTGTTGGTGCCGAGGTCGAGGGCCGCGAAAGTCGGGTCGGCGGTGGCGGATAACGGAAGGAAACTCAAAGGACGTGACCGGGGGCTGGTTCGGGGCGGGCTGATGTTAAGGGGAACACCCCCCTGGCCCCAAGCGCGATTTTCCAA
Organism: uncultured Rhodospirillaceae bacterium; assembly: GCA_903941105.1. Taxonomy (GTDB): domain Bacteria; phylum Pseudomonadota; class Alphaproteobacteria; order Rhodospirillales; family Magnetospirillaceae; genus CAJANL01. Next base: position 10,221 of record CAJANL010000083.1, read on the forward strand.
CCCGACCGGACGCACCATGCGAGAGGCCATAAAGAGAACTGCCGTCTTTACGCCCTGTGGACGCGCGGCCGGCATCGTCGATATAAAGTCGGATGATCCGTATCACCCATCGCATCGCCATCGACGAGAAGGAACTCGACGAGAGCTTCGTCCGCTCGTCGGGGCCGGGCGGCCAGAATGTAAATAAAGTCGAGACCGCAGTGCAGTTACGCTTCGACGTGCGCAACTCGCCCAGCCTGCCCGAGGGTGTGCGGATGCGGCTGGAAAAGCTGGCGGGGCGGCGGCTGACCCTCGACGGCGTTTTGGTCATCTTCTCGCAGGAGCACCGCAGCCAGGAGCGCAATCGCGCCGATGCTCTGGAGAAGCTGGTGTCGCTGATCCGTGAGGCCGTCATCCCCCCCACCATCCGCCGCGCCACCCGTCCGACACTGGGCTCGAAGAAGCGCCGGCTGGAGGCCAAGGGGCAGCGCTCCGACGTCAAGTCTTTGCGGCGGAGCAAGCCGGGGCTGGATTGAGCTTCTTGGGCATGCCTTCGGCGCGCGTCATGTCGATGCCGGTCCGCTTGCGGATGAAGCGGGCCATGCGGTCCTGCCACCGCCAGGACTCGCCGCCGTTCTGGGCCAACCCGGTGAGCAGGTGCAGCCTGACGATGCGCAACGAGGACCGCCGCAGGGCGCGCGCGTCGTAGGTCGCCTGGCCAGGGAGCAGGGCGGCGGCGTCGGTTCGGGTCCAGGCGCGGCAGCGGCCGCCGTGGCTCCATTCCATCACCACCAGCGAGCCGATCACCATCAGCAGCGCCGACTGCCCGCGCTTGCCCCCGATCAGCCGCGCCTCGCCGTCGGTGGCGGAGTGCGGTCCGAGGGCCAGCCAGACGCAGTCCAGGGCGCCGCGGCGGAGATAGGCGAGCCAGAAGGCCTTGCGATAGCGCCACGTGTCGTCGTGGCCACCCGCCTCGACCTGCTGGTAGAAGCGGTCCAGGGCATCGTGGGCCAACCACAGGCGCGCCATCGCCACCAGCTCCGGCGCCACGCCCTGCCAATGGTCGGCATGCTGGCCGGGCTCGCCGAGATGACGGCGGATGGTGGCGGTCACGACGGCGCGCAGGTCGTCGGCCGGCTCACCGCCCCCCGCCCAAGGCCCCAGGAGGGCATCGGCCAGAACATTCTTGAGACCGGCGGCGGGGGATTGCCAGTCGAGCGAATCGAGCCGCGCCGCCAAATGGTCCGCCGTCATGTCGCGCCCGAAGACGGTCCTTCCGATCATGAACAGCAGTGAGCGCTGCACCGCGCCGACGAAGCCGCCGTCGTGAAACCCGGTCAGCCCGGCCTGTTCCAGGGACTCGGTCAGCCCCACCGACAGGGCGAGGCGGGCGATGGCCTCGGGGCCGTCCGGCGGCGAGAACAGCGCGAACCGGCGGTGAGCCCGGTGCCACTCCTCCAGGCCGGCGTCGCCACGGGCCAGGGCGCGGCGGATGGCCTCCGCCGCCGTCAACATGCCGGGGCGGCCCGGCGCGTAGGCCATCAGCCAGGCATGGACCAGCCGGCGGCCCATGAAGCCGCCGGGATCGCGCTCCAAGCGGCTGAGAACACGGTCGAGGACGCCATACTGTGCCGCCAGTTGCGGCTCGCCCACCCACAACAGCGAGGGTGCCAGCCGCCAGTCGGAGCGATCGAGGCGATGCCAGCGATAGCGGTGCTGGGCCTCGCGCAAATGGGCTTCCACCGCGTCGAGGGCCACGGCACGGCGTCGCACCACGGCCCCGGCGAGCCGGTCCGCCGCCGTCGTCAGCCCCGGCCGGTGGTGGAACGACAAGGTCCCGCCGTCCTCGGCCAGCCGTGCCAGAACCCGGGCGGCGGTCATTTCACCGCCTCGGCCTCGCGGCGGATGCGTTCGAGCTGCTCGGGCGTCGGCGTCGACAGCAGGAAGCGCACGTCGATGCGGCGGTTGAGCGCCCGGCCGGCGTCGGTGTCGTTGCCGGCCACCGGCCGTCCCTCGCCATAGCCGCTGACGCCGAACACCACCTTGCCCGAGGCGTTGCGCAGGTTCGCAAGGTTGGGCGCCGTCGCCTTGATGGCCTCGTAGGTGCTGGAGGCCCGCGCGGTGGACAGCACCCAGTTGTCGCGGAAGCGGCCGCTGATGGGCTGGTTGTCGGTGTGGCCCTCGACGAACACGCCTTCCAGGATGGGACGCGCCTTGGCCGGGCAGCCGGCGCGTGGCGACGCCGCCGCGGTGTAGCAGGGCAGGATGCGGGTGAACACCTCGGACAGGATGCGGGCGGTGCGGGCGGCGGTGGCGTCGAGGTCGGCGTCGCCCGACCTGAACGGCATGCTGTCGCGCAGGCGGATGACGCCGCTTTCCTCGACGGTGGCCTTGACGCCCTGCTGGCGCAGCGCGTCCTGCACCTCGCCCAGCATGTGGTCGAGCACCTTCTGGTTCTCGGCGAGCAGCGCCTGGCCCCGTTCGAGAATGGCGGTCTTGCGGCTGATTTCCTCGACCATGGCGGCCAGGGTGTCGACGGTGGTCATGTGCTCGTCCTGGGCCGAGCGGTAGGACAGGGCGAAGGTCATCAGCATGATGATGAAGATGAACAGCATGCCTACCAGCAGGTCGGTCATCGAGGCCATGTAGCCGTCGCTGCCGCCCTCGGCCGGGCCGTGCAGGGCGTCGTCGGACATCACGCGCGCTCCGCTTCGGCCGCCCGTCGCTGCCACACCGACAGGCTTTCGACCACGTCGGACAATTCGCCGACGGCACCGCCCAGCAGGCCCACCGACCGCGTCATGCCGTCGTCCATGCCGGTGACGAAGTCGGCGACGCCGTCCCGGTATGAGGCCAGGCCGCGCTGCAACTGCTCGAACACCTTCTCCAGGCTGCCGTCCAGCGCCCCGAAGCGCTCGTCGGTGCCCTGCCAGGCGCTGGACAGGGTGCTCGACGCCTCGGACAGGGCGGAGGACAGGCCGGCGAAGTCGCGGTTGAGGCCGCCCAGGCGCTCGCCGGCCTCGGCCAGCAGGCGCATGCCCTCCTCCATGCCGGAGGTGATGCCGGCCAAGGGCTGGGCCGCACCGCTGACGTCGGTGGAGGCTTGGCGAAGGGCGGTGACGGTACCCTGCATCTCACGCATCAGCTCGGCGAGGGAGTCACGCTGGCGGGCCATCTCCACATCCATCTTGCCGATGCCGGATTGCAGCGCGTCGAGGCCGGCGGCCAATGGCGCCAGGGCGCCGCCCAGCGCGTCCACCGTGTCGGTGACCTGATTGCCGAAGGCGGTGGTGGACCGTCCCATCACCGCCTCGAAGCCGTCGGCGGCGGCGGCAAAGCGAGTCACCGAGGCATCCACCGCCTCCGCCCCCTGGGTCAACCGTTGCTCGACCACGACGCCGGCACCGACCATCCGTTCGCCGGCGGCCTCGCCCGCCGCGGTCAGGCGTTGTCCCAGGTCGGAGGTGGTGCGGGTCAACTCATCGCTCAGCGCCTTGCGGCCGCGGTCGATGTCGGTCACCAGTCCGGCAATGGAGGAATGCACCGCCCGCAGGGCGTCGATCAACCGCGCCATTTCCTGTGCCGCTGCCCCCTGCAGCCGTTCGGTGAACATCAGCAGCATGCGTTCGATGGCGTCGCGGTTCATCTCGGCCATGTTCTCGGTCATGCGCTCCAGCAGCACCCCCATGGGTGCCATCACCGTGCCCATGGTGCGGCCGATGGTGGCGTCGAGGTGGGTGGCGATGGACTGGCCCAGATCGGTGTTGAAGCGCACCAGCTCGCGGTGGCTGGCATGGGCGACAGCCAGCGGCGTCAGCAGTTCCATGCGCTCTTCCAGCAGGCGGCAGAACTGGTCGGCCTGCCGTCCCAGGCTGGCCAGTTCCCGCTTCTTGGCGATGGAGAACAGGATCGAGGCGCCGAGGCCGGCGATGGAGGTGACGAACTTGAAGGTGGCCGCCTGCAGCAGTTGCTTGAGACTGGCCTGGGCGGCGTGGATGTCCGGGGCGGTGACGCCCAGCCCGGCGAAGTACAGCGCCGCCACCAGGCCGACGAAGGTGAACAGCAGACCGACGCCCACCAGATAGTTGGGCACCGCCCGGATCATCGCCAGGTTGACCACCGCCCCGGCCAGCGCCTCGCCGTTGAGGAACTGGCGCGGGCGAACGGTGTATTTGACGGTATCCCAACCCGACTCGTGCAGCAGGGTCTCGCGGAACGGCACCCAGGCATGGCGCAGGAACGGGTCGCTCGACAGCTCCGAATCCACCACGGGAAACGCCGCGGCGAAGGATGGGCGCGTTCGCGTCTCGACGATCAGGACGGTGGCCTTGGCCAGGCTGGCACGCGGCCCGCGCAACCGGCGAACCAGCGTCACCGCCGCCCAGGCCGCGGCCGCAACGATCAGAAGCGAGCAGAGCGGCGCGAACCACCAGGCGTGAGCCACCGGCTGCAGCAGCGCTGCCAGCAAACCATCTCCGCCGACATACTGTCCCATGGGGGCCTCCACCGCCGTGCATTCGGCCAAAAGAATTAACCACGCACTTTGCTGCACTGCAACATGAGTATGATTGCCTAGCCGGCAGTCATAGTCCAGACACGAAAAAGCCGCACCCCGGCGACAGGGTGCGGCTGATCGGCTCGCAGGCCGGTCGGAATTACTTCCGCACCGCCTTCTGCACGGCCTCGACCTGCTTCTGCACCGGCTCGAAGGCGGCGGTGAAGACGGCGGTGGTCAGGTCGGCGATGTTGCGGCTGTCGCTGACGGCGGCGTCGACGCCTTCCTTGATCAGCTTCTGCTGCAGCTCGATGAACTCGGCCGGGGTCTTGGCAACGGCCAGCGCCTGGATGGACGAGGTCAGCTTCTCGGCGTTCTTGGTGGCCAGCGCCTGATAGGCCTTGGCCAGCTCCTGGAAACCGGCGATGGCGGCATTGCCGCTCTTGGTCAGGGCATCGACATTGGCCTTGGTGGCGGCGGTAATCTGATCAACGGCGGTGGTCGGCATGAATGATCTCCTTGGCTTATAGAGAGGTCGCGGCAATTGCTGCGCTGCAACATTCAGCCATCATATGCATTTCGGGCTAAAGCGCAAGAGGCATGCTGCGTCGCAGCATTTTTTATCGGTTGCCTCTCCGGAGGGCTACAGCAGCAGGCCGTCGCGGACGTTGAGCACCCGGTCCAGGCGGCCCAGGATCTTGTCGTCGTGGGTGACCACCAGGATGGCTGCCGCCTGCTCGCGGGCCACCTTGGCCAGCAGGTCCATGACGATGCCGGCGCGCTGGCTGTCCAGTGCCGCCGTCGGCTCGTCGGCCAGGATGATGCGGGGGCGGTTGGCCAGGGCGCGGGCGATGGCGACGCGTTGCGCCTCGCCGCCCGACAGCCGGGGCGGCAAGGCGGCGGCGCGGTGGCCGACCTCCAGATAGTCGAGCAGGTCGGTGGCGCGTCGGCGGGCCGCCGTGCGGGACTGGCCGGCCAGTTCCAGCACCAAGGCCACGTTGTCGCGGGCGGAGAGGAAGGGCAGCAGGTTGTGGGCCTGGAAGATGAAGCCGATCTTGTCGAGGCGCAGCCGGCGCAGGTCGCGTCGCGTCCAACCTCCGTCCCACACCACTTCGCCGTCGAGGGCAAGCCGTCCGGCCGAGGGCTCCAGGATGCAGCCGATGATGTTGAGCAGGGTGCTCTTGCCCGAGCCGCTGGGGCCGAGCAGCCCCACCACCTCGCCCGGATGCAGTGTCACATCCACCGCGCGCAGGGCATCGACGCGGGCGGCGCCCTCGCCGAAATGCTTGGAGACGCCGGTCAGTTCCGCCAGCGGTGTCATGGCTCAGCTCCCCAGCGCGGTGGCGGGATCGACCTTCAGCGCCAGGCGGACCCCGACCGAACTTGCGGCGACGCAGACCAGCAGCACCACCGCGCCCAGCAATAGCTGATCTTCGGGCAGCAGCAGCACGCGGCGGGGAAAGCGGTCGGCGGCGAGGTGGATCAAGGCGGCGCCCAGGCCGAAGCCGATCATTCCCATGGCCACCGCCTGTTGCAGGATCAGGCCGACGATGATGCGGTCGGGGGCGCCGATCAGCTTGAGGGTGGCGATCTCGCGCAGCTTGTCCATGGTCATGGTGGTGACGATCAGCCCGATCACCACCGCCGACACCGTCAGCAGGATGACGGTGAACAGGCCGATCTGGCGGCGCGCCTTCTCGACCACCGAGGTGATCAGGATGGCTTCCTGCTCGGCCTGGGTCAGGGTGGCGAGATGCTTCCAGCGGGCGATGCCGGCGGCGAGGTCGTCGAGGCCGACGCCGGGGACGGCGCGCGCCACCACCGCGTTGATCACGTCGGTGGAGGAGGTCGCCGCGCCCCGGGCGGCGTCGCGCCGCTGCGCCGAGGGTTCGGCAAGGAATTGCAGCCGCTGGGCGTCGTCCAGCGACAGGAACAGCACCGGGTCGCCGCCCGACGAGACGTGGTTGGCGGTCAGTCCGACCACGGTGACGCTGTCGCGCCCCAGTCGCAGCCGGTCGCCGACGACGAGGCCGCTGCGGCGGTCGGCCACCGCCTCGGCATGGCGCCGCGCCAGCCCGCGCCCATCCGCGATGGCGGCGGGACCGCCGGGCCGGCCGGGCTCGTAGCCCACCACCTGCAACCGCAGCTTGCGTCCCTGATGGGTGGTCTCGGCGGTCTGGTAGGTGATGGCGCCGGCCACCGCCACGCCCTGGACGCGGGCCACCATCTCGCGGGTGTCGCCGGGCAGGCGCGAGGCTTCGGCGAAGGGGCCGCGGGTACCGGCCTCCACCACCCACAATTCGGCGGCGGGGGCGCGGGCCAGCGCCAGGGCGTCATCCACCAGGCCGCGATAGATGCCGATCATCGACAGCACCACCGCCAGCAGCAGCGACAGCCCGATGCAGGTCAGGATGAAGCGGCCGAGCCGGTGGCGGATGTCGGCGAGGGCCAGGGCCACGGCCGTCATTGCTTCACCGTCACCCGGTCACCCTCGCGCGCCCCGGCGGGCAGTCGGGCGACGACGCGGCTGCCGTCGGGCAGGCCGTCGGTGATCTGCAGCCGACCGTCCAGGGTGCGCAGGCCGAAGCGCGCGGCGCGCAAGGCGAGGCGGCCGGCCTCCACCGTCCACACGCGGCCCTGGCCGGCGTCGAGGCCGGAGACGGCGTCCTCATGCACCAGCAGCGCCTTGGGCAGGCGGGCGACGTCGATCAGGACCTCGGCCTGTTCGCCCAGATTGGGCGGGCATTCGGCGCAGGCGACGTAGACGCGGCGCTCCTCGGCGGCACGGTCGCTCTCGATGTCGATGCGCTGGACGGTGCCGGCGAAACTGCGGCCGGGCAGCGAGCGCAGCCGCACCTCGGCGGCCTGCCCCACGGCGACGGCGCCCGAGGCGGCCTCGTCCACATGGGCCAGCACCCAGATGCGCGCCGGGTCGAACAGGGTGAACATGGCCTCGCCCGAGGCCAGCACGCTGCCGGCCTCGCGGTGGCGGAAGGCGACGCGGGCGTCGTAGGGCGCGGTCAGGGCGTGGCGATCGAGCAGGACGCGGTTGAGCTCCACCTGGGCCATGGCGTCGGCCAGGGTCGCCTCGGCCAGCGAGGTCTCGCCATGGGCGGCGCGCAGGTCGGCGGCGGCCACCTTGGCGGCGGTCAGCGCGTCGCCGGCCACCTCCTCGGAAACCGTGCCGCTGCGGGTGAGTGAGACGCGGCGGTCGCTGGTGCGCTCCTTCTGCAGCTTGGTGGCCTCGGCCTTGGAGATGCCCACCCGGGCGTTGGAGGCCTGCGCCCGCGCCTTGTCGGCCAGCGCCATGGCCTGGGCGAGACGGGCACGCTGTTCGGCGTCGTCGAGCCGCGCCAGCACGGCGCCCTTGGACACCGGATCACCGGCATCGGCCGTCAGTTCCACCAGCCGGCCGGCGACGGTGAAGCCGACCTTGGACAGCACGCGGGCCTCCACCGTGCCCAGGCCGTAGACCCGCACCGGCACGTCGGTCTCGACGGCGGCCAGGGTGACCTCGGCCCCCTTGCGGGCGAGGGTGGCGGCGGCCAAGGGCACCATCACCACGGCGGCGATCAGGGCGGTGACGCCCCGGCGTGAAGGCTTCAGCATAGCACGATCCCCTGCATCAGGACGTCGAAGGACTCCAGCCCTTCGGCAACGATATCGAAGCGGTGACCCGACAGCGACCAGCGCAGCGCCGTCCCCGCCGGCACCGTCGCCACCGCCTTGGCGGCCAGGGCGGTGTCGAGGCCGGGACGAAGCGCATTCGCCGCCGCCGCTTCGTCCAGCAGCGCCCGGAGGTGGCCGATGAAGCGGCCCATCAGGCCGGCGAGGCCGCTGCGCAGCGCCTCGTTCTCCACATGCAGCTCGCGCGAGAACAGCAGCGCCGGCACCGCCGGCGTGTGGGCGATCAAGTCCAGCTGGGTGGCGACCAGGGCGCGCAGCCGGCCCAGCGGCGGCAGCGGTTGCGCCAGCGCCCGGGGCCAGCGGCTCTCGGCCGTCTCGCCGATCAGCCAGTCGAGCACCGCCATCCAGATGTCCAGTTTGCGGGGAAAATGGCGGAACAGGGCGGGCTGGGTCAGCCCGACGGCGTCGGCGATGGCCTGGGTGGTGACTCGGTCGGGGCCGCGCTCGACCACCAGCCTGAGGGTGGCCTCGACGATCTGGCCACGGCGGTGCTCGGCCGGCTGGCGCATGGGGAACTCCGATGTTAGTGATTAGTTACTAACATCGGAAAAGCGGGAGGTCAAGCGGCAGTGTGGCTCACCCGGATGCCTCCTCACGCCCCTGGCGTGGCACTCCCTTGATAAAGGAAGGTGAGCAGCCGAGGCCCGGTCATATAGCCGGTGTCCAGGCTGACGATCTCGAACCCCGCCGCGCGGATCAGGTCATCCATCTTGCGGTTGAGGTGGCAGCCGCCGCCCACGTGCCGCCAGCAGGGCGTCAGGCGGTTCTGCCACTTCCGCACCGAGGGTTCGGGGGCGAGGCCGTGCTCGACGAACAGCAGGCGGCCGCCGGGCCGCAGCACCCGGCGCATCTCGGCCAGGGCGGCGGCGGGGTCGGGGATCGAACACAGGCTCCAGGTCATCACCACGGTGTCGATGGCGTGGTCGTCGAGGGGCAGCGCTTCCGCCGATGCCTGAACCAGGACGACGGGGCAGGGGGCTCCGGCAGTCCGCCGTTCTGCCATGGCGAGTAGTTCGGCCGAGGGGTCTATGCCGGTGAGGTGGCTGACGGCCTTGCCATAGAACTGCAGGTTGAGGCCGGAGCCGATGCCGACCTCCAGCACGTCCCCGTGCGCAGCCGCTACCGTGCGGGCGCGGTAGCCGGCCAGGGTCTCCTGGCGCATGACCAGGTCGAGGAGGCGGGGCAGGACCCGTCGGTCATAGAGGCTCATGCGGTCACGATCGCTGCACATCGGCGGCCAGGACGTAGCCGCCGCCCCGCACCGTCTTGAGCAAATCGGGATTCTTTGCGTCGGTTTCCAGCTTGCGGCGCAGACGGCCGACCTGGACGTCGATGGTGCGGTCCTCGGGGCCGGAGACGCGGCCACGGGCGAGGTCGAGCAACTGGTCGCGCGACAGCACCTGATGCGGATGGCGGAGGAAGGCCAGCAACAGCTCGAACTCGCCGCCGGTGATGTCCACCAGCACCCCGTCGGGGGCACGTAGCACCCGCTGCACGGTGTCGAGGCTCCAGCCGGCGAAGCGGTAGACGGCCTCGGCCGTGCTGCCGGCGCGGCGCAGCACGGCGCGGATACGGGCCAGCAGCTCGCGGGCACCGAACGGCTTGGCGAGGTAGTCGTCGGCGCCGGTGTCCAGTCCGGCCACCCGGTCGGCCTCGCTGCCCATGGCGGTCAACATGATCACCGGCAGGGCGGTGGTACGGCGCAGGGCACGGCACAGGGACAGGCCGTCCTCGCCCGGCAGCATCCGGTCGAGCACCACCAGATCCACTCCGCCCCCGGCCAGTGCTCCGCGCATGGCCTCGCCGTCCGCCGCGGCGCTGGCGTGGAACCCCTCCTGCGTCAGCAGATGGAGCAGCAGACCGCGCATCTCCTCGTCATCGTCGACGATCAGGATGTGCGGGCTCATGCCGCCTCGCCCTGCGGCAGGGTGACGGTAGCGCGCAGGCCGCCCTCGGACCGGTTCTCCAGGCGGAGCTCGCCGCCGTGCGAGCGGATGATGGTGCGGGCCACCGTCAGCCCCAGCCCGATGCCGCCGGTGCGGCGATTGCGCGAGCCCTCCAGGCGGTGGAAGGGGGTGAACACCGCCTCCATCTCGGCCTCGGGGATGCCGGGGCCATCGTCGTCCACCACCACCATGAGGTCGCATCCCTGCCGCGCCGCACTCACCCGCGCCCGGCCGCCGTAGCGCGCCGCGTTCTCCACCACATTGGCCAGGGCGCGCTTCAGCGCCGAGGGGCGGCAGCCGCACACCAGACGTTCGCGCCAGTCATAGGCGGCCGGCAGTCCCATGTCGGTGGCGTTGTCGCACACCGATTCCAGCAGGGCGGCGAGATCCACCGGCTGGCTGGGCTCGTCGGCGGCTTCGCCCCGGGCGAAGTCCAGCGCCGAGGACACCATGGCCTCCATCTCGTCGAGATCGGCCAGCATGCGCCGGCGCGGCTCGTCCTCGGCCAGCATCTCGGCCCGCAGCCGCAGCCGGGTGATGGGGCTGCGCAGGTCGTGGCTGATGGCCGCCAGCATGCGGGTGCGGTCGTCGACGAAGCGGCGGATGCGCGCCTGCATCTCGTTGAACGACACCACGACGCGGCGGACCTCGCGCGGGCCATCCTCGCTCAGCGGCTCGGCGGCGACGTCGCGGCCCAACCGGTCGGCGGCGCGGGCGAAGCTCTCCAGCGGCCGGGCGATCCAGCCGGTGGCCCAGGCTCCCAGCACGAAGATGGCCGCGATCATGATGGCGGTGGAGATGACGGTATGGGCCGACCACAGGGCGGATTGGCGCGCCATGGCCACGTCGAAATTGGCCCAGCTGCCGTCGGTCAGGCGGAACGAGACCTCCATCACCCGATCCTGGGGGAAGCCGTGCAGCAGTTCGTGCCCGAAGCCACGGTCGCGGCTTGGCGTAACGCGATGGACGACATGCAGCCGGGCATGTTCGACGGTAGCGAACGAGGGGGTGAGCGCCTCGGCCACCATCTGGAGATGGCCGTCGTCGTGGTGGCTGGCGGTGATCGCCGGCGCCGTGTCCCAGGCGACGGACAGCGACGGGCTCGACAACTCGCGGGCAAGGCGGGGGCGTTCGGGGGCGGCGGCGGCGTCCAGCAGGCGCGCCGCCACCGCCACCCGGTCGGCGGACAGCAGCTCGCTGGCCGCGAGCGCCGCGTCGTGGCGGTCGGAGGACAGCAGGGCGGTACCGGCGAGGTGCGACAGGGTCAGCCCCACCAGCAGCACCACCATGGTCCGCCCGGTGATGGAGTCGGGAAGGAACCGCTTCATGGCACCGTATCATCCGTCGTTTACAGTAATTTACAAGGCCGCCGCCGGACCGGGGTGTATCAAGGATGGTGGAGGGCATGCTCATGTTCAGCAAGATATTCGCCGCGTCCCTGGCACTGCTCGCGGTCTCCGGGGCGGCCCAGGCCGATCCCAGGGACTATCGTTTCGAGGCGGTGCAGCCGCAGGTGGCGGTTTCGCCCGGCGCGACCCTGGCGGTGCGGCTGGTGCATGTGCCCTCGGGCAAGACAGTGACCGACGCGGTGGTGTTCCAGCCCAAGCTGGTGATGGCCATGGGCAACCTGCCGCCCATGGCCACCTCGGTGAAGCCCGCCATGCCCGACGGCAGGGGGACCTATCCCTTTGTCGCCGATATCTCCATGGCGGGACCGTGGACACTGTCGCTGTCGGCCAAGGTGCAGGGCGAAGCCGCCACCGTCACCGGCACGGTGCCCTTCGTCGCCGCCGGCGGCGGCCACAGTCACTGAGGAGACCGTCATGCGCGGCGCCTGGCTGATTACGCTGCTCCTGGCGGCGGCACTTCCCGTCCAGGCCCAGCATGCCCACCATTCTGGTGCGGTGGGCGCCTCGGTCGAGGATTTGGTGGATATCGCCCGGACGATGAACCCCGAATTGCAGGTGACGGCGCTGGAAGCCACCGCCGCCGCCGCCAAGGCCGAGGGCGCCGGCAGTCTGGCCGATCCCAAGTTCCAGTTCGCCATGGAGGATTGGGCCAAGAACCGTACCGGCGGCGACCTGCCCAGCGGTTCGACCAGCGGCACCACCAAGAAATTCCGCGTCTTCCAGGAGGTGCCGTTCTGGGGCAAGCGCGACCTCAAGCGCGAAATCGCCGAGGCCAACGCCCGCAAGGCCGCCGTGCTGAAGCGCTTGGTGGAGAACGATCTGGTGGCCAAGGTCAAGGTGGCCTATGCCGAGTACCACTCCGCCCATCTGGTGATCGACCTCGCCCGCGACCTCAAGGCCCGCCTCGACACCCTGTCAAAGCTGGCCCGCGCCCGCTACGGCCAGGGTCTGGGCAAGCAGCAGGACGTCACCCGCGCCGAGGTCGAGAAGGCCATGCTCGACGTGGAGATCGCCCGCATGGGCGGCGAGCGCACCAAGGCCCGCGCCAGGATCAACCGCCTGCTCGCCCGCCCGCTCGATGCCGCCCTGGTGGAGGCGCCGGCACCGCGCCCCATCCCGCCGGTCGAGGCCCTCGACCTCGCCGTGCTGAGCGAGCGGGCGCGGACGGCCCATCCGGAAATTCTCGCCCAGGAGGCGGTCATCGCCGGCTCGGACAAGGGCGTCGCCCTGGCCGAGAAGGGCTGGTACCCCGATGTCGAACTCGGCTTCGGCGCCGTCCGCCGCAGTGGCGACATCGACGGTTACGAGGCCATGCTGACCATGAACATCCCGCTGCAATGGGGCCTGCGCGACGCAGACATAGGCGAGAGCCGGGCCATGGCGGCGGCGGCGCGGGCCAAGCGCGAGTCTCGCGCGCTCGAACTGTCCAACGAGGTGGCCGATGCCTGGATCGCGTTGCGCTCCGGCCGCGAGGTGGAACGGCTGCTGCGCGAGAACACCCTGCCCCAGGCCGAGATCGGCTTCCAGGCGGCGGCCAAGACCTACGAACTGGGCCGGGGCGAGTTCCTCGACGTGCTGATGGGCGAGCAGCAGTTGTGGAAGTCCCATATTGATCTGGTCAAGGTGCTGTTCGAGCAGCAGATGCGCCTGGCCGAGCTGGAAAAGCTGGTGGGAGGGGTGCTGTGAACCGCCTGCTGGCCGTCCTCGCCGTCGCCCTGGCCTTGGGCGGCGGATATTGGTTCGGCCGCCAGTCGGTGCCGCCGCCCGCTCCGCCGGTTGCCGACCATTCCGGTCACGTGGCGGCCCAGGTGGCCCAGGAGCGTGCCATCCTGTTCTACCAGCATCCCGACGGCCGGCCGGACTATTCGCCGGTGCCGAAGAAGGACGAGCAGGGCCGCGACTACACCCCCGTTCACGCCGACCCCGAGCCGGTGTTGCGTTCCGAGCCCACCGCCAAGGGCAAAGTCCTCTATTACCGCAACCCCATGGGCCTGGCCGACACCTCGCCGGTGCCGAAGAAGGACAGCATGGGGATGGACTACGTCCCGGTCCACGAGGGCGACGCCGACGGCGGGACGCTGAAGCTCGGCCTCGACAAGGTGCAGAAGCTGGGCGTGCGCACCGAGACGGCACGGCTGGGTACGCTTTCCCGTTCCATCCGGGCGGTGGGTACCGTGGTGGTGGACGAGCGCAATCTGCATGTGGTGGCGCCCAAGTTCGAGGGCTATATCGAGCGGCTCAACGTCAACCAGACCGGCCAGCCGGTGACGCGCGGCCAGACCCTGATGGAGGTCTACAGCCCCGATCTGGTGCTGGCGCAGAACGAATACCTCCTGGCGCTGCAAGGCGCCAAGGCGTTGGAGAACGCCAGTCCCGAGGCGCGCGAGTCCACCCGCGCCCTGGCCGAGGGCGCCCTGTCGCGCCTCAGAAACTGGGACATCTCCGCCGCCCAGATCGAGCGGTTGCGTCAGGGCGGCCCGCCCAGCCGCACCCTGGCGCTGGCCTCGCCGGCCTCGGGCGTGGTGCTGGAAAAGCGCGCGGTGCAGGGCATGCGCTTCATGCCGGGCGAGGCGCTCTATCAGATCGCCGATCTGTCCACGGTGTGGGTGAACGCCGAGGTGTTCGAGCAGGACCTCGCCATGGTCACCGTCGGCCAGGCCGCCACGGTGACCTTCAACGCCCTGCCCGGCATGAGCTTCACCGGCAAGGTCACTTTCCTCTACCCCACCGTCACCGAGCAGACCCGCACCGCCAAGCTGCGCATCGAGTTGCCCAATCCCCAGCGCCATCTCCGGCCGGCGCTGTACGGCACCGTCGAGCTGGCGGCCCCCGTGGCCGGACGGCCGGTGGTGCTGGTGCCCGACTCGGCGGTGCTCGACAGCGGCACCCGGCAGGCGGTGCTGGTGGAACGCGGCGAGGGCCTCTACGAGCCGCGCGAGATTACGGTGGGCGCCCGCGCCGGCGGCCTGATCGAGGTGCGGCAGGGGCTGGCCGAGGGCGAAAAGGTGGTGGTGCGCGCCAACTTCCTGATCGACGCCGAGAGCAATCTGCGGGCGGCGTTGCAAGGGTTCCAGGGGAAGTGACATGATCGCCGCCCTCATCCGCTGGTCGGCCCGCAACGCCGTGCTGGTGCTGCTGCTGACGGCGTTCATCGTCGGTGCCGGCGTCGTCGCGGTGAAGCGGCTGCCGCTCGATGCGCTGCCCGACCTCTCCGACGTGCAGGTGATCCTCTACACCGAGTATTCCGGCCAGGGACCGCAGGTGGTCGAGGATCAGGTCACCTATCCCCTGACCACCGCCATGCTGAGCGTGCCGCGCTCGAAGACGGTGCGCGGCTTCTCGTTCTTCGGCGTCAGCTTCGTCTACGTCATCTTCGAGGACGGCACCGACATCTATTGGGCGCGCTCGCGGGTGCTGGAATACCTCAGCTTCGCCGCCAAGCGCCTGCCGCCGGGCATAACCCCCAGCCTGGGACCCGACGCCACCGGGGTCGGCTGGGTCTACCAATACGTGGTGCTGGCCAAGGATCGCACCCTGGCCGAGCTGCGCACCACCCAGGACTGGTATCTGCGCTATCAGCTCGCCAAGGCCGAGGGCGTCGCCGAGGTGGCCTCGGTGGGCGGCTTCGTGCAGCAGTATCAGGTGGTGGTCGATCCCCAGCGGCTGCAGGCCTACAATATCCCGCTGGCCCGCATCACCGACACCATCCGCAGGAGCAACATCGACGTCGGCGGCCGGGTCGTCGAACTGGCCGAGACCGAGTTCGTGGTACGCGGCCGCGGCTACCTGCGTGGCATCGCCGACATCGAGCAACTGGTGCTGAAGGTGGACAAGGGCACCCCCGTCCTGCTGCGCGACGTCGCTCGGGTCGAGCTGGGTCCCGACGAGCGCCGCGGCCTCACCGAACTGGACGGCGAGGGCGAGGTGGTCAGCGGCATCGTGCTGCAACGCTTCGGCCAGAACGCCCTGGCGGTGATCGAGCGCGCCAAGGCCAGGATTGCCGAGGTGTCCGCCGGCCTGCCCGAGGGGGTCACCATCAAGGCGGTATACGACCGCTCCGACCTCATCCTGCGCGCGGTCGAGACCCTCAAGCACACCCTGATCGAGGAAGGCGTCATCGTCGCCCTGGTCTGCATGGTGTTCCTGCTGCACCTTCGCTCGGCCCTGGTGGCCATCATCATGCTGCCGGTGGGTGTGCTGGTCGCCGTCATCGTCATGGAAGCCCTGGGCATGACGTCGAACATCATGAGCCTCGGCGGCATCGCCATCGCGGTGGGGGCCATGGTCGACGCCGCCATCGTCATGATCGAGAACGCCCATAAACACCTCGAACGCCTGAAGCCCGGCGAGAGCCGCTCCGAGGCGATCATCGCCGCCGCCGTCGAGGTGGGGCCGAGCCTGTTCTTCGGCCTCCTGATCATCACCGTCTCGTTCCTGCCGGTGTTCACCCTGGAGGCGCAGGAGGGCCGGCTGTTCAAGCCGCTGGCCTTCACCAAGACCTTCTCCATGGCCGGCGCGGCGCTGCTGTCGGTGACACTGGTGCCGGTGCTGATGGTGCTGTTCATCCGTGGCCGCATCCTGCCCGAGGGCCGCAACCCCATCAACCGCGCCCTGATCCGGGTCTATCGCCCGGTGATCACCGGCGTATTGCGGGCCAAGACGCTGACCATCGGGCTGGCGGTGGCGGTGCTGGCGCTGTCCTTCGTGCCGCTGTCGCGGCTGGGCACCGAGTTCATGCCCACCTTGAACGAGGGCACCCTGCTCTACATGCCGACCACCCTGCCGGGGCTGTCCATCACCAAGGCCTCGGAGCTGTTGCAGACCCAGGACAGGATCATCAAGGGCTTCCCCGAGGTCGACTCGGTGCTGGGCAAGGCCGGCCGTGCCGCCACCGCCACCGATCCGGCGCCGACCGAGATGTTCGAGACGGTGATCACCTTGAAGCCGGAAAGCCAGTGGCGGCCGGGCCTCACCATCGACGGTCTGGTGTCCGAGATGGACAAGGCGCTCCAGATGCCCGGCATCAGCAATGCCTGGACCATGCCGCTGCGCGCCCGCATCGACATGCTGTCCACCGGCATCCGCACCCCCATCGGCATCAAGGTGTTCGGCACCGACCTCGACGAGATGGAGCACATCGCCCGTCAGATCGAGGCGGTGGTGCGAAACGTGCCCGGCACCACCTCGGCCTATGCCGAGCGCATCGGCGGCGGCTATTACCTCAATATCGAGCCCGACCGCGCCCAACTGGCCCGCTACGGCATCGCCATCGGCGACCTCCAGGAGGTCATCCTCACCGCGCTGGGCGGCGAGACGGTGACCACCACGGTGGAGGGGCGCGAGCGCTTCACCGTCAATGTCCGCTACCCGAGGGAATTCCGCAGCGATCCCCAGGCCATCGCCTCACGGGTGCTGGTGTCGGGCATGGATGGCGCCCAGGTGCCGCTGGGACAGCTCGCCCAGGTGCGGCTGTCCAAGGGGCCTGCCGGCATCCGCACCGAGAACGCGCTGCTGTCGGCCTATGTCTACGTGGACATCCGCGACCGCGACATCGGCGGCTATGTGGACGAGGCCCGCCGCGCCGTGCAGGGCGAGGTCAAGATGCCGCCCGGCTACTACGTCACCTGGTCGGGTCAGTTCGAGTACATGGAGCGTGCCATCGAAAAGCTGAAGGTGGTGGTGCCGCTGACCGTCGCCATCATCTTCCTGCTGCTCTACCTCAACTTCAAGCGGGTGACCGAGACGCTGATCGTCATGCTGTCGCTGCCGTTTTCGCTGGTGGGCGGGCTGTGGCTGCAATGGTATCTGGGCTTCAACATGAGCGTCGCGGTGGCGGTGGGTTATATCGCCCTGGCCGGAGTCGCCGCCGAGACCGGCGTGGTGATGCTGATCTATCTCGACCACGCGCTGAAGGACTTGAAGGCCAGGCGCACCGCCGAGGGCCGCGAGTTCACCGCCGCCGACCTCACCGCCGCCATCATGGAAGGGGCGGTGGAGCGGGTACGGCCCAAGATGATGACGGTGGTGGCGATCATGGCCGGCCTGCTGCCCATCATGTGGAGCACCGGCGCCGGCTCGGAGGTGATGCGCCGCATCGCGGTGCCCATGGTCGGCGGCATGGTGTCGTCCACCGTGTTGACCCTGATCGTCATCCCAGCCGTCTATGCCTTGATCAAAAAGTCCTTTCCGGATTAGCGGAGAGCCGCCACCTCCCCGCCTGCAGGCGGAAGAGGGAGTGATGCCGGCGGACGCTGGAAAGGGTATCAATCGGCCTTGATCAGGGTTCCGACGCCATGCGGCGTGAACAGTTCCAGCAGCAGGGCGTGCGGCACCCGGCCGTCGAGGATGACGGCGGCTTCGACGCCCTGCTCCACCGCGTCGAGGCAGGTCTCGACCTTGGGGATCATGCCGCCGGAAATGGTGCCGTCGGCAATGAAGGCGCGGGCCTGGCCGGCGGTCATTTCGGGGATCAGGTTGCCGGCCTTGTCGAGCACGCCGGCCACGTCGGTCAGCATCAGGAGGCGGCGGGCGCTGGTGGCGGCGGCGACGGCGCCGGCGGCGGTATCGGCGTTGATGTTGTAGGTCTCGCCCGAGCCGCCCATGCCCACCGGGGCGATCACCGGGATGATGTCGGAATCACGGAAGAAATCGAGAATATGCGGCGTGATCTCGGCCGGCTCGCCGACGAAGCCCAGGTCGATGATCTGCTCGACGTTGGAGCTGGGGTCGCGCTTGGTGCGGCGCAGCTTGCGGGCGCGGATGAGGTGACCGTCCTTGCCCGACAGGCCTACCGCGAAGCCGCCGGCCTCGTTGATGGCCGAGACGATCTGCTTGTTGATGGAGCCCGACAGCACCATCTCGACCACGTCGACGGTGGCCTGATCGGTATAGCGCAGGCCGTCGACGCGCGACGTCTTGATGTCGAGGCGCTTCAGCATCTTGTCGATCTGCGGTCCGCCGCCATGCACCACCACCGGATTGACGCCGACCTGCTTCAGCAGCACCACGTCGCGGGCGAACAGGCGGGCGAGGTCCTCGGATTCCATGGCGTGGCCGCCGTACTTGATCACCAGCGTCTCGTCGGAGAACTGGCGCATGAAGGGCAGTGCCTCGGACAGCGTCTTGGCGCGATCGAGCCAGGACTGGCGGTCGTGCATGATGTCGGGAGTGTCGTCGCTCATGGGTAGATCTCCGTCAGGCGGGCGTCGCCAACGTTGTCAGCTCGGCCCTCAGTTCGGGGATGCCGGCACCCTTTTCCGAACTGGTGGCGATCAGGATCGGATAGGCGGCGGCGTGGGTGGCGATCTCGGCCTGGGTCCGTGCGACCACCTCGTCCAACTCGCCGGCCTTCAGCTTGTCGGCCTTGGTCAGCACCACCTGATAGACCACCGCTGCCTTGTCTAGCATCTTCATGACGTCGCGGTCGTTGTCCTTGAGGCCGTGGCGGGCGTCGATCAGCAGCACGGCGCGGCGCAGGTTGGGGCGGCCCTTGAGAAAGCCCCGCACCAGCCGTGTCCATTTCTCCACCTTGTCCTTGGGCGCGCTGGCGAAGCCGTAGCCCGGCATGTCCACCAGCACCAGCCGGCCGCCCAGGTCGAAGAAGTTGAGTTCCTGGGTGCGGCCCGGCGTATTGGACGAGCGCGCCAGGGTCTTGCGGCCGGTCAGCGCGTTGATCAGGCTGGATTTGCCGACGTTGGAGCGGCCGGCAAAAGCGATTTCGGGCAGGTCGTGATCGGGCAGCGAGGCAAGTCCCACCGCCCCTCGCATGAAGGTGCATTCCTTGGCGAACAGGAGGCGACCCGCTTCCAGCAGGTCGGCCTCCGCCGCATCGACTTCGGGTGTGCTCAGGATTTCACCCCCGCCTTCCGCATGATCACCCACTGCTGCAGGATCGACAGCGCGTTGCTCCAGGCCCAGTAGATCACCAGCCCCGAGGCGAAGTTGGCCAGCAGGAAGGTGAAGATGATGGGCAGGAACTGGAACATCTTGGCCTGGATCGGATCGGCCGGCTGCGGATTCAGCTTCTGCTGCAGCCACATGGTGACGCCCATGATCAGCGGCCAGATTCCCAGCTCCATGAAGGTGGGGGGAGTCCACGGGATGATGCCGAACAGGGTGAAGATGTTGGTGGGGTCCTGCGCCGACAGATCGTGGATCCAGCCGTAGAAGGGCGCGTGGCGCATCTCGATGGCGACGAACAGCACCTTGTAGAGGGCGAAGAACACCGGAATCTGCACCAGCATGGGCAGGCAGCCGGACACCGGA
>CAJANL010000084.1 GCA_903941105.1 uncultured Rhodospirillaceae bacterium
AGTTGAGAACATAGTCGCACTGCGCCTCGGTTTGCGGTGACATCGGGTAGCGATGGCGCTTGGCCACCGTGGCCCAATGTCCGGCGATGGTGTCCAGTGCTTCCTCGCCGCTCTGTCCGTGGCGCACCAACCAGCAACCGACGATGGTGCCTGTTCGACCGATGCCACCCCAGCAATGATCGTAAGGAACACGGTTCTCGGCAAGCAGGCGGTCCAAATGATCGAGAATGGCATTCACCTGATCGGGAGAATCCGGGACACCCATGTCGTCGATTGGGAAACGATCATAGCTGGGCATGGACTCGGCCTTCGTAACCTCGGCAAGCATTCCGACGTAACGATCCAGCGGATCGCGGGGATGCGTCAGGTCGATGAAATAGCTGATCCCGGCGGCGACAATGGATGCAAGCTTCTCCCGGCCATCCTCCTCCCGGATCGCGAACGGATATTCCCCGGCCATCAACCGGCCGGGGATCACCCAGTAACAATTGTCGTGAGGACGCTGCATGCCGCGTCTTCTACCCGACACGAGGACCTTCGGCAAGTGACCTCAACATGACTGACCCGGAGCGCACGGGGTGGCGGATGCGGTTGGCTGGCTTTCCTGCTTCTTGTCCACGGTCATCGACTTGCCCATTTCGACCGGCAAAGTGTTTGGATAGTCGTAGCCTGTCCCCTTGTTGTGATCGATCAGCGCGCCGATTCCGCCGCCAAATATGATGTTGCCGAACATCGATCCGGCGGCGCGCGAAATGGCCGTCAACAAGCCATCCACGAAACCTTCCTTCTTGCACAAGACGTTCAGGTTCTCGCCGCTCTTGCGCACGTCGACCTGACCGGGGGCTTACGCCGTCCAGGTACCCTTGTCGTTGGTCAGCGAGCAATCCACATCCTTGAGTGGCGCGCCCTCATGGGTTGCCGTGACGGAGAGCCGCTGGGTCTCCGATTGGGTAATGGTGGAACAACCGGAGACGAGCACCAGCGCGGCGATGGAAACGATGGAAAGAGATTTGTTCATATTGGCTCCCTGGTAAGAATGACTGGCCGGCCGGGAGCAACTTCGCCTCTCCCGAACCACGTTGAAACGCGCCTATTGTGCAAACCCCTGGGCTCATGGGATGATGCCGCCATTCAGACCCGATCACGATCATGGCCAAGCTGATCCCTTCCCACTGGCAGTCGATGGAGGCCTTCGGCGCCTTCCAGCGCGAACTCGACACGCTGGAACGCCTGGCCAAGGAACTGCCCGACGACTACACCGTCTTCCATGGCGTGCATTGGACGCACGTCGAACACAACGGCCCGGTGTTCGGGGAAATCGGCTTCGCCATCCTCACCCCGGGCGGCAACGACTGATCACGAAGGGGCAGACAATGGACCGCACCGAGCGCTTCTACAAGATCGACCAGATCATCAATGAACGCCGCCTGGTGCCGTTCAAGGACTTGCAGGACGAACTGGAGGTGTCCAGGGCGACGCTCAAGCGCGACCTGGAGTACATGCGCAACCGTCTCAACGCCCCGATTATCTGGGACAGATATCTGGGTGGTTACCGCTTCGAGAAGATTTCGCCGCAAGTCGGCGGTCAATACGAGTTGCCGGGACTCTGGTTCAATTCGACGGAGGTCCATGCGCTGCTGACCATGCAGCACCTGCTGGCCAATGTCGATCCGGGCGGCATCCTCACCCCGCATGTCCAGCCCCTGATGTCACGCCTGAACGCCCTGCTTGGCACGGCGGACAACACGGCCGAGGAGATACGCAAACGCATCCTGATCGTCGGCCAGGGCAAGCGCCAC